>JBFFFS010000220.1:0-4953 GCA_041557855.1 Roseobacter sp. | reverse complement strand
GATCACCGTGTTGACCGCATGAGTGACAGCCCCTTCGGCGGTTGCGTCGTAATCGATCCGGTGCACCATCGTTTGTAGATCGCGCGGCAATTCGAACACACCCGGCATCAGCGCGAGCACGCAATCGAACCCGCTTTGCAGCGCATGGCGCAGGGTTGTGGCTATTTCCACGTCGTCCTCCACCAGCACGATCGCAATCGGGCCGCGCGAAAGGGCAGGGCGCACAATTTGCTGGAATTCGTTCAGGCTGTCGTAGCGCATGCGTGTCTCCACAGGATGCCTTGGCGCTCAGAATCGGGTAAATTGCGCCGCATTGCAAGCGTCGTCCCCGGCTGGTAGGGGACCGTTTGAACTCTTTCACAACGGATAGTGCCATGACTGCTCCAAAGAAACTGTTTATCAAGACCTACGGGTGTCAGATGAACGTCTATGACAGCGAACGCATGGCCGAGGCTATGGGCGCGGGAGGCTATGTGCAGACCGATGATGCCGCACAGGCTGACATGATCTTGCTCAATACCTGCCATATACGCGAAAAGGCCGCTGAGAAGGTTTATTCCGAACTTGGGCGCCTGAAGTCACTCAAAGTCGAGAAGCCGGATCTGAAAATCGGGGTGGCCGGATGCGTGGCCCAGGCCGAAGGCGAAGAGATCATGCGCAGGCAGCCGGCGGTTGACCTCGTCGTGGGGCCGCAATCCTATCACCGCCTGCCGGCGATGGAGGCGCGTCTGCGGGAAGGCGGGAAAGCGCTCGACACGGATTTTCCGCAGGAAGACAAGTTCGAAGAAATGAAAGCGCGGCCCAAGTCCCGCCGGGCGCCCTCCGCGTTTCTCACAGTGCAAGAGGGCTGCGACAAGTTTTGCGCTTTCTGCGTTGTCCCATATACCAGAGGCGCCGAGGTCAGCCGACCGGTCGCGCGGGTCCTCGACGAAGCGCGTGACCTTGTCGAACGCGGCGTGCGCGAGATCACGCTCCTCGGTCAAAACGTCAACGCCTATCACGGCACCGGGCCGGATGGTACGGAGCAGACCCTCGCAGGTCTGATCTGGGCGCTCAACGATATCGACGGGCTGGAGCGTATCAGGTTCACTACGTCACATCCAAATGACATGCAGGACGATCTGATCGAGGCGCACCGCGACTGCCCCAAGCTGATGCCCTACCTGCATTTGCCGGTTCAGTCCGGTTCAGACAAAATTCTGAAGCGCATGAACCGCAGCCATACGGCTGAAAGTTATCTGCGCCTGATCGAGCGCATCCGTGAAGGCCGCCCCGACATCCTGTTGTCTGGTGATTTCATCGTTGGTTTTCCCGAAGAGACCGAGGCGGATTTTCAAGCCACGCTCGATCTCATCCGCGAGGTCCGCTACGGCTATGCATACTCTTTCAAGTACTCGACCAGACCCGGCACACCCGCTGCCGAACGTGCGCAGGTGGATCCCGCCGAGGCCGACGATCGTTTGCAGCGGATACAGGCGCTGATCACCGAACAGCAGCAAGCGATCCAAAACGAAATGGTCGGGCGGGACCTCAGCGTTCTGATCGAAAAACAAGGACGTCTCGACGGGCAGATGGTCGGCAAATCGGAGTATCTGCACGCGGTGCATATCGATGAATCGGATGCGAAAATCGGTGACATCGTCCCGGTGAGAATCATCGAGGCCAAGCGGAATTCTCTTGCGGCAGTGGCGCGCAAATAAGGCGAATCTTGCACAATTGCGCCCAAATCCCGCCGCAGTTCGCACAGTGGTGCCAGCCCGGCGACAATAGCCAGGATAATTTGCGCGTTTGCGTCATTGCTTTTATTTTGCGATGTCCAGACCCATGACCGGCGCGCGCGCACCGGGACACGATGGCGAGTCAGGAAGTGTTAGTGATGAAAACTGTTTTAACGTGGGCGCGCTTTTTTTGCCCTGTCCGGGGTCGCGACGCTGCTTGTGTTGCAGCCTGCGCCGTTGGCGGCGCAGACGAAGTCTCAGGCCGGGCTCGACAAGGGGCAATACATTCCCGACATCTGGGTGGACCCTGACGGGTGCGAACATTGGGTGATGGACGATGGCATCGAAGGCTACATGACCCCGCATGTGACCCGCAACGGCATTCCGGTCTGCCGCGAAGGCAATATCTGCGCGGTGGTCAAGACCGACACGTTCTTTGCCACCGACAGCTATCAGATCAGTGAGGACGGCAAGGCGCGTCTGCGCGATTTCTTTGCTAAATCGGAATTCAACGCATTCGCAATTGCCGGACATACCGACCGTGTCGCATCGGATGCCTACAACATGCAGTTGTCGCGCAACCGCGCCAATGCCGTGGCGGAGGTCGCCCGCGCTTCGGGGGCCCGGGTGAAATCAGTCACGGGCTACGGCGAACGCAAGCCTGCGGCATCCAACAGCAATTCGGCCGGACGGGCCAAGAACCGTCGCGTCGAAATCATGTGTATCCGCTGAGGGAGTGCCAAGCATGAAACCGACAAAATTCGTCGTCCTATCCGCGGTTCTCACCCTTGCAGCCTGCGCTGAACTGGGTCCCGACAAGACGCAGGACGACAGCATCGACAGTAAGGAACTGACCAACCTGCGCGCTGGCATCTGGGTAGATCCGAACGGTTGCGACCACTGGATCATCGACGACGGTGTGGAAGGTTACCTTTCCGCGCGTCTCGACCGTCGGACCGGCAAACCGGTCTGCTCCGGCATCGCTCCGCCGACCCAGACCGTGGGCGATTTCAAAGGTGGCGCCACCGCGATCATCGGCGATCCCTTCTAGGCACGGGGTCAAACCCCGGCCGCTTTGGCGGCGACTGCCATTAATTGACCAAAACCGCTGCAATCGCGCCGCTAGAGCTTGCGTTGCCCGCGTGGAATTGGCACCGTCAAAGCGACTCATTTGCGCGAGGAGCCGCTGTTGCCGCCTAGTGATACAAGCCCGACCGACACCCTGACTGCTGTGCCGGGGGGAACTGTTGAATTTCCCGACAATCGACTGCTGATCGATCTGTGCGGGCCTTATGACGCAAATCTCGCGCAGATCGAAAAATCCCTCGGCGTCCAGATCGTCAGGCGCGGCAACCAGCTTGCGGTTGTCGGCGAGGAGGATTCACAGACGGATGCCATGCGGGTGCTGCACGCGCTTTACGCCCGGCTTGAAAGCGGCCGAGTGGTAGAGCCGGGCGACGTGGACCGCGAACTGCGAATGGGCCCTTTCGAGGAAACCGCCACGGTCGAGGACGGCGACCAGCTGGAAATGCCCATCGGCAACCGTATCGAGATACAGACCCGCAAGAAACGGGTGGAGCCTCGCACAGAAGCGCAGAAAGCCTATGTGCAGGCGCTATTCCAGCACGAGCTTGCCTTCGGCATCGGCCCCGCCGGGACGGGTAAAACCTATCTGGCAGTTGCGGTCGGTGTGTCGATGTTCCTGTCAGGACAGGTGGATAAGATCATTCTTTCGCGGCCTGCCGTCGAGGCAGGTGAGCGCCTGGGCTTTTTGCCCGGCGATATGAAGGACAAGGTCGATCCTTACATGCAGCCGCTCTACGATGCGCTTGGCGATTTTCTGCCCGGCAAGCAGCTTGGCCGCCTGATCGAGGAAAAGCAGATCGAAATCGCGCCGCTCGCTTTCATGCGGGGGCGCACCCTGTCCAATGCCTTCGTGGTGCTCGATGAGGCACAGAACGCCACGTCGATGCAGATGAAGATGTTTCTCACACGGTTGGGTGAGGGCTCGCGCATGGTCATCACCGGGGACCGCACGCAGATCGACCTGCCGCGCGGCACCGCGTCGGGCCTTGCAGATGCGGAACGTCTTCTGAAGTCGATCCCGAAGATCAGTTTCAACTATTTCACCTCCAAGGATGTGGTTCGTCATCCGCTGGTGGCCGCGATCATCGAAGCCTACGAGGCCGACCCGTCGCCGGTATGATGCGCGGATGGGGCACGGTGAAGCGGGGCGAAACGGCCCATGGACATTGATATCCTGATCGAAGACCGGCGCTGGGACGCGGTGCCACTGGAGGGGATCAGCGCCAGCGCGCTCAGGGCTGTCTGTGCGCATGCCGCTCTCGATCCCGATGCCGTGGAGATTTCCATTCTGGCCTGTGATGATGCGCGCATAGCCGAACTGAACGCGGATTTTCGCGGCAAGCCACAGCCAACCAACGTGCTGAGCTGGCCCTCGGAGGAACTGGCACCCGCGCAGGCAGGTGGCGCGCCGAAGGCACCCCGTCCCGATCCTGCTGGCGTCTTTTCGCTGGGTGACGTTGCCGTTGCTTTTGAGACCTGCGCACGCGAGGCTCAGGCGTTAAACAAGCCTGTGGTCGATCATGTCACGCATCTGATCGTGCACGGAATGTTACATTTGCTGGGTTACAATCACATTCGTGACCCCGATGCCACGCTGATGCAGACAATTGAAACCGAAATACTTGGCAAAATGGGTCTGGATGACCCATATAGAATTTAATGGCGGGAGTCCCGCTTTCATTTAGTACAGGACCCAATGGGCGACAACGACGGATCATCTGAGGCAGCGCAACGCGCGCAGCCGGAACACGACACATCTTCAGACGGCGAACCTTCCAGGCACAGCGGCTTTTTCAGCCGCGTCTTCGAAGCGCTGAGCCCCTCCGAAGAAGACGAGGAAGACGGGCCATCCCGGGCGCCGCTTGAAGGGCGGCAAACCCACGGCATGATGAACCTGCGGCGGCTGCGGGTGGAGGATGTGTCGGT
Organism: Roseobacter sp.; assembly: GCA_041557855.1. Lineage (GTDB taxonomy): Bacteria > Pseudomonadota > Alphaproteobacteria > Rhodobacterales > Rhodobacteraceae > Roseobacter. The sequence continues at coordinate 223 of JBFFFS010000220.1, read as the reverse complement.
GCCCAAGGCAGACATCACGGCGATCCCCGCGACCTCGACGCTGGACGAAGCCGTGGCGGTTTTCAAGGAAAGCGGGCTGACAAGACTGCCGGTCTATGACGGCACGCTGGATACGCCGATCGGGTTTCTTCACCTCAAGGATCTCGCCCTGACCCATGGCTTCAACGGCGATTCCAAGGAGTTCGATCTCAAGGCGATGCTGCGGCCGCGTTTGTTAGTGCCG
>JBFFFS010000219.1:0-4998 GCA_041557855.1 Roseobacter sp. | reverse complement strand
CAGACCAACGCTTTCGATGGAGATCGCCTGGTGGGCATACCCGATGACGAACTGAGTGTATCGGATCTGCGCGCGCGGGCTGCGAACCTCTATTACAGGGTAGGTTATGACGACTGGGCGCATGGTCTCGCGCTGATGCAGCGCGCGGTATCGATGAAGCCCGATGACGGTGTGTCGATCAGCATGCGGGTGGAGGCGGAGATGATGCTGGCCTTCGCCAGATACGAAACACTGTCCTCGAAGGATTTGGAACGGATAGAGAAGGATCTCGACCGTGCGGTCGAGCACAGCGGCGACAGCGATTACGTTTTTTGGACACGCGGAATGTTCCGGGTCTGCTGTCTTGGTGACGTGGAAGCGGCGCAGTCGGATCTGCTCAGAATCCGGCGGATCAATCCCGCCTATATGGAAGCGCATGAACTGGAAGGTCATCTGCACATGCTGCGCGAGGATTACAGTGCGGCGATCCACAGCTATGATCAGTTGCTGCAGCGTCAGACCCATGACCCGTTGATCTCGTCGCGCATGTTCATGAAGGCCGTTGCCTGTTACTGCGCCGGGGAGTTCGATGCGGCGGCGCGGCAGGTGCGGGCCGCTTCGGATATGCGGCCGACGGATCGGATGCTGCATGCTCTGCTCGCCATCGCCAGTGATGCGGGCGGCGACGCTGAGACTGCCGCACGGTACTGGAAAAAGATGAAGGCCTTGCCGCCGACACCGACGATACCCGGACATAGACCCGTGCTGCCCCCCAGCCAGCAGGCCTTGCAAGACAGGTTGCAGGCGTCATTCGAAGCCGATTAGGGCGCCTTTCTGAATGCTGCGGTGCAATTGTCGTCTTGCCCGGCGCGTTGAAATCCGTGATAAAAGGCACTGACTGAAAAGGAGCTCCGGCATGCGCGCACGCATCTACAAGCCTGCAAAAACAGCAATGTCTTCCGGCATGGCAAAGACCCATTCCTGGGTGCTCGAGTTCGCGCCCGCGACGGCGCGCGAAGTGGATCCTTTGATGGGCTGGACGTCTTCCTCGGATACGCAGGCACAGGTTCGCATGCGCTTCAAGACCAAGGAAGAGGCGATGGAATACGCGCAGGAGCACGGGATCCACGCCGAGGTGTTCGAGCCCAGAAAGCGCAAGGCCAACATCCGGCCAGGCGGTTACGGCGAGAATTTCGCGACCGGGCGCCGTGGTGCCTGGACGCACTGAAGGCCGTCTCCTGGAAAGGTTCGAGATTTCCGCGGCGCGGGTGGATGAGCCGGATGTCGCGGAGCTGATTGCGCGTCATTTTGCATTGATGCGCGCGCACTCCCCGGCCGAAAGCTGCCATGTTCTGCCCGCCGAAGACCTCGCCAAGCCGGACGTGCGGCTTCTGGTGCTGAGGCAGAATCAGACGGCCCTCGCGATTGGCGCGGTGAAAATCGCGGGCAGCACGGGCGAGGTGAAATCCATGCATACGCGGGCGGAAGCGCGCGGCAGGGGCGCGGGTCGCGCGGTGCTGCGGTCACTGATCGTGCTGGCGCAGGGCGAGGGGCTTTTGCGTCTCGATCTTGAGACGGGTTCCGGCTCCGAACATGCGGCGGCGCGGGCGCTCTACGGGTCCGAGGGCTTTGTTCCATGCCCGCCCTTCGGTAACTACCGGGCCGATCCGCTCAGTGTTTTCATGACCCGTGCGATCTGAGGCTTGCGTGCCGGAGCATGCTGCGGCATGAGGGGGACAGCGGGCCCATAGCTCAACTGGATAGAGCAGCCGACTTCTAATCGGCAGGTTGAGGGTTCGAGTCCTTCTGGGCCCGCCATATCATGACAACACACTCCGATCCGGCGGCATGTCCTTTGCCCGACAGCGTGATCAGTCCTGCAGGACGCAGGACATCACCTGCCCCTCGGTCCAGGACACCTTGGCCGTGTTGCCCTTGATCCAGAGGAGTCGTCCGAAGCTTGCTTCGTACCGGCTGCCCGAGGCTGCCGGGGAAAGCGTGCCGGTATCGATGCTGTCGCCGTATTCCAGACGGACGCCGGGCAACTCGGTATCGAAGAACATGGCGGTGATTTCATTGGCGGGGTTACCGTCGCAGGAGAAGGAAACCACCGAAGCGGGATCCTCAAGCAGCCAGGTCGCGACCAATTCCGCCTCGCGCTGCAGGTAGGAGGCCTTGACGCAGGCGCGCAGATCTACGGATTTCCAGCACTCATCCCGGCCCTTGATCCAGCCGCGCTGCGTTTCGCGCAGGGCGGCGAGCGCCTCCTTGGTGCCGCTGTCCAGCGCGCCGAGCTTGTCAATGGCGGCGGCGTAGTGCGCGCTCAGGCGGCGGTCGAGGGCGGCGAGTCTTGCTTCCGCGCAGACAAGTTCCTCGGCATTGGATGTGGCCTTGGCGCAATCGAAGGATGGCTGCGTTCCGTTGGCATGGACGGCCTGTGCGTCGAGACTGGCTGCGAGCAGGGCACAGGCTGTGAAATGCTTTAGGGTCATCTCATCGCTCCTTGTGTTGCGCATCATGGTACTGCCGTGGGTGGGCGGCGATGAAGCGTGCTCTTAAATCTCGATCTCGCCCAGCAGGGCACCCCAGGACGCACCGTGCATGTCACGATCATTGATCGCGCCTTGAACCTGCGGACGCGGCAGGCTGAACTTGACCACGTTGAGCGATGGGATATCGAAACGCTTTATCGAAGCGGGATCGGCGGCAAAGGTGATGGCCACCTGTTCGGTGGTCAGGCTGTCCGACACGCGGGTGAAGGCCTCGGCGGTGCCGCAGAATATATCGATCGTCAGCCAGAAGGGGCCGGCATTCTTGGAGCGAATCTTGGTGACGAGGGTGCGCAACTCAGCCATGGTCGATCACTTCCAGCCGGAAGGCCGACATCGGGTCTGAGAGGTGCAGAACATGATTGAGTGCGAATTCGTAAACCTGCCCGTGCTGCATTTCAGGTGGTGAGAAGAGAAAGGCAAAGGTGGGCTGTTCTTCTTCCTGCGTCAGCGGGTGGTGCAGCAGGTAGGGGTTGAGCATCTTGCCGATCTCGGCCGCCTGTGCCTTGGTCGGCGCGGTGACGATGCCGATGACGCCGACTTCGTGCGCGGCGGGGGCATGTGTCTCCAGCGTACCGAAGCTGGCGGTCTGGCCGATGACGCGCAATTCCAGCGTGAACGCGTCGGGGGCGAGGCCCATGCGGTCCACCACCTTCGCGCTGCATTTCTCGGTGATGTCCTGTGCCCAGGCTTGCGCATTCGCCACGTAATGCGGATCGCGCAGCAGCGCGAGCGCCACGCAGCGAAAGCCCATGGGGCGCGCACCTTCCAGCTTAACGGTGTAATCGTCCGACGGCATCCAGACAGACCCTTCGACGCGCACCGAAGTATCGTCGAGCGCGCGGTACTCGGCCTGCGTCACATCGAGATGTCCGCCCGGCTCATAGAGAATGAACGGATCGGCGTTCTCGTAGAGCATATGCGCGGAGACGGTATGCGGGCTGGCATGGGCCCCGTCGGCTAGTGGCGTGACGGTAAATCCCCTGTCGTCGAAATCGATCAGGATCACGCCGGACTGCGGGTTGGTGGCACAAAGCGCGCCGCATTCGCCGATCTTCGCGCCGTGCCAGGCGGCCCCGGCATGGCAGCCACGCTCCAGCGGCAGCGCGGCGATGATCGCGGTGTCGGTGGTGCGTCCGGCAATGACGATGTCCGTGCCGGTCGCAAGTGCCGCCGCGATTTGCTCCGCCCCGGCCAGCGCCACGATGTTGCTGCAGGCAGAGATGGTTGCGGCGTCGATCTGCGGCGCATTGCCAAGCGGTGTGACCCGGCCTTGGGCAAAGGCATCGGCGATGGCCGCAGGGTCCTGTCCGCTGCGCAGTACGGCGATGCGCAGGGGCGTGCCCTGTTCGCTGGCGATCTCGCGCGTGATGTCGAGCATCCAGTCCACCGTCGCATCGGCGCCGCAAGTCCCGGCGGTGCCGATTACCAGCGGCACGCCAGCCTCGGCGCGGGCGGCCATCAGCCCCGCCCATTCCGTCTTGGTGGACGAGCGCGCATATTTGGACATGCCCCGGCCCAGGTAGGCCGGGCCGCTGTCGGTGGAGCCGCCGTCAATGGCGATGATATCCGGCTTTGCGGCGATGCCGCGCTGCAGGGCCTCCTTGTCGTAGTTGAGGCCCAGAGCGCCGGAGGGGACCAGCACCCGGACCATCAGTCCGTGATCGCCTGCGGTTTCTTGAGCACGTTGCGCAGGAACATCGGGGCCACGAAGCCCGCGATGGCCGCGAGCCACAGGCCGATGGCGATCGGTGTCGAGAACAGGAACATCGGGTCCCCGTCCGACAGCACCATGGACCGGCGCAGCGCGTCTTCCATGTTGCCGCCCAGAAGGATGCCGAGAATGACCGGCACCGTGGGGATATCGAGCTTGCGCAGCACGTATCCGAGCGCACCGAAGGCCACCATCAGCAGCAGGTCGAAATAGCTGCCCGAAAGCGAATAGATGCCGACAAAGGAGATCATCGTCACCCCTGGCAGCAGCACCCATGCCGGCACCATCAGGATCTTCACGAAGATCTTGACCATCGGCACGTTCATCAGCAGCAGCACCACATTGGCGATCAGCAATGAGGCGATCAGGCCCCAGACCACTTCGGGCCGGTCGGTAAAGAGCGTGGGTCCCGGCGTGATGTTCAGCGTCATCAGCAGGGCCAGCAGTACGGCGGTGGTGCCGGATCCGGGCACGCCCAGTGTCAGCATCGGCACAAGCGCGCCACCGGCAGCGGAGTTGTTACCCGCCTCTGGCGCGGCGATCCCCTTGGCGGCTCCGGTGCCGAACCCGCCTTTCTCTCCGGCGATGGATTTTTCGGACATATAGGCGAGGAATGACCCCAGGGAGGCACCGGCGCCCGGCAGGATGCCGGCGATAAAGCCGACGCCGCTTGCACGGAGCATGGTCCATTTCGTGGCCATGATGTCCTTCCATGGGATCGTTACCTTTTCGAGCTTGACCCCGATGGAGGAGCCT
>JBFFFS010000218.1:0-5052 GCA_041557855.1 Roseobacter sp. | reverse complement strand
GGGTGGCCAGTGTGCCAGTAATGATGCTCTTCACGCTTCTTGCCGGTCAGTTGGACCTTGTCAGCATTGATGACGATGACGTTGTCACCGCAATCCATGTGAGGCGTAAAAGACGCTTTGTGTTTGCCGCGCAAACGCTGAGCGACGATCGACGCAAGACGGCCCAGAACAACGCCTTCGGCGTCGATCAGGATCCATTTCTTGTCGATGTCTGCAGGTGTAGCAGAAAAGGTTTTCATGGACGGTTCCCCGAATGAGGTTAAAGCGGGCCCGAACGGTCGGTCCTGCCAAATGCGATTGGGGCGTTATAAAGAAGGCGCAGCGCAGGTCAAGCAACAGTTTTCCAGAAAAATTCAATCAATTCAGTTATTTAAAAAATAGGTATTATTTTACCCCACATTTACACGTTTATTTGCTCCGGAGGATTATCCAGAAGGTCGCGCAAACGTCCGACCGCGTCCTCGAAGGTTTCAAGACTGACACCCGCATTTATGGCAAAGCGAACGGCATGGGGCGCGCGCGCATCCCGGCAGGTGTATTCCTCGGCCGGACGAATTCGAACGCCGCGGGACTCCGCCGCCTGAACGAATGCTCCGGCGCGCCAGCCCTCAGGCAGATGCAGAAACAGGAAAGGCACATCCGCACGCCACATCAGTTCGTACCCGCCAAGACCATTGACGGCACATTGCACATAGGCACCGATCTCGCGCCGCGCCCGGTCCATCAGCTCCGGCAGTTTCGGATGCGTCAGCAGCTTGGCGCAGAGGTCCGCCATCGGCGTTGCGATCCCGAAAAAGGAGTTCTCGGCAGTCCGGCGCAAATGTCCCGCCTGCCCGTCCGGCGCCACCGCAATACCAAGCCGCAGCGCGGGAGTGACCGATTTGGAGATGGACGAGACGTGCCAGCTGATCTCGGGCGCAAGACTCCGGTATCCAGGTGCCTGTGCCTCCCCTAGACGGTAACAGTCGTCGTCGAGAATCTGCAGGTTCATGCGCCGCGCCACATCGGCGATCGCCTCGCGCCGGACGAGCGGCGTACAGCCACAGGTAGGATTGTGCACTTCGGGAGACGTACAAAAGACCTGTGCATCATGCGCCCGCGCCGCAGCCTCCAGCGCTTCGGGGATCACTCCCTGCGCATCCATCGCCACCGGCACCACCTCTGCGCGCAGCAAATCCGCGGCCCGGCGAAATCCTGGGTAGGAGAGTTCTTCGACCAGTACCACGGGCCTGCGCCCGCGCAGCACCGTCTGCAAAATCATCAGGATGGCGTTCTGGCCGCCATGGGTCAGAACCACCTGATCGGCGCGCACGACACCAAGCGGCCCTGAAGACATCCAGGCCGCCGCCGCTTCCGCCGCCGGGCGTTGGTTGCGGCGGTTGGGATAATGCATCATTCCAGAGGGCGGATCCTGCGCCACCTCGGCCAGAAGCTCGCGGATCAGTTCGGCTTGACCGACGTTGGGAAGATGGGGCGAAAAAAGATTGATCTGTCGGGTCTGTGCCTCCGCGTTGTGGATGGCGGAGTCTTCCTCGATGGTGTTCTCCCTGTAGATCGGCTGGACCGCCTTCGCCGTCGCGACAAAGGTGCCTCGCCCCACTTCGGCAGTGAGAACGCCCTGATCGGTAAGAACGCTGTATGCTCGCGCCACCGTACCCGGAGTAATACCCAACTGCCACGCCAGTTCACGCACCGGCGGCAACTTGTCCCCTTCCTTCAAAGTGCCCGCCTCGATGCCGCTGCGCAGGCTTGCGGCAACCGCCTTGTACTTCGGACCATGGCCCTGCGGCAATTCAGGGTGCCAAATTGTATCCATTACAATGTTTTCCTAGCGTCTTTGTGTGCAATATCGTATCAATATTTTGTAGTAATAACGCTACATTGTGTCAATACAATTGAGGAGATTTCCCATGGCACGCGCAACAGCCCTGTCGCCCAAAACACTGACGTATCTGAACGAGGTCCGCATCGTGCCCGCAGCAGCCGTCATTGCGGTCGAATTTGCGGCTTGCCTGTCCAAATGGGCCACTCGCCGCCAGACACGCCGCGCCCTGCAGCAACTTGAAGACTGGCAACTCAGCGACGTGGGACTGACACCTCGGGAGGCTACAACCGAAGCGTCCAAGGTGTTCTGGAAGGCGTGACCTCCCCGGCACGCAGACCGGACCTCTTCCTTCGGCCGGGCAAGTCCCGGCCGTTTTTTTCTTGGGGAATGACTCCATGCAGGGCATCCTGCAGCCTTGAACAAAAGCAGAAGGGACAATCCATGACCATGAAAGAGGATGCAATGGCCTTTTTTGATGCCTGCGAAACCGGAAAGGGCTGGGATGCCTGCAAGTCATATTGCACGCCGACAGCGAGCTTTTCGGCGCAGGCCGACGCTCTGACGGACGTGACGACAGTCGAAGCCTATACGGAGTGGATGAAGGGGCTGCTGGGCGTCATGCCTGACGGCCACTACGAACTCAAAAGCTTTGCGGTGGACGAAAAACACGGCAATGCGGTTGCCGCCGCAGTATTTCACGGCACCCACACCGAGCCGATGGGGGACACGGCCCCGACCGACAAAAAGGTGGCCGCCGATTACGCCTATGTGATGGATTTCTCAGACGGAAAGATCAGCCACATGACCAAGATCTGGAACGACGTCCATTCGCTGAAACAACTCGGCTGGGCGTAAACCGGCATCAGATAGCGGATTATCTGGGCGCGGGTGGGATCGAATAGGTCAGGCTGGCCCGCGCCACCGGCTGGCCCTGCCCTTCGGAATAAATTATCGAGTCGCATACGGAGAGCGTCCGCCCCAGCTTGAGCAGACGCGTGTCGGAGATCAGATCGACGCCGCTGGCCGGTTTGCGCATGAAATCGATCGAGCAGTTCGTGGTGACAGCCAACGCCTGCGGCCCGATCCGCGCCAGCGTCATCAGGTAGGCGGCAACATCGGCAAGCGAAAACATGGACGGGCCCGAAACGGTACCGCCGGGACGCAGGTGCTTTTGCGCCACGACCAGCCGCACCCGGATGCTCTCTGGCGCCACCTCTTCGACAACGAATTCTCCCGCGACCTGCTCAAAGGCCTCGTCGAGAAATGCGTTCAATGCCGCAACATCCATCTGCACAGACAATGGCCACCCTCCCTTTCTTCGGCAGTCAGACTTCAGCGAAACCGCGCCGGGCGCAAGGGCCGTTTTCCTGCAAGCCCCGATGCAGGACTATTTGTTTCCAGTTCCGAGGCGCACCGTTTCCAAATGGGCTATTTCAAATAAGGCAAATCCGTGACTTTAATAGGGCGAGCTTGGCGCTCACAGTACCTTTTGGGTCGCCGCCGGCGGAAGGTCCCTCCAAGCCAGCCTCTCTCTGGCCAGACATGCCCGCTGCGGCGACCCCAAAATCTCATGCCAAAGTCACTTACTGCCGGACCGCTTCGAAAAAATCGCCTGAGCGCGCGTTCCTGTTGCACCCCCTGCGCGCAACGCATACATCCGCGTCATGACTCAGACACTTCATATCGTTGGCGGCGGCATGGCCGGATCGGAAGCGGCCTGGCAGGCTGCGGAACTCGGCGTGGACGTGGTGATCCACGAAATGCGACCCAAGGTCGGCACCTTCGCGCATCAGACGGGGCTGCTGGGCGAGATGGTCTGCTCCAATTCTTTTCGTTCGGATGATCACGAGCAGAACGCAGTAGGTCTGCTGCACTGGGAAATGCGTCAAGCCGACGGCCTTATCATCAGGACCGCCGATAAACACCGCTTGCCCGCCGGCGGCGCGCTGGCAGTGGACCGCGATCCCTTTGCCCAGTCGGTCACAGATGCACTCAAAGCGCACCCGAGGATAAGCATCGAGTACGGTGAGATCACCGGCCTGCCCGACGAGGGGCACTGGATCATTGCAACAGGTCCGCTGACATCAGGCGCATTGGGTCAGGCAATCGCGGCAGAGACAGGCGCGGAAGCGCTGGCTTTTTTCGATGCAATCGCACCCATTGTCTATTTAGACAGCATCGACATGAGCCGTGCCTGGATGCAATCGCGTTACGACAAGGGCGACACCGAGGAAGAGCGCACCGCTTACCTGAATTGTCCGATGGACCGCGACCAGTACGAGGCTTTCATCGACGCATTGCTTGACGCGGAAAAAACCGAATTCAAGGAGGGCGAAACCGCCGGCTACTTCGACGGCTGCCTGCCCATCGAAGTGATGGCGGAGCGCGGCCGCGAGACCCTGCGCTTCGGGCCGATGAAACCCGTAGGACTGACAAACCCGCATCAGCCAGAGGTCAAGCCCTATGCCGTGGTGCAGCTACGCCGGGATAATAAACTCGGGACACTCTACAATATAGTCGGCTTTCAAACCAAGATGAAGTACGGCGCGCAAACATCTGTTTTCAAAATGATCCCCGGCTTGGAGAATGCCAGCTTTGCGCGTCTGGGCGGCATCCACCGCAATACCTTCCTGAACTCGCCGACATTGCTGGATGGCCAGATGCGCTTGCGCTCACGTCCCAACATCCGATTTGCCGGGCAGATCACGGGCGTTGAAGGCTATGTGGAATCCGCCGCCATGGGCCTGCTCGCTGGCCGACTTGCCGCCGCGGAGATCAAGGGCCTGAGCCTGGAGACACCGCCGCCCACGACCGCGACCGGTGCGCTCGTAACCCACATCTCTGGCGGCGCGGAAGCAAAGACCTTCCAGCCGATGAACGTCAATTTCGGCCTCTTTCCGCCTGTCGAAGGCCTGAAAGGAGGCAGGCGCGGGCGCAAGGATCGCTACAAGGCCTATACGGATCGCGCCAAGGAAGGCTGGCAAGGCTGGCTGCAGGAACTCTGTCAGACCGCTTGAGGGTGGACATGGTGGGCCGCCGCCCGCTACCCTGCCTGCATGACGCAGAAATTCCTAGACAAAGTTTATCAGGCACGGGACGGCGCCTCGACCCGTGAACTCTACGATGCCTGGTCTGACAGCTACGAAGCGGAAGTTGCCGAAAACGGCTATGTAACCCCGCGCCGATGCGCGGAAGCCCTCGCCGAATACGCAACCGATATGTCGGCT
>JBFFFS010000217.1:0-5109 GCA_041557855.1 Roseobacter sp. | reverse complement strand
GACCCCAATACGATCATCTACCCCTACTGGCGGCTGGTCTATTTTGCCTTTGCGGCCGTCATCATCGGAGCCGTCTTTGCCTTCCTGCAATTCACCACTTTCGGCATGGTCGTGCGCGCCGGCATGGCAGATCGCGAAACGGTGGGCCTTCTGGGCATCAACATCGACAAGCGTTTCACCATCATGTTCGGCATTGCCGCCGCCGTCGCGGGGCTGGCAGGTGTGATGTACACGCCAATCAATTCGCCCAATTACCACATGGGCATGGATTTTCTGGTGCTGAGTTTCGTCGTGGTGGTTGTCGGCGGCATGGGCTCGCTCTCGGGTGCGGTGCTCGCCGGATTCCTGCTGGGCATCCTTGAAAGCTTTGCCTCCATGGCGATCGTGCTCGAAACACTGCCCGGCATCAACCAGATCATCATTTACCTGGTCGCCATCATCATCTTGCTGACACGTCCACGGGGCCTGATGGGCCGCAAAGGCGTGATGGAGGAATAAGGATCATGTTCGGACTTATAAAACGTGACGCAACGCTTCTGATCGTTGTTGCCCTTCTGACGATCTTTGCACCCTTCATCCTCAATCCCTTCCCGGAAGGCTCGGCCATGGCGCAGTTCAATGCGGGCTATCCGGATCTGATGCAGCGACTGGTGATTTTCGGTATCTTCGCGATCGGGTTCAACATCCTGTTCGGACTGACCGGCTATCTCAGCTTCGGCCACGCGGCCTTTCTGGGCGTGGGTTCCTATGCTGCGATCTGGATGATGAAATTGCTGACCATGAACGTGGTCCCGGCGATCATCATATCGGTTGCCGTAGCCGGCCTGTTTTCGCTGCTGGTAGGCTTCATCTCGCTGCGACGGTCCGGAATCTATTTCTCCATCCTGACACTCGCCTTCGCACAGATGTCCTATTCACTGGCCTATTCGGTGCTGACCCCGATCACGGGCGGCGAGACCGGCCTGCAGCCGAAGGTTGACGATCCGCGTATTCTAGACGGTGCTCTGGCACCTGGCGAAACGCCGCGCGCAAACTTCTTCGGGCTGGAAATGGGATCGAGCTACGAGATGGTCGTGGGCGACTGGGTGTTTACCTTCAACGCCGGATACTACATCGCGGCCATCGTGATGCTGCTGGCCTTCTACCTGTCCATCCGCATCTTCCGTTCGCCGTTTGGCATGATGCTGCGTGCGGTCAAGTCCAACCAGCAGCGGGTGAACTACACCGGCCTGAACTCCAAACCCTACACGCTGGCCGCCTTTGTCATTTCCGGCATGTACGCCGGTCTGGCCGGCGGTCTGCTCGTGGCGATGGACACGCAGGTGGGAGCGGAGCGTATGTTCTGGACGGCCTCGGGCGAAGTGGTGCTGATGACCATCCTCGGTGGTGCGGGCACGCTGATCGGGCCTGTGCTGGGCGCGGGCTTCATCAAGTACATGGAAAACATCGTCTCCAAGATCAACAAAAGCGTGCTTGAGCAGTGGTTCGCTTTCATGCCGGACGGGATGGAGGATTTCTTCATCACGATCGTCTATCCCTTCGTCGGTAAGGGCTGGCACCTGACGCTGGGCCTGCTGTTCATGCTCGTCGTGATCTTCCTGCCCGGTGGTCTCGTGCAGGGCGGCCAGAAAATCGGTGCCCTGTTCCGCCGCAAGAGCGGCAGTGCAGAGGTCGAAGGCGCCAAGCAACGCAACTCGCCCCCGGCGGAATGAGGAGACTGGACCATGGGTATTCTTGAAGTCAAAGGGGTCAACAAGCGCTTCGGCGGTCTGCAAGCTCTAAGCAACGTGAACCTCAGCGTCGCCGACAACACGGTGCATGCGATCATCGGGCCGAACGGCGCTGGCAAGTCAACGCTGCTCAACTGCCTCGTGGGCAAGCTCATTCCCGACACCGGCTCGGTGATGTTCGATGGCCAGTCGGTTCTGGGGCGCAAGCCGCACCAGATCAACCAGATGGGCATCAGCCGCGTCTTCCAGACACCGGAAATCTTTGGTGATCTGTCGGTGCTGGAAAACATGATGATCCCCTGTTTTGCCAAGCGCGACGGGGCCTTCGAGCTGAACGCGATGACATCGGTCATGTCTCAGAAGGAGATCGTGGAGCGGGCCGAGCACATGCTCGAAGACCTCAACATGGCGGACAAGCGGCATATGACCGCGAGTTCGATGTCGCGGGGGGACAAGCGGCGGCTCGAGATCGGCATGTGCCTCAGCCAGGAGCCGCGCCTGCTGCTGCTGGACGAACCGACCGCGGGCATGGCGCGCGCCGACACCAACAACACCATCGACCTGCTGAAGCAGATCAGCGAGGAGCGCGACATCACCATCGCCATCATCGAGCACGATATGCACGTGGTTTTCAGCCTCGCGCAACGCATCACGGTGCTGGCGCAAGGCACACCGCTGGTCGAGGACACGCCGGACAACATCAAGGGCCACCCGAAAGTGCGCGAAGCCTACCTGGGCGAAACGCAGACGGCGGCTTAAGGCTTAAACCGGGTGGGCGCAGGTAAACTGCACCCGACACACCCACCCAAGGCAGCCCGTAGGGTGCAGCTTGCCTGCACCGCCCCGGCGCCAGAGCGAGGAGACGACAATGAACGTCAAACCCGATTTTTCGAAGAACGCCAACAAGGCGGCGACCGCACCCGCTTTCCTGTCGGTCTGGGACCTGCACGCCTATTACGGCGAAAGCTACATCGTGCAGGGCATCAGCTTCAACGTGCACGAGGGCGAGATCCTGGCCCTGCTGGGGCGCAACGGCGCAGGCAAGACCTCGACACTGCGCGCGATTGCACGCCTTGCCAGCCCCGAGGCGCGGCATGGTGAAATCTGGCTCGATCACCAGCCGCTGCACAAGATGACCAGTTACGAGGCCAGCCAGGCGGGTCTTGGTCTGGTCCCGGAAGACCGCCGCATTATCGCGGGCCTCACCGTCGAAGAGAACCTCAAGCTTGCGCAGATCGCACCACCGCTCGGCTGGTCGATCGACCGGGTCTATGACCTCTTTCCGCGCCTGCGGGAGCGGCGCAACCAGGAAGGTGTGACGCTGTCGGGGGGCGAGCAACAAATGCTGGCCATCGCCCGTGCACTTTGCCGCGACATCAAGGTGCTGCTTCTGGATGAGCCCTACGAGGGCCTCGCGCCGGTGATCGTAGATGAGATCGAGAAGACCCTGCGGATCATCAAGGAACAGGGCATAACCACCATCCTCGTGGAACAGAACGCCGTGCGCGCCCTGCAACTTGCGGACCGCGCGGTGATCCTCGACACCGGCGGCATCGTCTTTGACGGAACCGCGGCAGAGGTGCTGGAAAACAAGGCGCTGCGCGAGGAATACCTCGCCATCTGACAATCAGCGTTCGCGCCCGGCGCGCCACTCGCCCCACCGCAGCCGAGCCGTGGCGCCGAGCCACGCTGCGGGCGCGGGCGGAAGCCACCGGGGCGCCGGCGCCGCCTGCATACGCTGCCACGTGCCGGAGCTCAGACCATTCGCCGCTTCGGCCACCACCAGCCCCGCGAGGGTTCCCTTGACGGTGCCCAATCCGTTCTGACAGCAGGCTGACCAGAGCCCTGGCTCTATCTCGCCTGTAACCTGAACCGAATTGTAGCTCAGGCAGAGCCGCCCGCCCCAGCGGTATTCCATTTCCACATCCCGCAGCATTGGGAAACGGGCCGCAAAGCTGCGGTCGTGTGTGCGTCCAGCCCAGTCCACCCGGCTCTCCGGCACCTTCAGTCCGGGCGCATAGGTAAAGCGGTTGCGTACCACGATCCTGTCTCCGCCAGTCCCCGAGATGCGCCGGACGGTCGAGCCCAGAGGATCGGCGGGGGTGATCCCCCATCGCGGCAACCCTCCCAGACGGGCGCTCTGCGCGGGCGTCAGCGCGCGGGTCATCGACGCATAAAGAAAGATATGCATCAGCCGGCCCCGCATGTATCCGAAACTTTCCAGATGCCCGTTAACCGTCAGGATCACGCGCGGCGCAGTGACCCGCCCTTGCGGTGTTTCCGCCACCCAATCCGCCCCGGTCCGGCGCAGCGCCGTAACCGGGCTTTGTTCAAATATCGACAAGCGGTTCGAACGGAGCCCGCGCGCCACGTCGCGCACGAATAGAGCGGGCTGGATCATCGCCGCACCGGGGGTGAACAACCCGCTGGTGTAATAGTCCGTTCCGGTGCGCTCGCGCATCGAGGCGGCGTCCAGCAGGTCACAGGCCTCTCCCATGCGCCGCAGGTGCGCAGCAAAATCACGGTTGTGCCGATCGCCCTTGGCGCTTGCGGCCCCGTTGATCTTGCCGGAAATGACAAACGCCTCCTCGCTGAGGCCGAAATCACGCGCCATTTCGGCCGCAAAGGCGATGGCGCGGCGATTGTCCGAGGTCTGGGCGATATCCGCCTCAAGACCACCGCTGTAATTTTCCGACGCCAGATCATGCGGCAAATCGATCATGAAGCCGGAGTTGCGCCCCGCGGGCCCGGTGCCCACTCGCCGGGCTTCGAGCACGATGATCCGGCCCTGCGGGCAGAGTTGCGAGAGCCTGCGCGCCGCTGCCAGCCCGGCGTATCCCGCGCCGATCACCAGCCAGTCCGCCGTTGCCGCCCCCTCAAGCACAACGGGCGGCGCAGCATCGGGCAAGAGCTTGTTCCAGCCCGCGTGGCCGGGATCGCAGGGAAAAGCCGTCGCCTTCATGCGCGCGGTCCCTCCGGAAACCGCATCATACGCGGGCGGGTGCGAAGGGGTTGACCATCTGCCAAGCTGAGCATCCGCGTTGCGGACCGTTTCCCGGCCCCTGCGTGCCTGCAGTTGCCGGATGCATCAGTGGTCATCATCGGGCTCCATGCTCGCCGCGATCCGGTCCAGCAGGGCCGGCAGGCCTTCGAAAGCGCCCGCGCCTTCAAGACCCTCCACCATTTGCCGGTTCAGCGTACCCGGTGTCGCAAGATCCCATTTCGCCCGCGCGAGCGCCCCTGTTTCCTGAAAGGATCCATGCCATAGAAAGCCGCCGGCCAGAGAGGATGTGTAAAGCTCCGCCGCCGCCGAATCTCCGGTGTGACGTCCCAGCCAGCCCGAGGCAACCTCCAGAAGGCCGAGTACGCCGGACATGAG
>JBFFFS010000216.1:0-5185 GCA_041557855.1 Roseobacter sp. | reverse complement strand
TCGTCGAACTGTCCCGATTTATAGAAATCGGTCGCCGAGATGAACTCATATTCGAACCCGAAGGTGTCGAGAAACCGCCGCAGCATCGCATTGTTGTGGTGACCGAAGCTTTCGTATTTGCCGAACGGATCCGGCACCGAGGTCAGCGGACGTTGCAGATGCGGGGTCAGCTGGCCGGGGTTCGGCACGTTGCCCGGCACCTTGCGCATGCCGTCCAGATCATCCGAGAAACACACCAGCCTGGTCGGGATATCCGAGATTTCTTGAAAGGCGCGCATCACCATCGATGTGCGCGCGACCTCCCCGAAGGTGCCGATATGCGGCAGCCCCGACGGGCCATAGCCCGTTTCGAACAGCACGTAACCCTTCTCCGGCGGCGCCTTTTCGTAGCGTTTGAGAACCCGGCGCGCCTCTTCGAAAGGCCATGCTTTGCTCGTCATCGCAGCGTCACGTGTCTGGGACATATTTCACCTGTGTCTCGTCTCTCCGCGCATCCTGCGCGGTCTGTCGCCTGTCCCTATTGCCTTGACCGGGTGGCGTCAATAATCTGAACGCCCAGTGATCCTTGACGAAAGCCCCATATCGTGTCCGACGACAGCCCTCACAACCACTCCGCCCAGGACGCGCTGATCGCGCTGATGGTCGCCGTTTCCGCCTCCGACGAGGACATCCGCACCGCGGAGCTGGTGAAAATACAGGCTGCCGTACAGTTGCTGCCGATTTTCTCAAATTACGATCAGGACCGGCTCAGCCAGGTCAGCCAGACCGTATTCGACCTTTTCGAACAGGAGGATGGGCTCGACGCACTCTTCGGCCTCGTACGCGACAACCTGCCCGAGCGGCTCTACGAGACCGCTTACGCTCTGGCCTGCGACGTGGCCGCCGCCGACGGCACCCTCGGGGAGACCGAACTGCGCCTGCTGGAAGAAATCCGTTACGAACTGGCAAT
Organism: Roseobacter sp.; assembly: GCA_041557855.1. Lineage (GTDB taxonomy): Bacteria > Pseudomonadota > Alphaproteobacteria > Rhodobacterales > Rhodobacteraceae > Roseobacter. The sequence continues at coordinate 4,236 of JBFFFS010000216.1, read as the reverse complement.
CGACCGGCTGCACGCTGCGGCGATTGAGCGCGGCGCGCGGGCACGGCACCTGACCTGAACCCGGAAAGCGGCTAGCCCTCTGTCTCCACCGCACCGGCCTGCTTCAGTACTGCCCCCCACCGCATGATGAGCTGCCGCTGCAGCCTGCGCGCCCTGCTTGCCCAGGTCCGCGCTCCGGGCGGCCGTTCACGCATCTCGCGCGGGATGCTGGCACGGGTCTCCTCGTCGGCGGCGAAAATCGCAAAAACCAGCTCCCGTCCGTCCAACGCGGTGACATAGCCCGCCAGCCCCGACACGAAATTGAGCGTGCCGGTTTTGGCCGCCGCCTTCACGGGGTGATCGTTGATCGTGCGTCCCTTCGTATCGAGCAGCTTCACCGGCTTCAGCAGCGGCCGCAGCAACGCGGCACGCCCCGCGGCACTCAGTCCCCGCACCATGTCCGCCGGGCTGATCCGGCTGGCATCGCCCAAACCGGAATGATCGACGAACCCCGGCGCCTTCATGCCAAGACGCACCTGCGCCCATTCGTTCATCTGCGCCGCCGAAGCCGCGAGGTCATCGACCTGCCCGACCCGCGCCAGGGTCGCGGCCAGCCCCACCATTTCGGCGGTCAGGTTATTGGAATATTTCAACATTCCGTGCAGCACTTCGGTCAACTCCACGCTCTGGAACTGTGCCACCTCCTGGCCCTCCGGCATCTCCGTGCGCAGCTTCGGCGTGCGCAGCACGATGCCGTTAGACCGCGCCAGCGTGGCAAAGACCTCGCCCGCGTAAAGCCCCGGTTTGCGCACGGGCAACCAGCGGGCACCCTGCCGGCCCAGCGCCCCCCGCGCCACGGTCCAGACATCGCGGTGGCGCATTTCCTCATAGGTGTACACCGGCGACGACCGGTCCACGACTTCCATCGTTGCCATCGTCACGTCGGGCCGAAAACTACCCGAACGCGCATCCATCATCACGTCGTATTTGGCCCCGGTCCGCTGCCACTGGAAATGCACCCGGTTGAAGTTCAGCGCGATCCCCGACACAGCCGGATTGTAGCCCACGTGATCCGGCTGTCCCGGATCGATCGCCCGCACGTAGGGCAGGTCGCCGTCATAGACTTCGAAATCGCCGCGCACCTCGCGGATACCGGCCTCTTTCAGCCGCCCCGCCAGCGCCGCCATATCGCGCGTACCCAGCACCGGATCACCGCCGCCCACCAGCACCAGATTACCCTCCACGATACCATCGTGAATGCGGCCCATGGCGATCACACGCGTTGTGAAACGATATGCCGCGCCCAGGGTCTCAAGCGCGTAAAGCGCCGTGATGGCCTTTGTCACGCTCGCGGGCGCGGTGCCGATCTCGGCTGCACGGCTTTCCAGAACCGCACCGCTGCGCGCGTCGGCAACCGCATAGCCCACGTTGCCGCTGATCCGCGCCTCTTTGACCAGCGCCTCGGCCCCGGGAACCGGTGCCCCGCCACGCCCGGCGGGCGGACGTTCCGACGTCAGCGGCGCGCGTGCCAAGGCCGGCGAAGCCGCCCCGGCCATCAGGGCGGCCAGAAATTTACGACGCGAGAAACGGAAAAGGGAAACACAGCGCATGGGCGCACGTTAGCAAGAGCACGTGGCGATAAACAACCGCTTCTGTCCTCACATTCCAGGGTGACCTGCTGCGTCTTCCGCGGCCGTGGTCCAGCCGCCTTGCGCCCGGATTGCCGTGGAGGACTCAGACACCATCGGCACGTTGACGAAACACCACGCCGGCGGTTGCGACAGACCCAGCAACGGGCTGTCGTGCCCAGCGATCCGCGCCCGCGCAAACTGCCGGGCCGCCGGGCTCATCCGGGCCGAAATGCGATCACCCGGCCGGGCCATCACGCCGACCGGAACACTTTGCATGATTTCCCGCCAGTCCTGCCAGCGGTGCAGTTGCGCGAGGTTGTCCGCCCCCATCAGCCAGACGAACCGCACCCCCGGATAGCGCTTGCGCATCTGCCGCAGCGTATCGGCGGTGTAGCGCGTGCCCAGCCGCGCCTCGATGTCGGTGACGAGAATGCGCGGATCGCCGATCATCCCCCGCGCCCGCGCCATCCGTTGCGCCAGCGGTGCCGGCCCCCGGCGCTTGAGCGGATTGCCGGGGCTGACCAGCCACCAGACCCGGTTCAGGCCAAATCGCTTCAGTGCTTCCTTGGAAATATGCAGATGCCCGGCATGCGGCGGATCGAAGGAACCGCCCAGCAAACCGATCACCTCGCCTTTGCGCGCTATGGGAAATCCGTGCCGCACCGAAACCTCGTCCTTGGGTCCGCGCTTTTGACCCTGCCTGCCCCCTCCTTGTCAATGGACTGTCAATGAACTTCGGGCGCCCCGCCCTTCGGCGCAGACATCACGGCCCGGCATCACGGCCGCTCTTTTCATGCGCGAACGGCCTGACACGTGACCCTTGCGGCATTACCTGCCCCCGGTCATGGAGCTGCGCATTGCCCTTTCCCGCCTGATAAATTACCTCCCGTGGGAACCTTGAGTCTTTCTATGCGGAGCATCCTCCATGGCAGCCTACCAATACGTCTATCACATGTCCGGCGTTTCCAAGACCTACCCGGGCGGCAAGAAGTGTTTCGAGAACATCAACCTGAACTTCCTGCCGGGTGTGAAAATCGGCGTGGTCGGCGTCAACGGCGCCGGTAAATCGACATTGCTGAAGATCATGGCCGGGCTCGACACCGAGTATTCCGGCGAAGCCTGGCACGCCGAGGGCGCCACCGTCGGTTATCTGCCGCAGGAGCCACAGCTCGACCCCGCGCTCACCGTGCGCGAGAACGTCATGCTGGCTGTAGCCGGCAAGAAGGCGATCCTCGACCGCTACAACGATCTGGCGATGAACTACTCCGACGAGACCGCCGACGAGATGGCCAAGCTGCAGGACCAGATCGACGCCGAGAACCTTTGGGACCTCGACAGCCAGATCGACGTCTCCATGGAAGCGCTGCGCTGCCCCCCGGACGATGCGGATGTCACGAAACTCTCGGGCGGCGAGGCGCGCCGCGTGGCGCTGTGCAAGCTGCTGCTCGAAGCCCCCGACATGCTGTTGCTCGACGAGCCGACCAACCACCTCGACGCGGAAACCATCGCCTGGCTGCAACAGCACCTCATCGACTACAAGGGCACCATCCTCATCGTCACCCACGACCGCTACTTCCTCGACGACATCACCGGCTGGATCCTCGAACTCGACCGGGGCCGCGGCATCCCCTACGAGGGCAACTACTCCGCCTGGCTCGAACAGAAGGCCAAGCGGCTCGCCCAGGAAGCGCGCGAGGACAAGTCCCGCCAGAAGACCCTAGAACGCGAGCTTGACTGGATGCGGCAGGGCGCCAAGGCGCGGCAGGCCAAGTCCAAGGCCCGGATCAACGCCTATAACGAACTGGCCGAACAGTCCGAGCGCGAGAAACTCTCCCGCGCGCAGATCGTCATCCCCAACGGCCAGCGCCTCGGCTCCAAGGTCATCGAGGTCCACGGCCTTGCCAAGCACATGGGCGACAAGCAACTGATCGAAGGGCTCGACTTCTCGCTCCCCCCCGGCGGCATCGTCGGGGTCATCGGCCCCAACGGCGCGGGTAAATCCACCCTCTTCAAGATGCTGACCGGGCAGGAAAAACCCGACGCGGGCACCATCGAATACGGCGATACCGTCGATCTCTCCTACGTCGATCAGAGCCGCGACGACCTCAATCCCAATGACACCGTCTGGGAAGCGATCACCGGCGGCGCCGAACTGATCCGGCTCGGCGATGCGGAGGTCAACTCCCGCGCCTATTGCTCGTCGTTCAACTTCAAGGGCGGCGACCAGCAGAAGAAAGTCGGCCTGCTCTCGGGCGGCGAACGCAACCGCGTGCACATGGCGCGCCTGCTGAAATCGGGCGGCAACGTGCTGCTGCTCGACGAGCCGACCAACGATCTGGACGTCGAAACCCTCCGCGCGCTCGAAGACGCGCTGGTCGATTTCGCCGGCTGCGCCGTGGTCATCTCCCACGACCGCTTCTTCCTCGACCGCATCTGTACGCACATCCTCGCCTTCGAAGGCGAAGCCCACGTGGAATGGTTCGAAGGCAACTTCGAGGACTACGAAGAGGACAAGAAGCGGAGACTGGGGGCGGATGCGCTGGAGCCCAAGCGCTTGAAGCATAAGAAGTTCGTGAGGTAACTATGGCGCTTAGATACAACGAAGTCTTTACACCCAACAAGCAGC
>JBFFFS010000215.1:0-5203 GCA_041557855.1 Roseobacter sp. | reverse complement strand
TCCCATGGCCTGCTGGAAGCCGGCCGCCGTTTTCTTGCGCACCGGTGGATCAATCATCCCGGATATTATGCTGTCGGCATAATGGGATTCGTTTGCAGGGGAGGCGCTTTGCATCTCGGGGCCCGCATTCGCGTCTTGCAGGGCCCGCTGCGCGTTCTCGCAAGCATCGGGACACAGACATCGTTCGTTTACGGCGCCGGTAACTTTGCGCTGAACCTCCTGCCGATGACGGATTTGTCCCGCGCAACCGGCCTTTGCACGGCTTTCCTGTTTCTTGCCGGGCTGATCGCGCTGACGCTGACGGGGCCGGCTAACCGTAACCGGATATTCATCGGGGTCCCTGCGCTCTGGGGGCGGTTTTACGGTAAACTCCGCAATTACATCGCGGCGCGCCTCGTCTTGCAGTTGTCCTAGACGCCGGCTTCAGCGGTGCTTAGTGGGGCTGCCAGAGGCCGCTGCCACTTCCGCTTCCTGTGCGCCGGCGCAGTCCAACCATCCGTGCCGGTCTATTTCGGCCTTGGCATCTCCTGCGCGGCGTCTAGGGCCGCCAGGACAGGAAGTTGCCGATCATGCGCAGGCCGGGTTTCTGGCTTTTCTCGGGATGGAACTGCAGGCCGATCATATTGTCGCGGCCGATCACGGCGGTGACGTCGCCGCCATAGTCCACATGTGCCAGCCTCTGGGCAGGGTTAGCGCAGCGCATGTGATAGCTGTGGACGAAATAGGCGTGATCTCCTGTCGCGATGCCGTCGAATACTGGGTGAGGCGCATCGATCACCAGATCGTTCCATCCCATGTGCGGGACCTTGAGGTTGGGGTCGGAGGGCGTGATGCGCACGACCTCGCCGGCGACCCAGTCGAGGCCGGGGGTGTTTTCGTATTCGCGCCCCCACGTGGCCATCAGCTGCATGCCGACACAGATGCCCATGAAGGGGCGGCCGCGGGTTTCGACGGCTTCGATCATCGCGGCATAGAGACCCGAGTGGCCCTTGAGTTCGGCCATGCAGGCGGGAAAAGCGCCGTCGCCGGGCAGTACGATGCGGTCGGCGCGGGTGACCACATCGGCGTCACCGGTCACGGTGATCTCGCCGCCGTCCACCTCGCGGGCCATGCGCTCGAACGCCTTGTGCGCCGAGTGCAGGTTGCCGCTTTCGTAGTCGATGATCGCCGTCAGCACGTCAGAGCGCGCCCTTGGTCGAGGGGATGGCATCGGCCTTGCGCGGATCGGTCTCTACCGCTTGACGCAGCGCCCGGGCCACCGATTTGAAGGCGGCCTCGGCGATGTGGTGGCTGTTGAGCCCGTGCAGCATATCGACGTGCAGCGTGATGCCGCCGTGGGTGGCGAAGGCCTGGAAGAATTCGCGGACCAGTTCGGTGTCGAAGCTGCCGATCTTGGCGGTGGGCATATCGACGTTCCACACAAGATAGGGCCGTGCCGACAGGTCCAGCGCCGCGCGCACCAGCGCGTCGTCCATCGGCAGCAGGCAAGAGCCATAGCGCACGATGCCGCGCTTGTCGCCCAGAGCCGCCGCCAGCGCCTGACCGAGTGCGATGCCGGTGTCCTCCACCGTGTGGTGATCGTCGATGTGCAGATCGCCTTTGGCGCGCACGGTCATGTCGATCAGCGAGTGGCGCGCCAACTGGTCCAGCATGTGGTCGAAAAAACCCACGCCGGTTTGGTTGTCGTATTGTCCGGTGCCGTCGAGGTCGAGGGTCACCGTGATCTCTGTCTCCGCCGTGGAGCGGGTGAGGGTGTGGCTGCGCATGAGGTCTCTTTGCGTTGTGGTCCGGCGTCCTTATAGCAGCCTTGGACGCCGCGCCAAGACGGCACATTCAGGGATTGCGGCCCCTGTGCCGGATATGTCAGCCTAGGGCGGGAGCCGGCGTGCTCCGCAAAGGAGACTTCATGACCACTTGTGTCTTTATTCAGATCCGCTGCAAACCCGGGACGACCTACCGGGTGGCCGAGGATATCGCACTGCGCGAGATCCATTCCGAACTCTATTCCACCAGCGGGGAGTATGACCTGCTGATGAAGCTCTACATCCCCAAGGGCGCGGATGTGGGCAAATACATCAATGAAAACCTGCTGGACATCGACGGGATCGAACGCTCGCTGACCACCATGACGTTCAAAGTCTTTTGAGACGGCTGGCGCAGTCTTTTTGCCTGTGCCTGCTGGCGAGCACGGCGGCGGCGCAGGGGCGGACCTATTCGGGCGAGGAAGCGGCAGCGCTGCGCTGTGCCAATACCATGGCGCTGACGGCGGTGGCGCTGTCGGACACCGGATTGCTGGACGCACAGGAAAAAGAGGTGATGCTGCAGATCACCGTGCTGATCCTCGAGCGGCATGTCTCGGGCACGTGGCGGCAGAAGAAGGCAGCGCTTGAAGTCGTGCGGGACCGGCGCAACGTAGGCGAGACGTTGGACGATTTCCAGCGGCTGGCCGAACGGTGCCTCAAGCAGTTCCCGATCAACTGAGCATCCTGTGCCTCAGCCGAATTCGGCGCGAATCTTGTCGGTATGTTCGCCGAGCGCGGGCAGGCGCCCGCCCCGAAAATCAGCGCCCCGTCCGGCAGGGCGGGGAATGGTGACGGTCTCTCCGCTCTCCAGTGTCACGGGCGCGCGCCGCAGTGCCGGGTGGCTGTTGAGCTCCGCCGCTTCGCGGTAGCGTGACCAGGCGATGCCGCCCGCTTCGCAGCGCGTGACCGCCTCGGCGACGGTCAGTTCGGCAAAGAGCGGCGAAAGTGCCGCGTCCACCTCCGCGCGGTGGGCGATCCGCTGGGCATTGGTGGCGAAATCGGGGTGTTGGTGCAGGTCGGGACGGTCGAAGACCCGCAGGCAGAGGCGCCGCCACTGGTCGTTGTTTTGCACCGCGATGATAACGGCGCCGTCACGGCAATCGTACGGGCGGTACGGGTAAACCGTGGCATGCGACATGCCGTGGCGCATCGTGGGCTGGTTCATGTGCTCATGATGCAGGAAGGGCACCGTCATCCAGTCTGCCAGCCCATCGAACATGGAGACCTCGATGCATTGACCCTGTCCGCTGCGCCCGCGCGCGATCAGCGTCTCCAGCACCGCTGCGTGCGCGTTGCCGCCGGTGGCGACATCAGCAACCGGCACGCCGGCCTTGGCGGGGGATTCGGGGGTGCCCGTGACCGCGCAGAGCCCGCTTTCGGCCTGTACCAGCAGATCGTAGGCTTTCATCCGGGCATAATCGGTATCCCGGCCATAGCCGAGGATCGACACGGCGATGAGTTGCGGGAAATCCCGGCGCAGCAGATCGTCGTCAAGGCCAAGCCGGTCCATCGCGCCGGGGGCGAGGTTCTGCACCAGTACATCGGCCCTGGCCAGCATCCGTTTGAACAGCGCCAGATCATTGGCTGCCTTCAGATCGAGCACGGCGCTTTCCTTGCCGGGATTGAGCCAGGCGAAATATGTGCAGGTGCCGCCGACGCCGTAATCGTAATGGCGCGCGGTCTCGCCTTCGGGCCGTTCGATCTTGATCACCCGCGCCCCTGCATCGGCGAGGCGCACGGTGCAGAGCGGGGCCGCCACCGCCTGTTCAAGCGCCAGCACCAGCACGCCGTCGAGCGCGCCGCTCAAGGCAGCTTCTCCAATGCGCAGCGGGCAGTCTGCTTCAGGGGCATCTGGGGTCTCCTCCGGTGCACCGCGGATGGGAGGGTGCTGCTGTCTTGATCCCGTTCCCTGTGAAAGGTGTCAAGACCACCGCATCCTTGCGCCCGGCAATGGCCGCGACCGTTGGCGCAAACATCGCGTGTTTTGCTCTATTCCGACAGAATTTGACGGGTTTTACTTGAGCTTGCTTGAAAACTCCCACATTAAACGTCACTAATTCAGGCCCAAAGATCAGGAGTTCGCGTGTCCCTCTTCCTCGTCGTTGCCTTGCCCTTTCTGGGCGCATTGTTGCCCGGACTGATGAACCAGGCGGGCCGTCAGGCCTGCGCCGGCATTACCTTCACCGTCAGCCTTTCCGCATTCGTCGGGTTATGGACCAACGCCCCGGCGGTCTTTGCCGGAGAAGTGGTGACCGTTGGCGTGGACTGGCTTCCGATCCTCGGTCTGAACTTCAATCTCATGCTGGACGGGCTGGGCTTTTTCTTTGCCTCGCTGATCCTCGGCATCGGCCTTCTTATCATCACCTACGGGCGGTTTTACCTGTCGCGTGACGACAATATGGGCGAGTTTTTCACCTACCTGCTGCTTTTCCAGGGCGCGATGGTGGGGATTGTATTGAGTGATAACATATTGCTTTTGCTCATTTTCTGGGAGCTTACATCACTTTCATCCTTCCTGCTGATCGGCTATTGGAAGCATCTGCCCGAAGGGCGGCAGGGCGCGCGGATGGCGCTGACCGTAACCGGCATGGGCGGGCTTGCGATGATCGGGGGCATGCTGATCCTCGGCCAGATCGCGGGCAGCTACGACCTGAGCGTGATCCTGCAGAACCGGGAGGCAATCCAGGCCAGCGAATGGTATGTACCCGCGCTGATCCTGATCCTGATGGGGTGCTTTACCAAGTCCGCGCAATTCCCGTTCCACTTCTGGCTGCCGCACGCGATGGCGGCGCCGACGCCGGTTTCGGCCTATCTGCACTCGGCGACCATGGTGAAGGCGGGCATCTTCCTGATGGCGCGGATGTGGCCGGTGCTGTCGGGGACGCCCGAGTGGTTCATGATCGTGACGACGGCGGGGCTGGTGACCATGGTGCTTGGCGCGGTAATCGCGCTCTTCAACCACGATCTGAAGGCGCTGCTCGCTTTTTCCACGGTGAGCCATCTTGGACTGATCACCATGCTGCTGGGCACCGGGACTGCTTTCGGCGCGATGGCGGCGGTGTTTCACATCCTCAACCACGCGACCTTCAAGGCGGCGCTCTTCATGTCGGCGGGGATTGTCGATCACGAGACGCATACCCGCGATATCCGGCGGCTTGGCGGTCTGCGCCACCTGATGTCGATCACCTTCGTGATTGCCACGATAGGGGCGTTGTCGATGGCCGGGATTCCGTTCCTGAACGGTTTTCTCAGCAAGGAGATGATGCTGGAGGAAGCCAACCATACAGTGCTGTTCGGCATGCCGTGGCTGGTGCCGACCTTCGCGGTGATCGGCTCGCTGTTCTCGGCGGCCTATTGCTTCCGGCTGATCTCGCACACCTTCCTCGGCCCCAAACGCAACG
>JBFFFS010000214.1:0-5247 GCA_041557855.1 Roseobacter sp. | reverse complement strand
GCCGACTGCAGGGGATGAGCCGGTTGACGGCTACCTTTCGTTTCGAGGAGAGCGCGGCGCGGCTAGATGCACAATCGCAGGCCAGCATGCTGCAGCTTGCCCGGCGGTTGCGACAACGCCGCTACGATCGGCGTGAGCTTTTGTTCGCGGGGTTCAGTGATAGCGATGGAGGTTCCGGGGGAACGGCGGCTGAACGGGCACGTCTGGTCCGTGACGCCCTGATCGCAGCGGCAGCCCCTGCCGATCTGGAGAAGGTGGCGTTGGAGCTGGACGCCTTCGGCATGGCTCTGCCTATGGCCTGCAATGACAGGGCAGCGGGTCGCCGGATCAACCGCCGTGTGGAAGTCTGGGTGCGCTGAGGATCATAGATACCCTTCGCTTCGAAAGGAAAGTTCGCGAGACTTTCCGATGATCAGATGGTCGTGAAGGGTAAGGCCCAGTGCGCCACAGGCATTGTTTATTTGGTCGGTCATGGCGATATCGGCCTGAGACGGTGTTGGATCACCAGAAGGGTGGTTATGCACGAGGATCAGCGCGCTGGCGTTCAGTTCCAGCGCCCGCTTGGCGACCTCTCTGGGATAGACGGGCACATGATCGACAGTTCCCTTGGCCTGCTCTTCGTCGGCGATGAGTGTGTTCTTGCGATCGAGATAGAGTACACGAAACTGTTCCGTTTCACGATGAGCCCTGGTGGTGTGGCAATAGTCCAGAAGCGCCTCCCAGGAGGAGACAACGGGTTGTTGCAGGACTTTCGCCCGCGCCATGCGCTGTGCCGCCGCTTCGACGATCTTCAATTCGGTTATGACGGCATCGCCTACACCCGCTACATCCAGCAGCCGGGCCGTGGGTGCAGCCATGACGCGGTTGAAATCTCCGAAACGGTCCATCAACGTACGGGCCAGAGGTTTGACATCGCACCGCGGGATCGCGCGAAACAGGACAAGCTCCAATAATTCGTAATCCGGAATCGCTGCTGCACCGCCCTGCATGAAACGGGTGCGCAACCGCTTGCGGTGATCGGCAAGGTAGGAGGGGGTCGGCCCGGAAGGCAGCGGGACCGGTTCCGCTTCATCAAGAAGAAAAGGCAGCGGAGCTTCGTCGAAAGTCTGCGGCTCATGGCCTAACATGTACCCGATCCATGGTTGCCGAAGCGTTAATGCCCTGTTGGCGAGATATCTTTTTCAACAAGTGCAGGTGGCCTGAAGGCCACCCTACATGGAGCGGAAGGGTAAGGTGGGCCTTCAGGCCACCACGCTCCTTAGCCCTTCATACTATCCCAGAAGGTTTTCACAGACGAAAAGAAACTGGAGCTTTCGGGATTGTTATTCTCCGAAAGGTCCTCGAACTCCTGCAGGAGTTCCTTCTGCCGGGAAGTCAGGTTGACCGGCGTTTCCACTGCCAGTTCGATGAACATATCGCCCGATCCGCCACCGCGCAGCGCCGGCATGCCTTTTCCGCGCAGGCGCATCTGCCGGCCGGATTGGCTGCCGGCAGGGATTTGTACACGTCCGCGCCCACCGTCAATCGTCGGCACTTCAATCGACCCGCCAAGTGCTGCCTTGGCCATCGACACGGGTACCCGACAGAACAGGTTGTTCGCCTCGCGCTGGAAAAGCCCGTGTTCGGCCACGTCGATGAAGATGTAAAGATCTCCGGACGGGCCGCCACGCATGCCCGCTTCTCCCTCGCCGGCAAGGCGGATACGCGTACCGGTTTCCACGCCGGCGGGGATGTTCACGCTCAGCGCACGATCCTTCTCGACCCGACCCGCGCCATGGCATTTGCCGCAGGGATTCTTGATGATCTGCCCGAGACCGGAGCAGGTGGGGCAGGTCCGCTCTACCGTGAAGAAGCCCTGCTGCGCCCTTACCTTGCCCATACCCGAGCATGTCGGGCAGGATGTCGGTTCCGAGCCGCCTTCGGCACCGGAGCCCTTGCAGCTGTCGCAGGTTACCGAGGTGGGAACATTGATTGTCTTTTGCAGACCGGAGAAGGCTTTTTCCAGATCGATGCGCAGGTTGTAACGCAGGTCCGACCCGCGCGACGCGCGGTTTCCACCGGCTCGACCGCCTCCGGCGAAATTGCCGAACAGATCGTCGAAGACATCGGAGAACGCGGAAGAGAAATCACCGCCGCCGCCGAAGCCGCCGCCCGGACGGCCACCGCCGCCACCGCCCATTCCGCCCTCGAACGCGGAATGACCAAAGCGGTCGTAGGCCGCCTTCTTGTCGGCGTCCTTCAGGACCTCATAGGCTTCGTTGGCTTCCTTGAACTTCGCTTCTGCGTCCGGGTTGTCCTTGTTCCGGTCCGGGTGCAGTTCTTTCGCCTTGGTGCGATAGCCCTTCTTGATTTCATCAGCAGAGGCACCTCTGGCGACGCCAAGTACCTCGTAGTAGTCACGTTTTGCCATGAAAATGTCCCCTTGGTGGAACGTGATGGGCCGGCCCGCAGGCCGGCCCGTTCATTGGTTCCGGGTTACGCGATGCTCTTAGGCGCGCTTGTCATCATCGAGGTCTTCGAACTCGGCATCAACGATATCGTCATCACCGCCCTGCGGTGCGTCCGTCGCCTCTGCTACGTCCTCGCCCTCTTCCTGAGCGGCCTTGTAGATCGCTTCGCCAAGTTTCATCGCTGCTTCGGTGACGTTCTGGATGCCGGATTTGATTTTCTCGGCATTGTCGTTTTCCAGTTCGTCCTTCAGCGCCGCAATGGCAAGCTCGATTGCTTCGATGGTGCTCGGATCGACCTTGTCGGAGTGCTCTTCTATCGACTTCTCGGTCGAGTGAATGAGACTTTCCGCCTGGTTTTTCGCGTCCACCAGTTCGCGACGTGCCTTGTCCGCTTCGGCGTTTTCTTCGGCGTCCTTGACCATTTTCTCGATGTCCTCGTCGGACAGTCCGCCCGAGGCCTGGATCGTGATCTTCTGCTCCTTGCCGGTGCCTTTATCCATCGCGCCGACCGACACGATACCGTTGGCGTCGATGTCGAAGGTCACTTCGATCTGCGGCATGCCGCGCGGGGCGGGCGGGATGTTTTCAAGGTTGAAGGCGCCAAGAATCTTGTTGTCTGCCGCCATCTCGCGCTCACCCTGGAAGACCCGGATGGTCACGGCGTTCTGATTGTCTTCCGCCGTCGAGAAGATCTGGCTCTTCTTGGTCGGGATCGTGGTGTTGCGGTCGATCAGTCGTGTGAACACACCGCCCAGCGTCTCGATACCGAGAGACAGCGGTGTTACGTCAAGGAGCACAACGTCCTTCACGTCACCCTGCAGAACACCGGCCTGAATGGCGGCACCCATGGCCACGACCTCATCCGGGTTCACACCCTTGTGCGGTTCCTTGCCAAAAAATTTGGTCACTTCTTCGACCACTTTCGGCATCCGGGTCATACCACCGACCAGAACCACCTCGTCGATGTCAGAAGCGGAGAGGCCTGCGTCTTTCAGTGCGTCCTTGCAGGGCTTCAGCGAGGACTTGATGAGGTCGGAAACCAGGCTTTCCAGCTTGGAACGGGTCAGCTTCATCACCATGTGCAACGGCTGGCCATTGGAGCCCATAGAAATGAAAGGCTGGTTGATCTCCGTCTGGCTGGAGCTGGAGAGTTCGATTTTCGCTTTTTCCGCTGCTTCTTTCAGACGCTGAAGCGCCATCTTGTCTTGCGTCAGATCGATGGAATGCTCTTTCTTGAACTCGTCGGCGAGGTAGTTGACGATGCGCATGTCAAAGTCTTCACCGCCGAGGAACGTGTCGCCGTTGGTGGACTTCACTTCGAAGAGGCCGTCATCGATCTCGAGGATGGTCACGTCGAATGTACCACCACCAAGGTCATAGACCGCGATCGTCTGCGTGTTCTCTTTGTCGAGGCCGTAGGCGAGCGCGGCAGCCGTCGGTTCGTTGATGATGCGCAGCACTTCAAGCCCGGCAATCTTGCCGGCGTCCTTGGTCGCCTGACGCTGGGCGTCGTTGAAGTAGGCGGGGACGGTGATAACGGCCTGCGTAACCTCTTCGCCAAGATAGCTCTCGGCGGTCTCTTTCATCTTGCCGAGGATGAATGCGGAAATCTGGCTGGGGGAATATTTGTCGCCCTTGGCTTCAACCCATGCATCACCATTGCCGCCGTCAATGACCTTGAACGGCATGTTCTTGCGGTCTTTTGCAAGATCGGCGTCGTCGAACCGGCGACCGATCAGGCGCTTGACGCCGAAGATGGTGTTTTCGGGGTTTGTGACAGCCTGCCGTTTCGCAGGTTGGCCGACGAGGCGTTCCTCGTCCGTGAAGGCGACGATGGATGGTGTGGTCCGTGCCCCTTCCGAGTTTTCAATGACACGCGGCTGCGATCCATCCATGATGGCAATGCAGCTGTTGGTGGTTCCCAGGTCGATACCAATGACTTTGGACATGTTTTGATCCCTCTTCATACTCAAGGCGATGACACGAGGCGTGGGCCCGTTATGGCGCCGTTGCTCCGCATGGTTTTCACGGGGGCCCCTGCCCCTCGCGGTTCGGACGGTATATAGGGAGGGGTCAGAGAGCCTGCAACCTTTCCGGGCTCCGCCATCGGGGATTCTTTGGCGAATTTTTCCCGAGTGTTGCAACGAGGATCGGACAATGACGCTTCTGCGGATCGCAGGCTTTGACATCCACAAGGGATATCTGGACACGGCAGAGCAAAAGGCGCTGGTGGTACTGCTGCGGGAAGTGGCCCGCAAAGCGCCGTTTTTTGCGCCCGTGACCCCACGCGGCAAGCCTATGTCCGTGCGCATGACGGCGGCGGGTGACTACGGGTGGATTACCGACAGCGAGGGCTATCGCTACAGCGCTACCCATCCTGACGGCCAGTCGTGGCCCCCCATACCCGAACCCGTGCTTCGCATCTGGCGCGCTTTGAGCGGGGTGACGCGTGCCCCGGAATGCTGCCTCGTCAATTATTACGGCGAGGGGGCCCGGATGGGTTTGCACCAGGACAATGACGAGGGCAGTTTCGACTGGCCCGTTGTTTCCATATCACTGGGCGACGAAGGGCTGTTCCGGATGGGCAGCGCTGAACGTGGCGGAAAGACGCAATCGGTCTGGCTTCAGTCCGGCGATGTCGTGGTGATGGGCGGGGAGGCGCGCCTGGCGCATCATGGCGTGGACCGGATAAGATTCGGCTCGTCCTCGCTACTGGAAAAGGGTGGGCGTCTCAATCTAACGCTGCGCGTTGTGCAGCCGTAGATTTCACCGCTGACTTCGTTCTTCCTCGCATTTT
>JBFFFS010000213.1:0-5285 GCA_041557855.1 Roseobacter sp. | reverse complement strand
GCTGGCCCCCGGGTCACAGGTGGTTTCGGCCTATCTCGAGGCTGCAAACCTGCAGGAAGACCTCGACGCGCTTGGGTTCAACCTGGTCGGCTATGGCTGCACGACTTGTATCGGCAACTCGGGTCCGATCCAGAAAGAGCTGTCCGACGCCATCAACAAGGGCGACCTGATCGCCACCTCCGTGCTCTCCGGCAACCGCAACTTCGAAGGCCGGATCAGCCCGGACGTGCGGGCGAACTACCTCGCCTCCCCGCCGCTTGTTGTGGCCTATGCGCTGGCGGGCGACATGAACATCGACATCTCCAAGGATCCGCTAGGGCAGGACAAGGACGGCAACGACGTGTATCTCAAGGACATCTGGCCAACCCAGGCCGAGATCGCCGAACTTGTCGAAGCCACCGTGACCCGCGAGGCCTTCCAGGAAAAATATGCCGATGTCTTCAAGGGCGACGAGAAATGGCAGGCGGTCGAAACCACCGACAGCAAGACCTACGACTGGCCGCCCACCTCGACCTACGTGCAGAATCCTCCCTATTTCCAGGGCATGGGAAAGGAACCGGGCACCATCACCAACATCGAGAACGCCTCGATCCTGGCGGTGCTGGGTGACATGATCACGACCGACCACATCAGCCCGGCAGGCTCCTTCAAGGATACGACACCGGCAGGCCAGTACCTGGTGGAGCGTCAGGTGCCGGTGCGCGAGTTCAACTCCTACGGCTCGCGCCGGGGCAACCACGAAGTGATGATGCGCGGCACTTTCGCCAACATCCGCATCCGCAACGAGATGCTCGACAATGTCGAAGGCGGCTACACCAAGGGGCCGGACGGCCAACAGACCTCGATCTTCGATGCCGCCATGGCCTATCAGGAACAAGGCACGCCGCTCGTGATCTTCGGTGGCGAACAATACGGCGCGGGATCGAGCCGCGACTGGGCGGCCAAGGGCACAGCACTTCTGGGCGTCAAGGCGGTGATCGCGGAAAGCTTCGAGCGCATCCACCGCTCGAACCTTGTTGGCATGGGGGTCATTCCCTTCGAATTCACGGGCGGCGACACCCGCAAATCGCTGGGCCTGACAGGCGACGAAAAAGTATCCATTTCCGGTCTCGACACGATCAAGCCGCTGCAGGAAGTCCCCTGTACGATCACTATGGCGGACGGATCCAAGAAAGAGATCACGCTCAAGTGCCGGATCGATACAGCCATCGAGATCGAATACATCGAACACGGCGGCGTGTTGCACTACGTGCTGCGCAATCTCGCGCAGGCCGCCTGACTGCAGGCATTGCCCGGGGCCCGCGCTGGCCCCGGGTCCCACGCGCCCGACACGAACACGGCCTGAAAATCCGCATTATTCACTTTGCCGGAAAACTCCGGGGGAGTCCGGGGGAGACGGGCCATGGGGCCCGGCGGGGGCTGGCCCCCTCTTCAGTCTGAAGTCAACTGTAACCGGGTAAGATCAATCACTCTTCCGCTGCCATCGCGCTATCAAGCGCCGGTACGAAACGCTGTTCGTAGTCGCTGCCCACCAGCGGCCCGGCAAAGCGGAAAAGTACGGTGCCCTCTCCGTCGAGGATGAAGGTTTCCGGCGGCGCAGTCACCCCCCAGTCAATCGCCGTGCGGCCTTGCGGATCGAAGGCCACGGCAGAAAACGGGTTCTCGCTGTCCTTGAGGTAACTCGTCGCCGGGCCTTCTTTATCCTTGAAATTCACACCGACGATGTTGATCCCATCCGCCTGCATTTCCAGCAGCTTTGGATGTTCGGCCCGGCAGGGCGGGCACCAGCTTGCCCAGAAATTAACCAGCGTCACCTCCCCGGTTGCGAGCAGGTCGGCCGTGACAGACGGGTAGCCTTTCAGCGCCACTTCGGTGATCGCAGGGGCCGTTTTGCCGATCAGTGTGGAGTCCAGTTCATTGGGATTGTCGCGGAACATACCGATGCCCGCGACCACCACGAAGCCCACGAAAATCAGCGGCGGCGCGATCATCAGCGGGGATATCCTAGCCATTGCGCCGTTGCCTCTGCTCAATCTCTTCCAATGCGCGCCGGGCCCTACGCCCCTTGCGCAGACTCAGAATTACGAGGCCGGCCAGCAGCACAATCGATGCCGCGTAGGAAGACAGCACAGCTTCGGCATATTTGCCAAGTTCTGGAATCATCCGCGCGCCTCCCGGGCCAGCAGGGCCCGCGCCCGGCGCAGACGGATTTCAGTGCCTGTACGGTAGAGCACCAGCGCGACAAAGAGCAGCACGAAACCGGCAATGGCCATCAGCAGCGGATGGTAGAACACATCGGCCACGTTTTCCTCTTTGTCGAGACTCAGAGACGCCCCCTGATGGAGACCTTGGTTCCAGAAATTGACCGCATAGCGCGACAGGATCGCGAACACCGACCCGACAAGACACAGAACAGCCGTCAGGTCCGCCGCCGTATCGGGGTCCTCTATCGCCTCCCAGAGCGCGATATAGCCCAGATAGAACAGGAACAGGATCAAAAAGGAGGTCAGGCGCGGGTCCCATGCCCACCAGGTTCCCCACATGGGCTGGCCCCAGATCGCCCCGGTCACGAGGGCAATCAGGGTCATCACGACGCCCACGGGGGCCGCCGCCTTGGCGGCCAGTGCGCTCACGTGGTGACGCCGGATCAGCCAGATCAGGGAGGCGACAAGCATCATGAACCACGCGTTGATTGCCATCAGGGCCGCCGGAACATGCAGGTAGATGATCTTGACAGTCGATCCCTGTCGGAAATCGTCCGGCGTGAAGAAAAAGCCCCAGATCAATCCCACGGCAAGGGCAGCGGCGGAAAGCCCCCACAACGCTGGCAGGATTTTTTCACTGAAGCCAAGGAATTTCACCGGGTTGGCGTACGTCCAAAGGCTTTCGCGCGACTTTGTTTTTTCTTCGGTCACCGACATGGCGTTTATCTAAACCCTCCAACAGGCCGCCTCAATGGGCAAAACGACACGCTCACCGTAAGTTCACCCGCAGAGCAGCCGCAGAAGCAAAGGGCATCACGGCGATCACCCCGGCGGTGATACCCGCAAGCATCAGCAAAGGCGTCGCGGTCTGCATACCTTCGGCACCGCGCCGCGCGACCTCGGCTCCGAAAATCAGTGTCGGAACATAAAGCGGGAGCACCAGTAGCGACATCAGCAACCCGCCGCGCTTCACACCAACGGTCAGCGCCGCGCCAAAGGCACCGATCACCGACAAGGCAGGGGTGCCGACCGCCAGAGAGATGACCAGCCAGAAATACCCCTCCCCCGGCAGGTTAAGCAAAACACCCAGCACGGGCGCCGCAAGGACCAGCGGAAGACCGGTCGTCAGCCAATGGGCGAGCGCTTTGACGCTGAGCGCCGCCTCCAGCGGCAGTGGCGATGTGGCCAGCAGGTCAAGCGATCCGTCCTCCCAGTCAAGTGCCAGCAACCGATCCAACGACAAAAGGCAGGCCAACAACGCACCCAACCAGAGAATACCCGGTGCAATCCGCGCCAAGAGATCGGACTGCGGCCCAACACCGAAAGGCACCAGCACCGTCACGATCAGAAAAAATGCAAGACCCAGACCGAACCCGCCACCGGCGCGGAACGCGAGAGTGAGATCACGCAACAACAACGCTTTCACAGGAAGGCCTCGTCGCTGGCACCTGCGCGCTCGAGGGGATCGGCGCGGTAGGTTGTCACGTCAAGCACCGATGCCCCCTCGAGACCAAGATCGATATGAGTGGCGATCAGGGCAGAGCCTCCCTGCCCCAGATGCCCGCGCACCGCATCGGCGAAAAGAGCCGTGGCGCGGGTGTCGAGCGAGACCGTCGGTTCGTCCAGCATCCAGACCGACCGCCTCGTCACCAGAAGCCGCGCCAGCCCGAGGCGACGCTTTTGTCCGGCGGACAACGTCCCGGCAAGACGATCATGCAAATCGCTCAGGTCGAAGGCGGAGAGCGCGGGCGCAATATCCCCGGTACCGAACACCTCGGCCCAGAAACGCAAGTTCTCGGTTACGGTCAGCATCGCTTTGAGCCCATCGGAATGCGCGGCATAGGCGATGTCGTCTTCGACACCCGTAATCCGCCCCGACAGCGGTGGTTGCAGTCCTGCGAGTGTCCGCAACAGGGTGGTTTTACCTGCCCCATTTGGTCCGCGCAGGATCAGCGCCTCACCGGGCCGCAACTCAAAGGAAAGTCCAGCCAAAACCGGCACGCCTCCGCGGGCAACAGAAAGATCGTCCACCGTCACTGTCATGGGATCACCGTTATCCTATCGCCGCCTGCCGCAAAAGGCCGATCAGACAGGGATCAATGCCAGCGCGATGCGCCGGCCTTCACTGAGCAGGATATTATAGGTACGGCAAGCTGCGGGTGAGGCCATGACTTCCACACCGAGGCCGACACCCTCTAGGCGGTCGCGCAGAGTGACCGGGAGATGCGCGATCTCCGCACCGGTGCCGACGAACAGCACGTCTATCTCTCCGGCAAGCGCCTCCAATGGCGCGCTGTGGTCAAATCCGCCCCAGGCGCTGGCACCATTGGGCCCCACGATGAGCGGCCCCTCGAACACCTCGCCCCCGATGCGGAAAAAGCCGGGGCCATAGCCTTCCACGGGTTTCGCGTCGGTATATTTGATTTCGTTCAGTCTCATGACCTGCAACTTAATCCCATAACGGCAGCGCTGAAAGGGCGGAAAAGGCGATTATCGTGTAAGCGGTCATCCTGTAAAACCGCTCCAGCGACGGGCGGAAAATGGCCGCGCCAATCATGTTGCCGATGACATTGGGCACGGCCAGAACCACGCCGATCAGCACCGCGTCGAGCATGAAACGCCCCTTCACCGCGTAGATTCCAAGCAGCATCAGATCATAGACAAAGAGATAAAGCAGGATTGTCGCACGCACGGCGGCTGCGCGCAGGGTACTGGCCAGATAGAGTGTGATGATCGGTGGCCCCGGCACCCCGACCACGCCGCCCAGAAGGCCGGCCAATCCACCGGTCGCATAGACCAGCGGCGGCGTGAGCGCCCCCTTGAAGCGAGCGCCGGAGATCAGCAGGATCAGTGTGATCAGAGCCACGACGCTCAATGTGTATCGAAACACATCGGGGTCAAAAAGCAGCAGAACGGTTACTCCAACCGGCAACGCCAGCGCGGTGGCCCCCAGAAGTCTTGCGAGATCGGGGAGATAGACATCACGCAATGCGCGCCGCAGGATCGGCACAGGTCCGGCGAGGTCGGCGATCGTCATGACCGTAATGCCAGCCACCGGGCCAAGCGCAGCCGCCGCCGCGG
>JBFFFS010000212.1:0-5299 GCA_041557855.1 Roseobacter sp. | reverse complement strand
GCCGCGCAGGCGGTGATCGCGATCAGCAACGCGCAGCTTTTTAACGAGTTACAGGACCGCACCGCAGAGGTTACGGAGGCGCTCAAGCAACAAAAAGCCTCTGCGGCCATCCTCGAGGTCATCAGCCAATCGGTCGAAGACGCGCAACCGGTGTTCGAGAAGGTACTGGAAAGCTGCGAGAAACTCATCCCCTGCTCCACGCTAGAAACGGTGATCTGCAGCGATGACGGCATGGTTCGGGTTACCGCATCGCGTGGAGAAAAGACCTCCCCGACCGGCGGCACGAACGCCGTACCCGTTGACGCATCCGAAATCCGCGAGGCGGTTCAGCACGGCATGCTCAAGCATTATCCGGATGCGATGCACGGCAGGAACACTTTCGCCGCCCTGAAAAAGACCGCGCATCAGATCGGCAATTATTCCTGTCTGGTCGCGCCGATGATGCGCAAGGGGCAAGCGCTTGGCGCGATCATTCTACGCCGCCACTTCAACGACGGCGACCGGGTCGGATTCAGGCAAAAGGAAATGGACCTGCTTCAGAGTTTCGCCGATCAGACGGTGATCGCCATGCAGAACGCGCAACTGTTTCACGAGACCCAGACGGCCTTGATCCGCCAGACCGCGAGCGCCGACATCCTGCGCGTCATCAGTGGTGCACAGACCGATGCTACCCCGGTGTTTGACGCAATTGCCCAGACCGGCGCGCGGCTTCTGGCCTGCGACATTGTTGCCATCGCGATCCGCGAAGGCGACACCTATTACCCCGCAGCCGTCGCCGAGCCCGAAGGGCCTGTTGCGAACGTGGATAAATCGAATACGCCGCTCGATCCCGACGCAACCTTTCCATCGCGCGTCATTCTGTCGAATGAAATGCTTCACCTGCCCGACTGGTCCAAAATTGACCTGCCGCCGCATGAGCAACTGGTGTATGAAAAATACGGCGTCCGCTCCGCACTCTTTCTGCCGCTGCTACGGGGGGAAGAGTGTTTTGGATCGCTCATTCTGACGCGCAAGAAGCCTCAGCCGTTCAGCAAGGAAGACATAGAACTGGCGAAATCGTTTTGCGATCAGGCGGTGATTGCGATCCAGAATGCGCGGCTTTTCAACGACACGCAAACGGCACTAGCACGACAGACAGCCAGTGCGAATATTCTACGGGTCATCAGCAGTTCGCCAACAGACACTAAACCGGTGTTCGATGCCATCGCGCAAGCTGCGGTGCAGCTCATTTCCTGTGACGTGGCCGCAGCACTTATCCTCAAGGACGACGCTTTGTCCTTTATCGCCGGTGCCACCAAAGAGGGGCCGTGGGGAACCGTCAGCGGCCAGACCATGCCGCTGGATGGGGAGCATAATTTCGTGGCACGAGCGGTGTTGTCGCGCACCGTCGTGCATTATCCGGACTGGAGCGAGATCGACCTGCCACCCTTCGAGAAGCAAAAATACGATGAGATGGGCATGCGCTCGGGCGTGTACCTGCCCCTGATACGCGGCGACATCTGTCTCGGCGCGCTGGTCCTGGTTCGGCTGGGACAGCCAAGGGCATTTTCGAAAGATGAAATCGAACTGGCGCAGTCCTTCAGCGACCAGGCGGTCATCGCCATCGAAAACGTGCGGCTTTTCCAGGAAGCACAGGATGCGCGCGCCGCGGCTGAGACCGCAAACGAGGCAAAAAGCGCCTTCCTTGCAACGATGAGCCATGAAATCAGGACCCCCATGAATGCCGTTATCGGCATGAGCGGGCTGCTGATGGACACCGACCTTGACGACGAACAGCGGGATTATGCGCGCACGATCCGGGACAGCGGCGATGCCTTGCTTAGTATCATCAATGAAATCCTCGATTTCTCCAAGATCGAGGCCGGGCAAATGGACATCGAAAACCGCCCCTTCGACCTGCGCGAGTGCATCGAATCCGCGCTTGATCTGATCGCGGGCCGGGCGGCTGAAAAGAAGATCGACATTGCATACATCTATGGCGACGACGTACCCGCCGCGATCAGCTCTGACCTGACCCGGCTGCGGCAAATTCTGCTCAACCTGCTGTCGAATGCCGTGAAGTTTACCGAAGAAGGAGAAGTGGTGCTGACCGTCTCGGCGCAGAACGGCGCCAGCAGCGAACCCATGCTGACCTTCAGCGTTCGAGACACCGGCATCGGGTTGAGCAAACAGGGTATGTCGCGGCTCTTTCAGTCCTTCAGTCAGGCCGACAGTTCGACCACCCGCAAATATGGCGGCACAGGTTTGGGCCTCGCTATTTCCAAGCGTCTGGCGGAATTGATGGGCGGCACGATGTGGGCCGAAAGCGAGGGACCGGGCAAAGGATCGATCTTTTCTTTCACCATGGCCGCACCCCCCGCGAAACTGGCGAAAACCGAGCGTCGCGCCTTGATCGGCACGCAGTCGGAACTGCAGGATAAACGTCTGCTGGTGGTTGATGATAACGCCACGAACCGGAAGATCCTGTCGCTGCAAACCGAAAAATGGGGCATGAAAACCCGGGCGGAGGCTGTTCCCGCAAACGCGCTGGCGGCCTTGGAAGAAGAGAACTTCGACCTTGCCGTCCTCGATATGCACATGCCTGAGATGGACGGTCTTGAGCTGGCACGCCGGATACGTAAGACCAAACCTGATCTGCCGCTGATCCTGTTCAGTTCTTTGGGTCTGCGCGAGGTCGAGGCCGACGCCGGACTTTTCAGCTCCAGCCTGTCCAAACCACTGCGGCAATCGCAACTCTTTGACACGCTCGTTACACTTTTTGCACCGCAGGATCAGAAAAAAGCGGTGCGTCAGAAGCCTTCGAGACCGAAAGTTGATGGCGAAATGGCAGCCCGTCATCCGTTGCGTATCCTTTTAGCGGAGGACAATCTCGTCAATCAGAAGCTGGCCCTGCGGCTTCTCGAACAAATGGGATACCGGGCCGATCTGGCCAGTAACGGTGTTGAGGCGCTCGAAAGCGTGGCCCGGCAAACCTATGACGTGGTGCTGATGGACGTGCAGATGCCCGAAATGGACGGCCTCGACGCCGCGCGCCGCATCACCGCCACCTATGATGCGAATGCGCGCCCCCGCATCGTCGCCATGACCGCCAATGCGATGCAGGGCGACGAGGAAATGTGCCGCGCCGCCGGCATGGACGACTACATTGCAAAACCTATCCGCGTGGAGCGGCTGACAGAGGCGCTCCTGAACATTCCCGGCAGAGACAGGACCGCAACATGACGACAGACCCGATAGATCATGCTGTCTATGACGAGTTGGCCGAGGCCACCGGCGAGGATTTCGTGGTGGAACTGGTCGATACTTTCCTGCTCGAAGCGCCGGCAATGCTTGACGCGCTGGAAGCCGCAGCGGAGGCCGGTGATGGCGATGCCTACCGCCGGGCTGCGCACTCGATCAAGTCGAATGCACAAGTCTTTGGCGCGACTGAACTGGCCGAGCTTGCTAAGGCAAGGGAACTCGAAGGACCAAGTGCGGAGGAAGCGTCCCGAATGGCCGCCTTGCGCGCTGCCTTCGCGCGGTCGGCCGAAGCCCTGAAAGCACTGCAGAATGGCTGATCCCGGCACCCGCCTGCTGATCGTCGATGACAACAAGGTCAATCGGCTGCTCCTGACCCGAAGTGTCGAGCTGCTGGGCTACAGTGCCACCGTCGCGGAGAATGGGCGCATCGCCATGGAAATGCTGCGCAACGATCGGTTCGACCTGTTGCTGCTCGATATCGAAATGCCGGAAATGGACGGTTTCGAGGTCTTGCAGGCCCTCAAGGAAGACACCAAGCTGCGCGATCTGCCGGTTATCGTCACCTCTTCTGTCGAAGGCCTGGAGAACATCGTGCGCTGCATCGAACTGGGCGCCGAGGATTATCTGTCGAAACCGGTGAACAAGACCTTGCTGAAAGCGCGGCTGGCCTCGAGCCTCGAAAAGAAGCGTCTGCGCGATCTGCAGAAATCTCTGCTGGATCGTTTCGCCACGTCGGAAGTGGCGCAAGATTTGCAGGAATCGGGCTTCGCTCTTGGAGGACGGCGGGTCGAGGCATCGGTCCTGTTCTGCGACATCAGGGGCTTCACGGCCATGTCCGAAAGTCAGACCCCGGAAGAAACCATTGAATTGCTCAACATCTACTACACGCTGATGTTCGAAGCGATCGACAGTCACGGCGGCATCGTGACACTGATGGTCGGTGACGGGCTGATGGCCATCTTCGGGGCACCGAAGCCGCTGCCTCACCCCGCCCGGAATGCTGTTGCCGCCGCGCAGGACATGCGGCTGATGATCTCGGATTTCAACAGCGAACGCACGGCGGGTGGCCGCTCACCGATCCGCATCGGCATCGGAATAGCCACAGGTCAGATGGTTGCCGGCTATGCCGGCACGGAGCAGCGCGCGACCTATACATGTATCGGGGATAAGGTGAATCTCGCCGCCCGGCTGGAAGCCCATACCAAAATCGCCGACTGCGACCTGCTCGTGGATGGCGCCACCCGCGACGCGCTGAGCGGCAGCATCGCAACGAGGCCGATCGGCGCGGTCACGTTGAAGGGCTTTTCCGAGCCGCAGGATGTGCACGCCATCGGTGACATACCCGGTTGACGCCGCGCGCGACAGCGGCGATCTCAAAGACCGGCATCTGACCCCAAATCATCAAGGCCAAAAATTACGACGGCAAAAATCGCGACAGATTGACGCGTTCGAAGTCCAATTCCCGTTGTCCTGCGTATCTTTTCGTGAAGGAGACGGAAAATGCTGGATTTCGAGCAAGATGCCTGCGTTCTGATCGTGGAGGATGATGATACTTTC
Organism: Roseobacter sp.; assembly: GCA_041557855.1. GTDB lineage: Bacteria > Pseudomonadota > Alphaproteobacteria > Rhodobacterales > Rhodobacteraceae > Roseobacter. The sequence continues at coordinate 502 of JBFFFS010000212.1, read as the reverse complement.
CGGATCAGATTGGCCAAGGCGCTGCGCAAGCGCGGGGCGCGCACCTGCGAAGCCGCAGGCGTCGATGAAGCGCGCCAGGTGATCGCCCGCGAAAGGCCGACCTTTGCCGTGGTCGATCTGCGCTTACAGGATGGAAGCGGCCTGGAAGTCGTCGAAGCTTTAAAAATAGCGGAACCGGAAGCCCGTGCCCTGATATTGACGGGTTATGGCAATATCCCGACCGCTGTCGCCGCCGTACAACTCGGCGCGCTGGACTACATGGCGAAACCGGCTGGGGCAGACGAGATCACGGATGCACTGCTGGTTCGAAAAGGAGAACGCCCGCCGCCTCCGGAACAGCCCATTACACCGGAGATCGCACGCCAAGAGCATATCGAGAAGGTCTTTCACGTGGCGGGCGACAATGTCTCTCAAACCGCGCGGCTGCTGAACATGCACCGACGGACGTTGCAGCGGATTCTGAAAAAGATCGACCGGCCAGACGAAGCCCGGCAAAGCGGTC
>JBFFFS010000211.1:0-5378 GCA_041557855.1 Roseobacter sp. | reverse complement strand
GCGAGAGCGACACGAGTCTCGAGGCGCATTTTGTGCTGAAACCGGTCTGAACGGGCGCCCGGGACATGTCGGACAGATGATACGGGCGTTTATGTTCTGGGCGGCTGTCCTTCTGATAACGTTTACCGCGCTGGTGGCTGCCGCGTTCAGCCCGTTTCTGGCCTGGCGCGGTCCCATCTACATTGCAGCAAGTTTTGCCGGTGTCGTTGGAATGGCGTTGATGCTCTTCCAGCCGATGCTGGCCGCCGGGGACCTGCCGGGACTTTCAGGGTACCGGGGAAGGCGCATCCACCGCTGGACGGGCGGTATTCTCGTTTTCTCTGTTCTGGCGCATGTTGCGGGGCTTTGGATAACCAGCCCGCGCGACGTGATCGACGCGCTGCTTTTCGTGTCGCCGACACCCTTTTCGGACTGGGGCGTCATCGCCATGTGGGCGCTTTTCGCTACCGCGGTCCTCACCGTGATGCGCCGCCGCTTGCGTTTGCGTTGGCGGTTTTGGCGCATCGCTCACGTTGTTTTGGCCGCAGTTATCATTGGGGGAACTATTGTGCATGTATTGCTGGTCGATGGCACCATGGAGACGTTCTCGAAAATAGCGCTTTCCGCGACGCTCGTCCTCGTCTTCCTGAAGGCCTTGATCGGCCTGTCGTTCCCGGCCAAAAGCGGGCCAAGGTCCTGAGCGCGCTTTCTCGGACCGATCAGGCAGGGATTCCGGTGTTTTCCTGTCCGACGCCCCGGAACAGGACGGCTGCAACAAGATCACCCGTGACATTGACGACGGTCCGGCACATGTCGAGCAGACGATCGACACCTAGAATAATGACCATACCCTCAACCGGTATGCCCATGCCGGTAGCCACGTTGACGAGAATTGCAATGCTGACGCCCGGCGTGCCCGGGGCCCCTATGCTGGAGGCAACAAGCGTGCCGACAACGACAACGGTTTGCGCAAGCGACAGCTCAATCCCTGCAAGCTGCGCGAGGAAGAGTATGGCCACCGCCTGGTACAGGGCTGTGCCGGCCATGTTCATCGTGGCTCCGAGCGGCACCACGAGGTTCGAAATGCTGTCCGGCACGCCAAGTCGCCGTGCCGACTGGATAGTCACCGGCATGACGGCAGTGGAACTTGATGTGGAAAAGGCCAGAAGTAGGTTGCTGCCCGCCGCTTTCACGAAGCGAAGCGGTGTCACTTGGGCAAAAACCATGGCGATGAGCAAGTAAAGCGCCAACAGCACCGCCAATCCCAAAAGCACGGTCCCTACATATCCGGAGATCCCCAACATGGTGTCGAACCCGAGCCGCATCACGAGTTGCGCCATCAATCCGAATACCGCCAGCGGAACCAGAAACATGGCCCATTTCACGATGTTCATCGAAATCGACAAAAGGGCTTCCATCCGGGCCAGAAACGGAGCGGCCCTGTTGTTTTGGACCTGGGTGACCGAGATGCCGACCAATAGCGCCAGAACCACGACGGCCAGCATATCCCCCTGAACAATCGAGGCGGTGGGATTGGAAGGCAGAAGGTTGACGATCAGGTCTGGCAATCTGGCCTCGGCCTCTGGATCGGGCAGGTCGGGAAGGGGCAGGCCCTGAAAACTCATTCCGCTCGGCACGGTAAACCCGGCAAGAGCGCGGCCCGGCATCAGCCACTCGGCGAGTGCCACGCCGATGGTCGCGGCCAGCGTGGTCGTCAGCAGGATGAAAGCGGCGAGGCGCAGGCCGACGGACCGCAACTCCTCGCCCGACCCGGCACCGGACAACCCGCCAACGATCGAAGAAAACACGAGCGGGATCAGAACCATGGCGATCAGGGCGAGAAATATCTGCCCCGGAAGTGCCAGCCAAAGCCCAATAATCTCGGCAACATCACCGGAAACCAATCCCGCCGGTTCACTGAGCAGCAGGCCCAGGCCAAATCCGAGCACCATGCCGGCCATCACCTGCGCCCAGAGACGCGATGTGATCCAGACCCGCAGCTTGAACCTCTGTTGTGCAAGCTGCATTGACGTATCTTGCGTATCGGGTGCCATGCCATGCCCTTAACATGGCTGGCTGCCAAGGCTGAACCGTATTTCTTCGCTTTCCTCTCCACTTTCCCATGTGGTCGCGGCGGCTCGGGTCGCGCTCCGAACTGCACTATGGCCCCAAGGCGGGGAACGCGGCACAATGAAGAGCGACACGAAGGAAAAGGTGATACCGCCATGCTGCAAACACTCGGGCTTCTTCTGGCCTGTCAACTGATCGGAGAGGTCGTCGTCCGTGGGCTTGGGCTTTCGCTTCCCGGCCCCGTTCTGGGCCTCGCGCTGCTTTTGCTGTTGTTGCGTTTACGACCGGCCGTAGCTGAAACACTCAGGCCGACGATTGGCGTGATACTGGCCAACCTGTCATTGATGTTCGTGCCTGCCGGAGTAGGCGTGATCGGGAACATCGAAGTTTTATCAAAGGATTGGCTAGCATTGCTGATCATACTGGCGTTATCGACCTTGTTGGCGATGCTGGCTGCTGTCGGCACTTTCATTGCCGTCCGGAGACTGTCCGAAGGTCGTATGACATGACGGATGTCGCCACCCTCTGGAGCTACCTTTCCGCAACGCCCCTGATGTGGCTCACGGCGACTGTTCTCGCCTATCTCGCCGCGGATTCTTTCGCGCGTCGGTTGGAAAACCCGCCATGGGCAAACCCGGTGCTGATCTCGGTGGTGCTGATCGCGCCGCTCCTGTGGCTGACAAAGACCGATTACGCGACCTATTTCGACGGAGCCAAGTTCATCCATTTCCTGCTCGGGCCGGCGACCGTCGCGTTGGCGCTGCCGCTTTGGGATAACCGTGACACGATCCGAGAATCGGTGGCGCCGATCCTGCTCGCTTTGATCGCAGGGTCGGTGATGGCGGCAGGATCGGCCATTCTGCTGGCCCGTGCCTTCGGGCTGCCGACCGAAGTGATCCTGTCGCTGGCCCCCAAGTCCACAACCGCCCCAGTGGCGCTGGGTATTTCCGAAGCGGTCGGCGGCCTGCCGTCGCTGACGGCAGTTCTGGTCATTCTTACGGGCATTATCGGGGCCATGACGGTCACGCCGGTGATGTCGCTTTTGCGGATCAGGGATTGGCGTGCCAGGGGCTTTGCAGTTGGCGTCGCCGCCCATGGGATCGGTACAGCCCGCGCGTTTCAGGTGAACCCCGTCGCCGGGGCCTACGCTGGCATCGCCATGGCCCTGAACGCGTTGCTGACAAGCCTGATCGTGCCGGTACTTGTCAGGTGGTTGATCTGAGAGTTGCGCGTGATCGACCTCCGGACCGCCGCCTCGACGTGCCTGGCGTCGCGTCTGGGGGTCTGCCTTGGTCAGTTGCAGTGTTTCGACAAGGTCGCGCCGAAGCTTTCGAACACCGGGCTTCGCCCGAAAACCGCAGGGAAAGCCTCTTCCTTTCCTCTGTTCAGAACGAGCTCGCAGTCCTCGACAATGCGCATGCACAATCTGCGCATCGTACCATCTTTTTCGAAGGTCGCCGCCGCGCGTCCGGCTTCTGTACAACGCCGCACTAAATCCATATCGGAGTTATGAACGCCGTCGGCCGTCTGCGCCATTTCAACAGCGGGGCAGGGGGCGGGGGTCGGAACTCGGCTTGTGATTGCGCCCCTTTTTACAAGCGCGGTGGCGTAGAGCATCGCCGCACCGCTAAGCCGCCAGGCGTCGTCTGCTTCTGAACGCTCTCGCCTGTGCCAAAACAAAAAGGCATGCAACATAGATTGTTCCACCAGCGCAATCAGGACCGCAAGAAAACCGGCGAAGGCTTCGGGCGTAGGTTCTTGCGTGCCGCCGCTGTGCTGCCGCGTGATTTCCCCTTCAAGCCAAACGCGGTAAGCGGCGCGGGGCGCGCAGGCGATGTCGACCAGTCGTTTTGCGTCTTCCCCGGAGACATCCAGACCTTTGAGAACAGCCTCAAATTCTTTCTCCATGGAAAGCTCCGATCGCAGAAGCGATGCTGTATCCCATCCGGGGCTGAAGCGATGCGACGCTAGTGTGATCGGTTGCTTCGCGGCCACGAGAAAATCGATGATTGCCATGGAGTTGCGAAAGTCCACGGTATCGATGTCCGTGACATGCGCCAGGATGTCTGGCGATTTCCAGTGACGCAGGGCAAGCATGTGAAAGAACTGCTGATGGACCGCTGTCAATTCGGTCCTCAGCAATTGCCGTAAGTGCTGAAAATCCTGTTCCATGGGGCCTGATTGTACCAAATTCGGCCCCGATCCGGAACAGAAGGCTGATGTGTGGCCGCAAGGCCCGTGCGCCGCTACCTCACCACGTGGACAGCGCAGTTGGCGTGCCGCACCACGTGAGCTGCCGTGCTGCCAAGAAAGTAATCCTCCAGCCCGGGGCGATGCGACGCGATAATGATGAGGTCCACGCGGTTCTGATGCGCATATTCCAGGATGGTGCGCGCGGAATGGCCTTCGACGACCTTGCCCGTTGCTCCGGGCAGGCTCTTGGACAGTTTCTCCAACTCGTCATGCAGCGCCACGCGCAACTCCTGCTGCAGTTCTTCGGTGATGTAGGATACCGCGTATGCGGGCACATGTTCGACCACGTGGAGAAAAGTAATCTTGGCTTCTGGGGTGGCTAGAATACCAGCAAGTTTTACCGGGGCCGTGATGTCGTGGTCCTTGTCGAAAACCACTGGAACCAGAATGTTATGATACATGTTTTTTTTCCTTCTTTTTCAGGGCGACAGTGCCGCATGCTGCCCGGCAGAGCAGTGTTCCATTTGAGCTTTCAAGTGACTTCCGCCCACATTGACCGGGGCCACCCGTAACTGTCGTGATGGGGCGCCGGGGATTTTCCGGCGTGGCAAGAATGAAGCTTGCGTCACTGGATAAGCAGGATTGCCGATCCGGCATGCTGGACCACTTTGTTGGTCACGCTGCCCAGAAGCATTTGCCGCAGCTTGCCCAATCCGCGCCGTCCCATGATAACGAGATCCGCACCGGTTTCGTCGATCGCATCGAGGATACCGTCCGCGTAATCGCCGCTTGCGGAGTATGTCTCGACCTTTTCCACGCCGGCGTCGAGCGCGCGTCTTTTCGCCCGCTGGAGGATCAGGTCGCCCATGACCGAAACCACCCTGGCTTCATGTTCCGCGCCAGAGAGTAATTCGCCGACGGTCTTTGCATTTGGTACCGCCGAAGGCAGCGCGTGGGCCGTCAATTCAGGCACGATATGCTCGATCTCAGCGAGGCGCTCCAACTCTTCGATTGGCCGTCCATGCAGATGTACATGCGCGATATAGAGCCGCGCCCCCTGTTTGAGCGCGAGGTCGATCGCCGCGTCCAGAGCGCGTGCCGCCGTGTCCGAGCCATCGATGGCAACAAGAATGGTT
>JBFFFS010000210.1:0-5411 GCA_041557855.1 Roseobacter sp. | reverse complement strand
TCCACGATCATGGCAGCCCCTGCAAAACAGAAACCAGACAACGCCCGCACCGGAATCCAGACCCATGGCAGGATCAGCACCAGCGACAGCAGAACGGCGATGGCGGCGATGGCGCACATTGCGCCGAAGGCGCGGATATGACCCACTCTGGCGACGAGCGCCGGCGTGCGCACACAGCCCAGCACGTACCCAAGGGCCCAGCCCGTTCCCAGCAGCCCGAGCGAGGTCGCCGAGAAGCCTTCGGCTTCGCCACGCACCGGCAGGATCAGACTGTTGACGCCCCCCGCGAACAGCAGGAACGCGGACCCCAACAGCAGCGCGGCAAGTGGCAAAAGACTTCTCAGCATCTCACAAAAGCTCCTTTCACAGCCAGCGGGCGAATTTGAAGATGATGTAAAGTGCTATGCCGCTGGCCAGCGAAACCCCGGCCAGGATCGCGAAAGCCGCGGGGTTTTCCGTTCCGGGCATGCCAGCGACGTTAACGCCGAACAGGCCAGTCAGAAAACCCAGCGGCAGAAAGATCGCCGCAACAATCGACAGCACGTAGCTGTTGCGGCTCAGTGCGAGCGCCCTGTCGGCTTCGAGATAATCATGCAATGCGGATAGCCTGTCGCGGGAAGCGTCGAGTTCCTCGACCGTGCGTCGCGTCCGGTTGTTGGTTTCGCGCAAAAGCGCAAGTTCTTCCGGCGCAATGATCCAGTTCTCAAGGCCAGACAGGGCCGCGATCGCCTCGCGTTGAGGGTTGATGAAACGCCGCATCTTTATGACCCGCTGGCGCAGGGCCGCAAGTTCGCCACTTGGCAGACTGTCACCCTGGGACACCGCCTCTTCCAACGCATCTGTCTGTTCTTCGAGACCCAGCGACACGGATTCGATCCGCATGGTCAGGCCATAGGTCAGATCGGCGAGGAACCGTCCTATACTGCCCGGACCCGATCCCTCCTCGGCGGATTTCCGCATCGCATCAACCACCCAGACCTTGCGCAGTCGGGCCGAGACAATCGCCCGCTCCGTAATCCAGAGCCGCAGCGATACCATGTCCTCCGGTTCAGACTGCGGGTTCAGGTTGACCCCGCGCAGGTTCAGGATCAGCCCATCCTGCAAACGCTCACACCGCGGCCGCGTCTCGCTTTGCAGCAGCGCCTGGGCAGCAACCTCGGGCAGGTGTGCCCAGACCCACGGCGCGACCTCGGGAAGGGTCAGATCGAGATGAATCCACCGAAAACCCTGTGGCGGAGAAAGATCTGGCCAGGGCGCGGAAACCGAAACGGCAGCCCCTTCGACGAAGTCGAACGCAGCGATCGGTGTGATGCTTTGAACCTCCATGGCCATAGCTTACCGTCAACACTTGCTCCATTTCAAAGGGTTAAATTATGTGTTTTGCCCACAGACCAGCCGCGCCGCGTCTGAGAGCCGACCGAACCTGCGCGGCCCCCATCCCTTCCGGCTCTGGTGGCTGCGCCACGCTCTTGCGCGCGGCATGTCTTTTGGCCAAGGCTGTTACCGGGCACCGCTCCGTCCGATGACCCAGACCAGAAATGAGAGGAGGCCGACCTGCCGCCCGTTTCCGAAGATCGCGCCACGACCAATGCCCGCTGCGTACTGGTCCCGCATTTCGACCTGTTCAGCCTGACGGCCGCGATGGAACCGTTGCGGCGCGCAAACGAATGCGCGGGCCGAACGCTTTATGAGATCGGCCTTCATGCCGTTGACGGTGGGGATATCGTGGCCTCCAGCGGGATACCGGTGCCATGCACCGAACCGCCGGAGCGCCTTGGACGCCGGGATCTGGTTCTGCTGGTCGGGGGCGACGGAGCCGAACACTACCAAAACCCACGCCTTTTGTCCTGGTTGCGCCTGCAGGGCCGGCGCGGCGCCTGGCTGGCGGGCATCGGGCCGGCGGCCTTCATTCTTGCGAGATGCGGGCTATTGGACGGCATTGAAGCCACCACCCACTGGCCCGCCCTGCCGGGATTTCGTGAAAGGTTCGGCAAAGTACTGGCGGTGGAGAAGCTTTTCTGTGCGAGCGACCGGATCATGACATGCGCGGGCGGGAGCGCCGCTGTCGAGATGATGCTGCACGTGATTACCACGCAGCACGGCCCGTTGCTGGCCAGGCAAGTGGCGGACGTTATGATGGTTCAGACGCCGCGCACCGGAGATGCGGCGCAGCGGCCCAGAACGGCTGGCAGTTCGGGTCAGTTGCATCCAAGCGTGCGCGCCGCAATGCACCTGATCGAAGATCACATCGGCGATCCGTTGACAGTGCCCGAGACAGCGGCCCGCCTCGGTCTGTCCCAGCGTCAGTTGGAACGCCATTTCCAGCGCGATGTCGGTTGCAGCGTCGTACAATTCCGCAGGCAAAAGCGATTGCAGCACGCACGGGTTCTACTTCAGACGACGGGCCTCACCGTTCTTGAAGTGGCGACAGCCTGTGGCTTCAGCACCGTTCCGCATTTCACCACCGCGTTTAAATCCTGCTTCGGAGAAACGCCCAGCGCGTGCCAGAAACGCGCGCCGGCGCAGGCTGCCGCCACAAATACCCGGTCAGCGTCCAGTCGTTTCATGTCGCCATGACATTGGCTGCGGCCGGAGCTTTCGGCGGCTGTTTCTGTTGAAAGGCCGGGATCACCTCGTCGCAAAAAAGTTTCAGTGATCGTTTCTGCGCCTCATGGCTCAGACCCAGCGATGCGTAGTAGATGTATTCGTCCACACCGAGGTCCTCGTAAAGCTTGATCTTCTCTATGACTTTATCGGGGCTGCCAAACATCAGGTTTTCTTCAAGCATGTCGGGTGCATATTGCTCACGGCCCTCCAACTCGGACAGCGGCACCTCACGTGGAAAACCGCACACGACGTCATCAAGATTGCGAAACAGGTTTTCGAACTGTCCGAGCACCCGCGTCACCGCCCTGATTGCTTCGTCCCGGCCCGCTGCATTTTCGTAAAGCGCGCTGTGGCGCATCAGTGCGAATATCGGATTGGCCGTTCCTCCCTGCTTGGCAATCGCCTCGTCGAGTTGTCGCTTATAAAGCTCCGCCTCCGCGTGGGGACGCGTGAAAGGCCAGCACATGATGTTCGCATTATTCGCCACCGCGTAGTCGTAGGTGATGGGCGATCGAGCGGCGACCCAGATGCGCGGATGCGGTTTCTGCAAAGGCTTTGGCACCGAGGTCGCCGTGGGGAACTGCCAATAGGTACCGTTATGCGCGTAATCCCCTTCCCAGAGCGCCAGCAACGCCGGCAGCATTTCCTGCATGTATTTATACCCATCGGCCTGCTTAAGACCCGGCTTCATGCGGTCGAATTCTCGCTGATAGGCCCCGGAACCGATCCCGAACTCCAGCCTCCCGCCACTCAGCAGGTCGAGCATGGCCGCTTCCCCGGCCAGATTGATGGGATGCCAGTAGGCCGCCGTCGCCACTGCCGTACCCAGCCTAATCGAACTTGTCTCCGTCGCCCACCACGTCAGCAACTGGAACGGGTTGGGGGCGATCGTCATCTCCAGCGCGTGATGCTCGGCGGCCCAGACGATCCCGAAACCGCCCTCCTCGGCCATTTGCACCATTTCCAGCGTGTGACGCGCCACGTCGCGCATGTCGAGGCTGGGGTCCAGCCGCTCCATGTTGATCGCAATCTGAAATTTCATATCAAGTCTCCCTTGCGCGCCTCAGCGCATCACGAAAGGATTAGCCATTGGCTCATCCGAGGTGTTCATCCAGATGGTCTTGGGACGGGTGTAGTCATACATGGCCTGAAAGCCGCTCTCACGACCGTAGCCGGAGCCTTTGACCCCGCCGAATTCCGCGATCGGTGACACCACGCGATAGGTGTTCACCCAGACAATGCCCGCACGTATGGCATCGGCCACGCGCAGAGACCGCGCGCCGTTTTGCGTGAAGATGCCTGCGGCCAGACCGTGTTCGGTATCGTTGGCCAGTGCGATCGCCTCTGCTTCACTGGTGAACCGCTGCACGCAAAGCACAGGACCGAAAAGTTCCGTCGCGACAATCCGCATGTCCTGACGCGGACAATCGATGATCGTCGGAGCATAATATAACCCCGCCTCCATTCCCGGTGGCCGCACGCCGCCAACCAGCACGCGACCGCCGTCCGCTTGCGCCTGCGCGACCTCCGCCTCGATATGCGCCAGTTGCCCGAAGGTACAAAGCGGCCCCATCTGCGTGTCGTCCTCCAGCGGGTCGCCAATCCGGATGTCACGCGCCTGTTTGACCATTCGCTCCAGAAACGCATCGGCGATGCTGTCGTGCAGGTATAGCCGCGACCCCGCAACGCAGCTTTGACCCGTGGCCCCGAATATCCCGGCAATCACAGCGTTGACTGCACTTTCGATATTGGCATCCTCGAAGACCAGAACTGGTGATTTGCCGCCGAGTTCAAGCGACACTTCGGCGAAATTGGATTTGGAGTTCTCGATCACGTGGCGTGCCGCAGCGGGGCCACCCGTGAAGGACACGCGGGCGACCTTCGGGTGCGATGTCAGCACGCGCCCGCATGGCTCGCCGTGACCTGTGACGATGTTGACTACCCCGGGCGGAAAACCTGCCTGTTCGATCAGCCTGCCGAATTCAAGCATCGGTGCCGAAGCGTGCTCCGACGCTTTCACCACGACGGTATTGCCTGCCGCCAGTGCCGGACCCAGCTTGACCGCCACAAGAAACAACTGGCTGTTCCAAGGCACAACCGCAGCGACAACGCCCAAGGTTTCCCGCTTTGTGAAGACCATCATGTCTGGCTTGTCGATGGGCAGAGTGTCACCGCTGATCTTGTCCGCGCAACCTGCGTAGAACTGGAAAAATTCGGCAATATACTTGGCTTGCCAGCGGGTCTCCTTGAGAAGCTTGCCGGTGTCGGTCGCCTCGACCCGCCCCAGATGTTCGGAGGCATCGGCCAGAAGTTCGGCCAGCCTGCGGAGGCAAGCGCCCCGTGCCGTCGGCGTCATCCGTGACCAGGGACCGTTATCAAAGGCACGGTAGGCGGCCTCGACAGCCGTGTTGACGTCCTCTTCCGTCGCCTCCGGCACCTTTGCCCAGACCTCACCGGTGGCAGGGTTGATGCTGTCGAACGTGCCACCATCCGACGCTGTCACCCACGCGCCATCTATCAGCATCAGGTAGCTTTGCGGTTCCGCCATGACCCTCGCCCTTTCCCTTTACGTCGCCAGTCTGGCGATATTTTCTGGATACATTTACTTTAATTCGACATTTTTTGACGAATTTAAAAAAACATGAAGGTGCGATCAGCCTCATGCTGCCTGGGACTGTAAAGGGCCGCATCACGATGACACACAAGCAAGTCATAGTAGATCCGATCATTATCGACGGCCGCAAGTTGTCGTTGTCCCGCGCCGTTCGGGCCGGAGATTTCGTTTTTCTGACCGGTCAGGTCCC
>JBFFFS010000209.1:0-5411 GCA_041557855.1 Roseobacter sp. | reverse complement strand
ATTCCCGTACCGGCCGGTGCGACCCACAAGCTGGCGCGCGGGGGCGATCACGTCATGCTCATGGGGCTGACACAGCCGTTGGAGCAGGGTCAGGAGATATCATTCGTGCTGACCTTCGAGGAGGCTGGTGACGTGGTAATAACCCTGCCTGTGGACAACGAGCGCCAGCCGGACCACGGCATGCTTGGACACGGGCAGATGATGCCGGAGAAGACCAACTGAGGGCATCTGCCCGGATCAGCCTTTCAGGACTTCTGCGACCCAGTCCGGAAGCGTCTCAGACGCAGGTCCGAGGCGGATGTCGTCGAACTGGCTGCCGACAGCCGAAGGCTCCAAGTTGAATTCAAGGGTGTGGGCTCCATAACGCCTTGCTTCGGCAACAAAGCCCGCAGCTGGATAGACGTTGCCCGAAGTGCCTACGCTGGCAAAAAGATCCGCTTCGCAGAGATGGTCGAAAATCGCGTCCATTTCATACGGCATTTCGCCGAACCAGACGATGTCCGGGCGGGCGCTTGGTTCTCCGCAGTCGGGGCAGATGTCACCGGGTGCCATGACCATGGGCGCAGGCCAGCGGTGACCGCATCGCGCGCAAAGCGAGCCGCTCAGTGCGCCGTGCATGTGAACAATCCGTGTCGTTCCCGCCTGTTCGTGCAGGTCATCGACATTCTGTGTCACGACGACGACTTCGCCATCGAAATCCGCCTCCAGCCGTGCCAGCGCGTCATGCCCTGCGTTGGGTTGGGCCTTTGCGGCTTGCGCCCGGCGCGCATTGTAGAAGTCCATCACGAGCTTGGGATCGCGTTGAAAAGCCTCGGGAGTGGCCACGTCTTCGATCCGGTGCTGCGCCCAAAGCCCGCCTTCATCGCGAAAGGTGCCAAGGCCGCTTTCGGCGGAAATACCCGCGCCTGTCAGAATGACGATCTTTTTCATCTTCGGGTGACCTCCCGGTGTATCGTTTTGTCCGCCGACCAGCGCTGATGTCAGGGCGATGTCAGGGCGCGGTCTCATCGGTTTCTGCGATCGTGGCAAAGTCTCCGCCCAGGAAAGGTAGCTCCGGCAGTGCCGGCTCAATCATCTGTACCTGGATGAGCCGCCGCATCGTCTGGGCGACGCTTTTGGGTACATCATCCGCCCATTCGCTGTTGGCGAACACGGAAATGTTTCGCGAGAATGGCTCATAGGGCCAAGGGTAGGCCTGAACCTGTTCGTGAAAACGGTGCGCACGTATATAGCCCATGGGTGTGGTGATGGCCCAGCCGATGCCGCGTGCGACCATCGCCATGAGAGCCAGGTGGCTGCCGATTTCAAAACGCTCAGGCAGCGAAAAGCCGTTGCTTTGCAACGCCTGTTCGATTTGCTTGCTGATCAGCTGGTCGTGGTCGTAACGGAGAAATGGCAGCGCTTCGCAATTGTTCAGGTCGGTTGCATCGAAATCCGAATTGCGCGGCGCCACGATCATGAACGGATCGCGCGCAACCGGATATTCAACAAGCCCTTCGATCTCTGTCCCGATGTTGGCGGAAATCGCCAGATGAAGCTTTTTCTCTTTCATGGCCCCGGCCAGATCGTAGCTTGAGGCAGTGACAATCTTCAGTCGGCATTCAGTCAGGCTGTCGGCGAGAATCGTGGCAAGGCGCGGCGTGATACGGTCGTCGAAATCGTCGATGATGCCTATGCTGAGCACATCGATATGCGCCAGGTCCATCACGGTGAGTTCGCTTTGTGCCGCGCGCAGCTGCGCCAGCGCACTTTCCGCGCGGCTGAGAAACAGTGTGCCTGCAGGGGTCAGCTGCATTGGGCGGCGCGTATGGTCCACGAGGTCAGTGCCCAGTGATGTCTCCAGATTACGGAGCTGCTGGCTCACCGCGGGTTGGCTGAGCCCGGTGATCGCCGCGGTGCGGGCGACCGAGCCAGAACTGGCCAGCGCCTCGAAAACCTCCAGACCCCTCAGGGTGATCCCTTTCATCAACATGCCGACATGTTCCATGTGGTTTTAGGATGTGTGAAGATAGAGGCGTGGCAGGTCAATGTTCAAAAGAAAAATTCGCTCAGGCATTTATCGAAAATCATTGACTTGCTTGCGCTTCTGACCGGATCGCGTATGCCCTGTCTCTTACACTGACAACCGCGCCGAAGAGGTTTCGCATGAAAGTCGCTACCGCCGCCTATCCGCTGGATTTCCTGACGTCATGGGCCCAATACGAAGACAAGATTGCCGATTGGGTATCCGGTGCGGCCGGGCAGGGTGCGAAACTGCTGGTGTTTCCGGAGTATGGTGCGATGGAGCTCGCGACCTTGGCGGGGGCGGAGGCTGCCGGCGATCTTGAGCGTTCGCTCTTCGCCGTTTCGGATCGTTTGCCTGAAGCAGACCGGTTGCACGAACGGCTCGCCAAAGAGTTCAACGTCCACATTCTTGCAGCTTCGGGGCCTGCGGCGACCGATCAGCGACCGGTAAATCGTGCACGGTTGTTTGCGCCGAACGGGCAGATGGGTGTTCAGGACAAGCAGATCATGACGCGGTTCGAACGCGATGTTTGGCGTCTGCAAGGCGGCGGACCGCTGCAGATTTTCGACACCCATGTGGGTCGGGTCGGTGTGCTGATCTGTTATGATGCGGAATTCCCCCTGCTTGGACGTGCGCTATCGGAGTGCGACATACTGTTGGTTCCTTCATGCACGGAGGCGCTGACGGGTTACTGGCGTGTGCGTATCGGGGCCATGGCAAGGGCTTTGGAAAATCAATGCGTTGCGGTGATGGCCTCTCTGGTCGGAACGGCGGAATGGTCAGAAGCGGTGGATGTAACCACCGGAATGGGGGGTGTCTTCGGGCCGCCTGATACTGGATTTCCAGCACATGGCGTGCTTGCCGAAGGTGTTTTGAACGCCGCTGGCTGGACGTTTGCCGAGGTCGATCTTGAGGCTATTGCCCATGTTCGGGCCGACGGTGTGGTGCTGGGCCGCAAGCACTGGGTAGAGCAATCGGGGCGTGACGCCCCTGCACCAAAAGTGAGCTTGCTGTGAATCGCCCCTTGAAAATATCGGGAAATGCGCGCATCTAGGCGGCGTCCATATCGAGTGGGCGTTCAATTCAGGAGAGACCATGGCCAAGGAAGATACGCTCGAATTTCCCGGTGTCGTCAAGGAACTCCTGCCGAATGCGACATTCCGGGTCGAGCTTGAAAACGGCCATGAGATTATCGCGCATACGGCGGGTAAGATGCGCAAGAACCGCATCCGCGTTCTGGCTGGCGACAAGGTGCAGGTAGAGATGACCCCTTATGATCTGACAAAAGGTCGGATCAACTACCGCTTCAAATAACCTTTGACGGTTTTCACGACGAGACCGTCGTATCCTGCGCGCAGGTACGGCGAGGGGTTGTCATGCTGATATTGGGATCAGGTTCCGAACGGCGCAAAGAGCTTCTTGCGCAGGCTGGCATCGTCGCCGGGGACATACGTCCCCCAGATATCGATGAGGCGCCCGATGCACGTGAACTGCCGCGACCCTATTGTGCCCGCATGGCACGCGAAAAGGCCATGGCGGTTGTCGCCTCCGATGATGAGATCGTGCTCTGCGCGGATACTACGGTCGCGTTAGGGCGGCGCATCCTTGGCAAGCCTGATAGCGCGGATGAGGCGCGCGGTTTCCTGTCCATGTTGTCGGGTCGGCGCCACCGCGTCATCACCGCAATCGCGGTACGGCGCGGATCACGGATTTGGGAAAAAGACGTCGTCAGTCAGGTGCGTGTGAAATCGCTGTCTGACAGAGAGATCGAAAGTTACATAGAAAGTGGTGATTGGCAGGGCAAGGCTGGTGGCTACGGCATCCAGGGACCTGCCGCTGCTTTCATTCCCTGGTTAAGCGGCTCCTACACCGGCATCGTCGGTCTGCCGCTCGCGGAGACGGTGAACCTGTTGCGCGCAGCAGGTTACAAGGGGGTTGCATGAAAGGGCGCAGTATTCTGCTGGATCATCTCGGCGATCGAGAAGCTGCGGCACTGGTCGTGGACGGTCAGTTGGAAGATTTTCTGATCGACAGTGATGCGCCGCGCCTGGGTACGGTCTATCGCGCCATTGCGGAGCGCCCGGTCAAGGGGCAGGGGGGCATGTTCCTCAAAACCCCGGATGGCGACGCATTTCTGCGTCAAGTCAAGGGTTTGGCACCCGGTCAGCCTGTTCTCGTCATGGTCAGCGGATACGCGGAAACGGGCAAGGCCATCCCGGTAACACAGAAATTGCTGTTCAAGAGCCGATACGCGATAGTCACACCGGATGCACCCGGGCTGAACGTCAGTCGTGCCATTCGGGACGAGGCTGAACGGGACCGCCTGCTCGAGATTGCCCATGATGCCCTTGGCTCACAGGCCCACGGCGTGATCCTGCGCTCAAGTTGCGCAGGTGCTGGGGCTGAGGATATCAGCGATGATCTGCGGTCGATGCTTGAACTGGCGGCGGCTGTCCTTTCGGACGGCGGCACAGAGATGGATACGCTTGCCGAAGGCGACGGCCCGCATGTTCTGGCATGGCGGGAGTGGACCGTGCCAGCCGATGTGGTCACGAAAGCGGGATGTTTTGAAGACCAGGGTGTGCTGGAAATGCTGGACGGGGCCGCCGCGCACCTCGTGCCGCTTCCGGGTGGCGCCTGCCTGTATGTGGAGCCGACACGGGCGCTCGTAGCGGTTGATGTCAATACCGGGCGCGATACGTCGCTCGCAGCGGGCCTAAAGGCCAATATAGCCTGTGCCCAGGCTTTGCCGCGTGTGTTGCGCCTGCGAGGCCTTGGAGGACAGATCGTGCTGGATCTGGCGCCGATGCCAAAAAAAGATCGCCGCGGGTTTGAAACGGCGCTGCGCCAGGCGTTCCGCCGGGATGACATCGAGACGGCGCTGGTCGGTTGGACGCCTCTTGGACATTACGAGATGCAGCGCAAGCGTGCCCGCCCCGAATTGCGGGGGATGTATCCATGAATTGTCCGATCTGTGGAAAGCTGGCCGAGAAGGCCGTGCGCCCATTCTGCTCCAAGCGCTGCGCGGATATCGATTTGAACCGGTGGCTGAACGGATCCTACGCCGTACCGTCTCAGGATCCGGAGGATCTCGACGAACTGGAACAAGCCCTCGATGAAGCGCGGCGCGCGGATGACCTCGGCAAACCGCATTGAGACACGTAGAGGTGCGCCCTTCTGCCAAGACCTCTCTTTTGCACTCATTGCTGAAGCTCGAGCACGTCAATTCCGAGGCCGGAAAACCGCAAGTTCAATTAGCGGCGCCCGCTGATTGCAATATCAAAAAAATGGGCTGGACACCCCAGCCGCAACCTCCTAGAAACCGCTCACCCGTCATAGAGATGACAACCCGTGCCCGGGTAGCTCAGGGGTAGAGCAGTGGATTGAAAATCCTCGTGTCGGTGGT
>JBFFFS010000208.1:0-5414 GCA_041557855.1 Roseobacter sp. | reverse complement strand
TTACTCATCTGCAGCTCTCCTGTTCACCTCAAGCGACTCTTTCCATTGTTGCGCGGTTTAGAGGGTGACGGGCAAGTTGGGAAGTATTTTGTATACAATTGCATACCGAATAGCCCGATAAATATCGTGCGAAGTTGAGACTCTGGGCAGCTGCCCGATTTTCAGGCGTCGAAAAAGCGGCGCAGATGCGGCAGCAGCCAGTCCCACAGTCCCGGAGCACCGCGCCGGATCGGGGTGCCGACGCGTGCATCGAGTTGCGCGAAACTGACGTCGTAGGCGCGCCAGGAGTCACCGCCATTTGCGAGGTTGCCGATCGGTGTCTGGACCCTGTCGATGGATTTGGCAAAAACGGCGTCCGGGGTTTCGGCGGCCTCGAATTCTTCCCACAAGGCGCGAAAAACGCGCCCCTGGTCGGCGGGCAGCAGGCCGAAAAGCCGGTCGGCTGCGGCGCGCTCGGCTTCTTGCATGGCGGCGGTATCGATCGCGCCGTGGATCGGGTTGTCACCGGCGTCGATTTCCACGATGTCATGCAACAGCAGCATCTTGAGTACGCGGTCGATCTGCACTTCCGGTCCGGCCTGTTCGGCCAGTACGAATGCATAGAGCATCACGTGCCACGTATGCTCCGCGGAGTTTTCGTGTCGGCTGTCGTCATGCAGACGCGAGGCTCGCAGTACCGATTTCAGCTTGTCGGCTTCACTCAGGAACCGGATCTGCGCATCCAGTCGCTCAGTCATGCGCGGGAGGCGGCAGCGATTGCGCCATTTCGTCCTTGAGTTGCTTGAGAAGTTCACGTGCGCGCTGCTCCGCACGCCGGACCCGTACGGCGGTCAGATAGGCCTCTTCCATGGTCTGCGATGATCCGCCAATTGTATCGGCCACACGTTTGACGAAGGCATCATCGCCCGTCGCGTTGATGATCTTGAGGCTTTCCAACGCCAGTTCGTCGGCGACGTCTTCCACAATACCCATCCTAGGTCACCGAGTCGTTTCGGTCAGGCGGCGCTTGACATAATTTGTCGTCGTGTCGATGAGCGTATCGAGATGGGGTTCCTCGAAGAAATGGCCGGCCCCTTCGATCTGCTCATGGGTGATGGTGATACCCTTCTGTTCGTGCAGTTTCGAGACCAGCGCCTCGGTATCTGCCGGCGGTGCGACGCGATCCGCGGTGCCGTTGATGATGAGGCCCGAGGCGGGGCAGGGGGCGAGGAAAGAAAAATCGTACATATTCGCTGGCGGGGCCACGGAGATGAAACCGGTAATTTCAGGGCGCCGCATCAGCAGTTGCATGCCGATCCACGCACCGAAGGAGAACCCGGCCACCCAGCAATGCTTGGAGTTATTGTTCATCGATTGCAGGTAATCGAGCGCTGAGGCCGCATCGGAAAGCTCGCCAATGCCCTGATCGTATTCACCCTGGCTGCGCCCGACACCGCGGAAATTGAACCGCAGGACGGTAAATCCCATGTTGTAGAAGGCGTAGTGCATGCGGTGCACGATCACATGATTCATGGTGCCGCCGAACTGCGGATGCGGATGCAGGATGATCGCGATCGGCGCGTCCCTTTCTTTTTGCGGGTGGTACCGGCCTTCGAGGCGGCCTTCGGGTCCGGGGAAAATGACCTCAGGCATGGGTGTCCTTGTAATATTGTCTAGGGGGCTGGAGGAATTCTTGACGACTTCACTCAGGCACCTTAGAACGGTTCTAATCTGTGGGCGGGAAGCGATAGCTTCTGCGCCATTGCACTTAGGCATTTAAAGGCTCCGCGTCAATGATTTGGCCGCGGTGGGGTGATTTGGAGGCGGCCGATGAAGCTTTCGACGAAAGGGCGCTATGCCATGGTGGCATTGGCCGATATTGCGCTGCAGCCCGAAGGCCACCTGGTAACGCTCGGAGACATCGCGGAGAGGCAATCGATTTCATTGCCCTACCTTGAGCAGCTTTTCGTCAAACTGCGCCGGGCTGAGTTGGTGACCTCGGTGCGTGGGCCGGGCGGCGGCTACCGGCTGGCGCGTGCAGCCTCCGACATCCGGGTGGTCGATATTCTCTCGGCGGTGGACGAGACGGTGAATGCCATGCACAAGGGCGCCGGTGCGTCGGGGGGCGCATCGGGCAGCCGCGCGCAGTCGCTGACGAACCGCTTGTGGGAAGGTCTGAGCGCCCATGTCTATGTCTTCCTCCACCAGACGAGGCTGTCGGATGTGGTTGCGAACGAGCTGGCCCCTTGTCCGGCCGTGCCGCATCTGTTCGACGTGGTCGACGACCCGAGCGGCACGCTCTAGCGTCCGTGCCCCCGGGAGCAGAGCTTAATTGAGGTCCGAAGAAGGTGTTATGAAACGCGTTTATCTCGATCATAATGCGACGACCCCGCTGCGCGCTGAGGCGCGTGCGGCGATGATCGCGGCGATGGATGTAACCGGCAATCCGTCTTCGGTGCATGCGGAAGGCCGGGAGGCAAAAGGCCTCGTGGAGGCGGCTCGCGTTCAGGTGGCGCAACTGGCCGGATGCCTGCCGTCGGAAGTGGTCTTTACAAGTGGCGCCACCGAGGCTGCGCGGGTGCTGTCTGGCATGCCTGCCGGGCACGATGTGGTGGTCGATCCCACGTCGCACGATGCGCTGCTTGTACATGCACAGGGCGGGGGTGATCCAAGCCAAGCTGTGGGGCATACGCTGGCAATGGGGTTGGCCAATTCGGAAACTGGCGTGCTCAGCACCATACCGACGCGCGGCGAGGACGGCTTTGTGTCCTTCGGCAGCCGGCGATTTCAGTGGCTGCTGCTGGATGTGACGCAGGCGATGGGGCGCGTCCCCTTCGATTTCTCCGCATCGTGTGGTGATCTGGCGCTCTTCTCGGCGCACAAGCTGGGGGGGCCAAAGGGTGTTGGTGCGCTGATCGTGCGGCAGGGCCTTGATATCACTGCGCTCGCAGCGGGTGGCGGGCAGGAAATGGGCCGCCGTTCAGGGACCGAAAACATCATCGGTATTGCCGGCTTCGGTGCGGCCTGTGCGGCCGCGCAGTCAGATATCGAAGGCGGTGCCTGGGGCAGGGTTGAAGAACTTAGAAAGATTCTAGAAAATACCCTTGCAGCCGGGGCAAAGACAACTATTTTTGTCGGGAAAGATGCACTCAGGCTGCCCAACACGATTTGCATGGCGACGCCGGGCTGGAAAGGCGAAGCGCAGGTGATCCAGATGGATCTGGCAGGCTTCGCGATCAGCGCGGGGTCGGCCTGCTCCAGCGGCAAGGTGCGTACCAGCACGGTTCTGACCGCCATGGGGCATGACGAGACAACGGCCAGCAGCGCGATCCGCGTGTCGCTGGGGCTAGAGACGACAGAAGAAGACGTGCTGCGGTTCGCCGAAGCATGGCTCGAAAAAGAGAAGAAATTCCGCGCCCGAGCGGCGTGAGATCTGGAGGACACGATGACAGCACTCGACCAACCCGTCGCCGACAAGGTGCAGGTGAAAGAAGGTGTCGATCAGGAGACTGTCGATGCGGTGCGCGAAGTGGGCGGCAAGTACAAATACGGCTGGTCCACGGATATCGAGATGGACTACGCGCCCAAAGGCCTAAACCCTGACATCGTCCGACTGATCTCCGAGAAGAATGAAGAGCCGGAGTGGATGACAGAGTGGCGTCTGCAGGCCTATGAGCGGTGGTTGCAGAAGACCGAGCCGAAATGGGCGATGGTGGATTATCCTGAGATCGATTTCCAGGACCAGTATTATTACGCGCGGCCCAAATCGATGGAAGTCAAGCCAAAGTCGCTTGACGAGGTCGATCCCAAATTGCTGGCGACCTATGACAAACTGGGCATCCCGCTGAAAGAACAGATGATCCTGGCAGGGGTCGAGGGCGCCGAGAAAATGGGCGATGCGCCGCGGCAGGTTGCTGTCGATGCGGTCTTCGATTCCGTGTCCGTGGGCACGACCTTTCAGGAAGAACTGAAGAAGGCAGGCGTCATCTTCTGCTCGATTTCAGAGGCCATCAAGGAGCACCCGGAACTCGTTCGCAAGTACCTCGGTTCGGTTGTGCCCGTCTCCGACAACTACTATGCGACACTGAACTCGGCGGTCTTTTCGGATGGGTCCTTTGTGTACGTGCCGCCCGGCGTACGATGCCCGATGGAGCTGAGCACCTATTTCCGGATCAACGCGGAGAACACGGGCCAGTTCGAACGCACGCTCATCATCGCTGACAAGGGATCTTACGTGTCCTATCTCGAAGGCTGCACCGCGCCACAGCGCGATATCGCGCAGCTGCACGCGGCCGTCGTCGAGATCATCGTCGAGGAAGATGCCGAGGTGAAATACTCCACGGTGCAGAACTGGTATCCGGGAGATGAAAACGGCAAGGGTGGCATCTACAACTTCGTGACAAAGCGCGCAGATTGTCGTGGCGACCGAGCCAAGGTGATGTGGACGCAGGTCGAGACCGGTTCGGCAGTGACGTGGAAGTACCCAAGCTGCATCCTGCGCGGCGATGACACACAGGGCGAATTCTATTCCATCGCCATCACCAACAACATGCAGCAGGCCGATACCGGCACCAAGATGATCCACCTTGGCAAACGCACCAAGTCGCGGATCGTTTCCAAGGGTATTTCGGCGGGTAAGGCGCAGAACACCTATCGGGGCCTTGTGTCCATGCACCCAAAGGCAAAGGACAGCCGGAACTACACCCAGTGTGACAGCCTTCTGATTGGTGACAAATGCGGGGCGCACACGGTGCCCTACATCGAGGTCAAGAACAATTCATCTCGCGTGGAACATGAGGCGACCACCTCGAAGGTGGACGATGATCAGCTCTTTTATTGCCGCTCGCGCGGGATGGACGAGGAAGAGGCCGTAGCGCTGGTGGTCAACGGCTTCTGCAAGGACGTTTTGCAAGCCCTGCCAATGGAGTTCGCAATGGAAGCACAGCAACTTGTGGCGATTTCGCTGGAGGGCTCTGTCGGCTGATCCCTTGGGATCGGAAACCGTAATCAAGGGATTTTGATGTGCGTGACCAGGGTTCCCGACGCGCAGGAAAACAGAAAATCCTCAGAATTCAAGGCGCTTGAAGGATGATCCTCACAACGACCAATACCGTCGATGGCCACACCATCACCGCTTACAAGGGCATCGTCGTGGGCGAAGCAATCATGGGCGCGAATATCGTGCGGGACTTCTTCGCCTCCGTGACGGATGTGATCGGCGGACGTTCGGGCGCCTACGAGACCAAATTGAAGGACGCCCGGACCGAAGCCATGGCGGAGATCGAAGAGCGGGCTGCCGCGCTCGGCGCGGATGCCGTAGTGGGCATTGATCTGGATTATGAAGTCGTCGGGGACAGCATGCTGATGGTGTCGGTCTCCGGCACTGCCGTGACAATCGAATAAACTTTAGGAACACGCCGCAAGGCATTGATATG
>JBFFFS010000207.1:0-5415 GCA_041557855.1 Roseobacter sp. | reverse complement strand
CGCAGGCCAATGTTCCCGCAAAGATTCTCGATGTCTGGGCAGACAGCGTCGAAGAGGACAGTGGCGGACGGATCAAGATTGACCGTTACCCGTCGATGCAATTGGGCGGCAAACCGCCCGAGTTGATGGACCAGGCCATTGACGGCGTTGCCGATATCGTCTGGACCGTGGTCGGCTACACGCCGGGACGCTATCCTAGCACCGAAGTTTTCGAGCTTCCCTTCATGATGACCGACGCCCGGGCCGCCTCGCGCGCCTATTGGGAGATGTTCGAAAAGCATATGAAGGACACGGAGTTCAAGGATGTGCATATTTTGGGCACATGGGTGCATGGGCCGGGCCTCATCCATGTGAACAAGGAAGTGCGCACGCCCGCGGACATGGAAGGGCTGAAGATTCGCGGCGGTTCGCGTCTGGCCAATGCCCTGCTCGAGAAGGTTGGTGCGACGCCCGTGGGCATGCCCGTGCCAGCTGTGCCGGAGGGGCTTTCGAAAGGGGTGATCGATGGCACGACGATCCCTTGGGAAGTGACAGCGGCGCTGAAGATCCCGGAACTGGTGGAGAACCATACCGAGTTTGAAGGAAACGCGCTCTACGTGCTGACCTTCGTGCTGGCAATGAACAAGGACCGCTACGAGAGCCTTCCAGATGATCTGAAAAAGGTTATCGATGACAACTCCGGGCTCGAGTTCTCGGTCTTCGCCGGCGGCCAAATGCAGGAAGACGACGGGCCGGCCCGGCAGGCGGCAGTGGACCGTGGCAACAATATCGTCACGCTCTCCGAGGACGAGGCCCAGGCGTGGCGCGAGGTGGCCTCGCCGATTTACGACGAATGGGTGGCCGAGATGAATGAAAAGGGCATCGACGGTCAGGCGCTGATCGACGAAGCGCGGATGCTGATCGACAAATATACCGAATAAGAAAGTGATCTGGCGGAGCCTGCGGCGGATCAGCCTGCCGCAGGCTTTTTCATGGGGACGGAGTAGAACATGCGTAGCGCCATCACCCTTCTGGCAAGGACCACCGCGATTATCGGCGGGCTGGTGCTCGTGGCGCTTATCATTCTGACGACCGTGTCCATCATCGGGCGGTCGCTCAACAAATGGCTGCACTCCGACCTCGCAGAGACACTGCTGGGCGGGGTGTCGCAGAAGCTGATCGATCTGGGCGTTGGCGAAGTGAACGGCAGTTACGAACTGCTCGAGGCCGGCGTGGCCTTTGCGATTTTTTCGTTCTTTCCGGTCTGCCAGCTTTACGCCAGCCATGCCACCGTCGATATCTTCACCGCCAAACTGCCGCCGCGTCTGACCCATGCGATAATCGCCTTCTGGGAAGTGGCTCTGGGGGCGGCGTTGATCCTTATCACGGTTCAACTGTTCGGCGGCGTACAGCGCTATTACGGGAACGGTGAAACGACGCTGTTCCTTCAGTTCCCGGTCTGGTGGTCCTACGCGGCCTCCTTCGCGGCTTCCTGCGTTACCTGCGCCGTGGCGGTCTATTGCGCGTGGATACGTCTCTGCGAGTGCCTGACCGGCCGAACCCTGATGCCGCACGCCTGACATGGGTTGGTTTCTAGATCTGCTGCCCTTCGCGGAGATGAGCCGGCTGGAGTTGGGCTTCTGGTCTTTTCTTGTCCTGCTGGCGATGATTTTCCTGCGGGCACCGATCGGGTTGGCGATGCTGCTGTGCGGCTTCGGCGGCTGGTACTATGCGATGAACGGCAATCCGACACCGCTGCTGGCCAAGCTCAAGTCAGAGACCTACACGACCTTTTCCAGCTATTCGTTGACGATCATCCCGATGTTTCTGCTGATGGGACAGTTCGCCACCCTCTCGGGCATGTCCACGGCGCTCTTCAAGGCGGCGGAAAGCTTTCTCGGGCACCGGCGGGGTGGGGTCGCCATGGCGGCTGTCGGGGCTTGTGCGGGGTTCGGCGCAATCTGCGGATCGTCGCTGGCCACGGCGGCGACGATGTCGCGCGTGGCGCTGCCGGAACTCCGCCGCTATGGCTATTCTGGCGGGTTCTCCACCGCCACGCTGGCAGCGGGCGGCACATTGGGTATTCTAATCCCGCCTTCGGTGATCCTCGTGATTTACGCCATCATAACCGAGCAGAACATCGCCAAGCTGTTTCTGGCGGCTTTCATCCCGGGAATTCTGGCCGCACTTGGATATATGCTGACGATTTCCGTCTACGTGCGGCTTTATCCGAAGGCGGCCGGCACGCGTCCGCCGGTGCCCATGGCAGAGCGCTGGCGGGCACTTGGGGCCACCTGGCCCGTGCTGGCAATCTTCGCGGTTGTGGTTGGGGGGATCTACCTCGGCTGGTTCACGCCGACCGAAGGCTCGGCCATCGGTGCCGCCGGCACCGGGCTCGTCGCTCTCCTTTCGGGAAGCCTGAACTGGCGGGTCTTCAGCGAAAGCCTGCTGGGCACCGCGCGTACAACGGCCATGATCTTCTTCATTGTTCTCGGCGCGGGATTTTACAACGGGTTTCTGGCCCTCTCGGGCGTGCCGCAATTCATGGCCGACTGGGTGCTGGGGCAGGGATACAGCCCCTGGTTCGTGCTCTCCATCATCCTCGTGTTCTATCTGATCTTCGGCTGCCTCATGGACAGCCTGTCGATGATCCTTCTCACGGTGCCGATTTTCTTTCCTGTGATCTCCGCGATGGATTTCGGGCTGACGCCAGAGCACGTTGCCATCTGGTTCGGCATCCTTGTGTTGATCGTGGTCGAGGTCGGCCTCATCACGCCGCCTGTCGGCATGAACCTTTTCATCATCAACGCGATGGACCGTCAGACGCCGATGACGGACACCTACAAGGCGGTGATGTTCTTTGTCGGATCGGATGTGCTGCGGGTTGCTCTGCTCGTGATTTTCCCAGGAATCACGCTTTTCCTTCTGTCTTGACCCTAAGAAAATTCCAAGTTTTTCAAATGCAGGCCTTGCGAGAGGATGTGGTTAGTGCTGATAGAGTAGGTGTCGTCCACTGAATCTTGGGAGGGATTCGTGACTTGCATCGCTGCAGCTGTGCTGTGTTGCCCGACAGTGCGTGATCCGGAGGAGTGTCACGCAGTCGGGCCGACACTGCGGCAGGCAAGACGTGGACGCACACTTTTCTATCAATTGCTGGCAGGGGGCGATATGCGCGCTGCCAGCATCTTTTCACACAGGACGGGCGACGGTCCGACCGTCTTACGCCGCTCCCAGACTGACACGTTTGCACGAGTTACAGGTGAGTTGTGGCCGATGAACCAACGGAGATAGAACTGCCGCCGCACGTATATGTGCCCGGCCGCAGCCCGCGCCACCCCGACCGCTGGTTTGATGATCTCAAGGCCAGCGTTACCCCGGATATTGCACCTGACCAGCTTCACACCACCCGGGCCTTCAAAGCCGGTAAGGCGTTTTTCGACGCGGGATATTATTGGGAATGTCACGAAATCCTGGAAGTGATCTGGCATCAGACGAAAGATCCGAGCCCGGAGCGGGACATGGTCCTTGCATTTATCCAGCTGGCCAATGCGAGGTTGAAGCTGCTTATGGCCCACCCGCGTGCGGCCTGGCGTCTGTGCGACATGGTCGAGACCCATCTGGCGCGCTGCCCGATCGACCGGCGCGTGCTTGGGCTCGATACGGCGCAGATGCTGGCCGAGGCCAAGGCGACGCGTAAAGTGGCCCGGGAGACGATCTAGCCAGGAAAAACGGGTTGCAGCAGCCGTGGCGCATATTGATCTGGATCATGGTGCGAAAAGGGGCGGTTACGGCAGAATGGTAACGTGTACACCCTGTGTCGTGACTATCCGAAGGATTTTAACTATGTCGATTCGACCGCCTGTTCAGACCTCATCGCCCGGTCAGGGCTGCATTGGCTGTTCTGATTGCACCGGCCTTTGCCGTGCGGTTATAGAACTGACCCTGTTGCCCGAATTGTTCCTGCACCGCTCTTCCAGACGCTGAATTCGATGCTTCGCCGCAAGGTCGTCAGGCCTTGCCGACAATTAGCAGGATCATTGTGCCCAGTCCCCAGAGCGTCATGTGGAAATGGGTCGTTTGGGCGCCCTCATGGCAAAGCCAGTAGCTGAAGTGATTGCCGACCACCAGCATCGCCGCCCATATCGCTGAAAAGGCGATGGCTCCGAAAAGCGCGAGCAGTTGCGCGGTGTACGGTGCCGTATCGCCAAAGAGCGTGAGGAACAGCGCGCCCGTCCCGGACCAAAGCGCCAGAACCGCCACTAATTCCGCTACAATGACGGCACGGAAGATCAGTTTCTGCAGCCGCCGGTTGGTGATCGCGCGATATGCTAGCGTCGCGTATTCATCCGGGTATTCGATGCGCATCCGCTCCATTTCCAGAACTTCGCGGGTTTACTGTTCGTTCAGTGAAGGGTGGCGAAGGTTGTCTCGCACACCCACGGTCAGCCAGGCGGCAAGAGATACGGTCATCAAAGTCTGGACCAGAAGGATGGCGGTTTCCATGCAGCACGTCCGATTGTCAGGCGTGAAAATGAAAAAAGGGCCGCTGGTACGCGGCCCTTCTGCAGTAATTTCAGTCTAGGTCCAGGCGATTCTTACTGGGTGGATCTCGTCGGCAATATGACGTTCGCCGCCCACGAGACCTTCCTTGGTGTGGTTGTAGAGCGAGCGCCAATAAGGCTGGATGGTGACCCCTTCTTCCTGGATCAACTTCTCACCGCGCTTGACGATTTCACGCCGTTTTTCGACATCCGCTGTTGCAAGCGCCTCTTCAAGCAGTGCGTCGAACTCTGGGTTTGCCCAGCCGAATTCGTTCCATGCCTCTCCGGAGCGATAGGCCAGCGCCCAGATCTGCACGCCGAGTGGCCGGTGGTTCCAGTTGGTCGAAGAGAACGGATACTTCACCCAGTCGTTCCAGAAGGTGGAACCGGGTAGGATTGTCCGCTTGACCGGAATGCCCGCGTCGCGCAGCTGAGCGGCCACGGCGTCGGTGGTATCCTTGCGCCAAGCATCATCGATAGAAAAGAGCTCATGCTCGAAATCGCCCATGCCTGCTTCGTCCATGAGCGCCTTGGCGGCTGCCGGATCGTGTTTCAACGGGGGCAGCTCGGCATAGTCCGGGTGCATCGGGCCGACGTGGTGGTTCTCCGCCACAATCCCTTGGTTGGCATAGCCGAGTTCCAGGAGAATCGCGTTGTCGACCGCCATTTGCAGCGCCTTTCGTACGCGCTTGTCAGCGTAGGGTTTAATGCCATCAACCTCCGCCAACTGGTTGGGCCGGATCACAATCGTCGATCCGGATGCTGTCTCGTAGCGCGTCCATCCGTCCAGTGTATCAAAGAGGTCGACAAAGTCGCCTTCAGTCCTGTGAACCATGTCGACTTCCTCGGCTTCCGCCGCCGCCAAGAAAGCCGCAGGGTCTGTGCCGTAATCGAT
>JBFFFS010000206.1:0-5470 GCA_041557855.1 Roseobacter sp. | reverse complement strand
GCTCCGAACAGGTCCGCAATGCCGCGACCATCGGCGGCAATATCGCCAACGGCTCGCCGATCGGGGACGGACCGCCCGCCCTGATCGCCCTGGGCGCGGTGCTGCACCTCAGGCAAGGCGATAGCCGTCGCAGCATGCCTCTGGAGGATTTCTTTCTCGACTACGGCAAGCAGGACCGCAAACCCGGCGAATTCGTCGAAGCCGTCAGCGTGCCGCGCGGGCCGGACAGGCTGCGCTGTTACAAGATATCAAAGCGCTTCGATCAGGATATCTCGGCGGTCTGCGGGTGTCTCAACATCACCGTCGAGAACGGAACTGTATCCGCCGCTCGCATCGCCTTCGGCGGCATGGCCGCGACACCGAAACGCGCCGCGGCGGCGGAAGCGGCTTTGATCGGTCGCCCGTGGCAGCCCGAAAGCGTAGCCGAAGCCGCATCGGCCATGGCCACGGACTTCACGCCGATGTCCGACATGCGTGCCAGCGCCGACTACCGTCTGAGCGTGGCCGCCAACATGCTGGAGCGCTATTGGCTGGAAGACCAGGGCACGCCCGCGTCGGTGCTGGAGGTGACCCCATGAGCGTCGCCAAACCCCTGCCCCACGATGCCGCCCTTTTGCATGTCACCGGGGCGGCGCGCTACGTGGATGATATTCCAACCCCCGCACGCACGCTCCATCTCGCGTTTGGCCTGTCACAGGTGGCAGCCGGCAAGCTGCGCGGAATGAAGCTGGACGCGGTGCACGCCGCCCCTGGAGTGCTGGCGGTGATGACGGCCAGGGACCTGCCTTTCGACAACGATGTCTCTCCGTCCAACCACGACGAGCCGCTGCTGGCCACGGAGGCAGTGCATTATGCCGGTCAGCCGCTGTTCCTGGTGATCGCCGAGTCCCATTTGGCCGCCCGGCGCGCCGCGCGTCTGGGCGAGATCGACGTGGAGGAAACAACGCCGCTGCTCGATCTGGACGCGGCACTGGCCGAAAACAGCCGCTTCGAGGAAGGCCCGCGCGTTTACGCGCGCGGCGATGTGGCCGAAGCACTGGCCGGGGCCATGCACCGTCTGTCGGGGCGTCTGCACGTGGGCGGACAGGAGCATTTCTACCTTGAAGGACAGGCCGCGCTGGCCCTGCCGCAGGACAACGGCGACATGGTGGTCATGAGTTCGACCCAGCACCCGACCGAGATACAGCACAAGGTGGCCGAAGCGCTAGGCGTGCCGATGCATGCGGTCCGCGTCGAAACCCGGCGCATGGGCGGCGGTTTCGGCGGAAAGGAAAGCCAGGGCAATGTGCTGGCGGTGGCCTGCGCTGTTGCAGCGCGCGCGACGGGACGGCCCTGCAAGATGCGATATGACCGCGACGACGACATGGTGATCACCGGCAAGCGCCATGATTTCCGCATCGATTACGACGTGGGTTTTGACGCGGAGGGGCGTATCCAAGGGATCGACTTCACCCATCTTGTCCGCTGTGGCTGGGCGATGGATTTGTCACTGCCGGTGGCCGACCGCGCCATGCTGCATGCGGATAATGCCTATTTCCTGCCGGCCGTGCGCATCACCAGCCATCGTCTTAGGACCAATACACAGAGTGCCACAGCCTTTCGCGGTTTTGGCGGACCGCAGGGCATGCTGGGGATCGAAAGGGTGATGGACCATATCGCCGTTTATCTGGGTTTCGATCCGCTGAAGGTGCGCGCGCGGAATTTTTATGCCTCCGGCGGGGATATTTCCGGTCCAAAGAAGCGCAACGTGACGCCCTACGGTCAGACGGTGGAGGATTTCATCCTGCCCGAAATGATCGCGCGGCTGCGCGAGACCAGCGATTATGACGCCCGGCGCAGGGCAGTGGCCAAGTGGAACGACACCCACGACGTGCTGCACAAGGGGCTGGCGCTAACGCCGGTCAAATTCGGGATTTCCTTCACGCTGACGCATCTCAACCAGGCCGGCGCGCTGGTGCATGTCTATCAGGACGGGTCCGTGCATCTCAATCACGGCGGCACAGAAATGGGCCAGGGCTTGTTTCAGAAGGTGGCGCAAGTGGCCGCGGCGCGCTTCGGGATCGACGTGGCGCAGGTCAGGATCACCGCGACTGACACCGGCAAGGTGCCCAACACCTCGGCGACCGCCGCCTCTTCGGGGTCGGATCTGAATGGCATGGCGGTCATGGCGGCCTGCGACACGATCCGGGATCGGATGGCCCGGTATCTGGCACAGGAGCATCAGTGCGATCCTGCGGACGTTACCTTTGCTGACGGCATGGTCTGCGCGGGCGCGGCCCGCTACAGCTTTGCCGAGGCTGCGTCCATGGCCTATGTGGCGCGTGTCAGCCTGTCAGCGACCGGCTTTTACAAGACACCCAAACTGGCCTGGGACCGGCTGAAGGGTGAGGGACGCCCGTTTTTCTACTTCGCTTATGGCGCCGCCGTCACCGAAGTGGTGGTGGACAGGCTGACCGGGGAAAACCGGATTTTGCGCGCGGATATCCTGCATGACGCTGGCGCCTCGCTGAACCCCGCGATCGATATCGGGCAGATCGAAGGCGGATATGTTCAAGGGGCGGGCTGGCTGACCACGGAAGAGCTTGTCTGGGACGCGCGGGGGCATCTGAAAACCCACGCCCCTTCGACCTACAAGATACCCGCCTGCTCGGACCGGCCCAGAGTGTTCAACGTGGCGCTCTGGGACGCGGCGAACCGCGAAGACACGATCTACCGCTCTAAAGCCGTGGGAGAGCCACCTCTGATGCTGGGGATTTCGGCCTATGCCGCGCTTTGCGACGCGGTGCAGTCATTCGGGGCGCATTATGCCGACCTGCAGACCCCCGCCACGGCCGAAGCGGTTCTGGCGGCGATCGGGCGCGCCCGTGGTACGGAGGCGCTGTAATGTCTTTTGACCGAACTGGCCTTATTTCCGCCTGTGACCGTCATGGCCGCGTCGCCCGGGTGGTGATCGCAAAAGTACAAGGCTCCGCCCCGCGCGACGTGGGCGCGGCGATGCTGGTCTGGGAGGATGGTTTTTCCGGCACAATCGGAGGCGGCACGCTGGAACATCAGGCGATGGAGGCCGCGCGTGCGCGGCTGCGCGATGACGAACACGCAGGGTTCACCCTGACGCAGCATGCACTTGGCCCGGATCTCGGCCAGTGCTGCGGGGGTGCCGTGGTGCTGGCCACCGAATGTTTCGATGCGGCGCAGGCGCGCGTTCTGCCGCAGGACGTGATCGCCCGCGGCACGGGGGACATGCCACTGGCGGCGGCGCGCCACAAGGCGGCGTTGCGCGCGGGGCAAATCCCCCAGTCGCCCGCGCTGATCGACGGCTGGATGATCGAACCCGTGTCGCAACCCACGCGCGATCTGTGGATCTGGGGGGCCGGGCACGTTGGGCGCGCGCTGGTCGATTTGATGGCGCCCTTGCCTGACTTTCGGATTACCTGGGCCGACGTCGATACGGCGCGTTTCCCACCCGATGTCCCCGAGGCAGTAACGGTCATCGCTGCGGCCCGGCCCGAGCAGCTTGTGCGCTATGCCCCGGCGCGGGCCTCGCATCTGATCGTGACCTATGCGCATGCCCTCGACCTCGCGCTGTGCCATGCGCTTATCACCCATGGGTTTGGCTATGCCGGGCTCATCGGATCGAAAACGAAATGGGCCCGGTTCAGGTCGCGTCTGGCGGCGATGGGTCACGACGGCGGGGCAATTGCCCGCATCACCTGCCCGATCGGCAACCCGGCGCTTGGAAAGGCACCGCATAACATCGCCCTGGGCGTTGCTGTCGATCTCATTGAGCGCCATCATCGCGCCGCACCCGCCCTGGAAGGACAAGGATGACCCCACTTTTGTCGCTCAGCGGTCTGACCAAGGCCTACCCCGGCGTGATCGCCAATGACGATGTCTCGCTTGAGATCGCCCCCGGCGAAGTTCATGCGCTGCTTGGTGAAAACGGCGCCGGGAAATCGACGCTGGTCAAGATGATTTACGGACTGGTGAAACCGGACCACGGCGAGATGAAGATGCATGGCGAGATCTTCGCCCCGGCGGAACCGCGGGCAGCGCGGGCGGCTGGCGTTGGGATGGTTTTCCAGCATTTTTCGCTCTTTGACGCGCTGACCGTGGCGGAAAACATCGCTCTTGGCATGGAGGATGCGCCGAAGATGAGCTCGCTTTCCGGACAGATCCGCCGCGTGTCTGAAACCTACGGGCTGCCGCTGTCCCCCGACCGGATCGTCGGCGATCTCTCTGCCGGCGAGCGCCAGCGGGTCGAGATCATCCGCTGTTTGTTGCAGGAACCCAAGCTGCTCATCATGGATGAGCCCACCTCGGTGCTGACGCCGCAGGAAGTGGAGATCCTTTTTGAAACACTGCGCAAACTGAGCAGCGAGGGCACCTCGATCCTCTATATTTCGCACAAGCTCGAAGAGATCAGAGCCCTTTGCGACACCGCAACGATCCTGCGCCTGGGCAAGGTAGTCGGCACCTGTGTGCCCAAGGAGACAACCGCCCGGGATATGGCGGAAATGATGGTGGGCAAGGTGCTTGGCACCCCAACGCGCTCCGGGGTCACGCCGGGAGAGGTGGTGCTGGAACTCAGCGGCCTGTCGCTGCCCTCGCCTTCGGCCTTCGGCATGCCGCTGCGCGACATCAGCCTGCAGCTGCGCGAGGGCGAAATCCTCGGGATCGGCGGTGTCGCAGGCAATGGACAGGATGAGTTGCTCGGCGCGCTTTCGGGAGAGATGCGCGCCCCTGCCGGCATGATCCGGTTCCAGGGAGAGGAAATCGGCGCCACTGGTCCGCGTGCACGCCGTGTGCGCGGTCTGCTGACCGCACCCGAGGAACGGCTGGGGCACGCGGCGGCGCCGGACATGTCGCTGACCGAAAACGCGATGCTGACCGGGGCTGCGCGGGAAAACCTCGAAAGGGGTGGCTTTCTGGACTGGCCTGCGGCGCGCGGCTTCGCGGAGAGGATCATCGAGGCTTTCGACGTGCGGACCCCCGGCCCGGGCAATGCCGCGCGCTCTCTCTCAGGCGGCAACCTGCAGAAATTCGTGATCGGGCGGGAAGTGCTGCAACGGCCCGTGGTGCTGGTCGTCAACCAGCCGACTTGGGGTGTGGATGCATCGGCCGCCGCCGCCATACGCCAGGCGTTGCTGGATCTGGCGACGCAGGGGGCCGCGCTGATCGTCATCAGCCAGGATCTTGACGAACTCATGGAAATCTCCGACCGCTTCGCCGCACTGAACGAGGGGCGGCTCTCCGAGCCATGCCCGACGACGGGGCTGACGGTCGAACGGATCGGCCTGATGATGGGCGGGGCGCATGGCATGGAGGTGGCGCATGTCTGACACACCTTGCACCAGCGCCCTGCTGGCTGAAGAAAACACCGGAGGGCAGAATGGTCAGGCTTGAAAAAAGACCCCAGCCCAGCCGGGCCTTTGCCTGGGCCACACCGCTGCTGGCGGTGCTCGCGACCTTC
>JBFFFS010000205.1:0-5482 GCA_041557855.1 Roseobacter sp. | reverse complement strand
TCATCAGGCAGTGGATCATCGACAGGATGAACAGCCCGTCGGTGCCGGGGGTGATGCCCACCCAGTCGTCGGCCACCGCGTTGTAGCCGGTGCGGATCGGGTTGACGCCGATCACCCGCGCGCCGCGTTTCTTGATCTTGCCGATCCCCATCTTGATCGGGTTGCTGTCGTGATCCTCGGCCACGCCGAAGAGCATGAAAAGCTTGGTGTGGTCCCAGTCCGGGTGGCCGAATTCCCAGAAGGCCCCGCCCATGGTGTAGATGCCCGCCGCCGCCATGTTGACCGAGCAGAAGCCGCCGTGGGCCGCGTAGTTGGGCGTGCCGAAGTTCTGCGCCCAGAAGGAGGTGAAGCTTTGCGACTGGTCGCGGCCGGTGAAGAAGGCGAGCTTTTCCGGGTTGGTCTGGCGCACTGGCTCCAGCCAGTCGGCGGCGATCTGCAGCGCCTCGTCCCATTCTATTTCCTCGAACTCGCCCGACCCGCGCGGCCCGACACGTTTCAGGGGCTTGCGCAGGCGCGAGGGCGCGTTGACCTGCATGATCCCCGCAGACCCCTTGGCGCAGAGCACGCCCTGGTTGACCGGGTGATCCCTGTTGCCTTCGATGTAGGCGACCTTGCCGTCCTTGAGGTGCACATTGATGCCGCAGCGGCAGGCGCACATGTAGCAGGTGGTCTTGCGGACCTCATCGGAGACCTTCGGACTCAGGTCGATCTTGGGCTGGTTCATGAAGGGGCTCCTTGAGAGGGGGCAGAGGCCTGAAGGACGGTCACGGCGATCATATTCGTTACATCTTCGGCGACACAACCGCGCGACAGGTCGTTGGCGGGTTTGGCCAGGCCCTGAAGGACCGGGCCGATGGCTTCGCAGCCGCCTATGCGCTGCGCGATCTTGTAGCCGATGTTGCCCGCGTCGAGATTTGGGAAAATCATCACGTTGGCCTGACCCGCGACCGTTGACCCCTTGGCCTTGGACGCGGCGACCTCGGGCACGAAGGCGGCGTCGAACTGAAGTTCGCCGTCGGCGGCGAGGTCGGGGTTGTTCTGGTGCAAAAGGCGGCAGGCTTCGGAAACCTTGGTGACCCGCTCATGCCGGGCGCTGCCTTTTGTCGAGAAGGACAGGAGGGCCACCCGCGGCTCGGTTTCCAGAAGCTGGCGGCAGGAGGTGGCGGAGGCGGCGGCAATAGCGGCGAGTTCCTCGGCGGAGGGGTCGATCACCAGCCCGCAGTCGCCAAAGATCATGGCATCGCGGCCAGAGGGATGACCCTCGGGAAGGGCCATCAGGAAAAAGCTCGACACCAAGGGTGCGTCCTTGGCCTTGCCGATGACCTGAAGGGCAGCCCGTACGGTATCGGATGTTGTGTGGACGGCGCCACCGATGGTGCCGTCGGCGTCGCCCTGCCGCACCATCAGCGCGGCAAATACCAGCGGGTCGCGCGCCTGGGTTTCGGCAATCTCGGCGGTAACGCCTTTGTGCGCGCGCAGTTTGTGGAAAGCTTCGGCATAGCCCGGAGTGCGTGCGGAAGTGGCGGGATCCTCGATGACAAGGGCCGGGTTGTTCGGCATGCCCTGCGCGGCGAGTTCGGCGGCGATCTCGTCCTCGGCACCGACCAGCGTGATCCGGGCAAGCCCTTGTGTCACGGCGGCAATGGCGCCGGCAACGATCCTTGGATCGCTGCCTTCGCTCATTACGATATGGGCGGGCCGTGAAGCTGCGCGTTTTTTCAGTTCGCCCAGTACGCTCACGGCCAGCACCTCGCTTTTATGGCAGAGTGTTCAGACACTCGCGGTTATACGACCTGAGGACGCATGTCCTCTTTGCTGATGCCAGCCACTTCCACGGGCTTCTTCATCGCGTCGCGACGGAAGGGATCCCCGAGTTCCTGGTTGATCATCGCTTCGATCAGCGTGGTCTTGCCGTGCTTCATCTGATCTTCGATCGCCTTGTTGAGTGCGGCGGTCAGCTCTTCCTGCGTGCGGGCCACGACACCTTCGAGACCGCAGGCCTTGGCGATGCCCGCGTAGGACACATCCTCGTCCAGTTCGGTGCCGACGAAGTTGTCGTCGAACCACAGGGTCGAGTTACGCTTCTCGGCGCCCCACTGGTAGTTGCGGAACACGATCTGGGTGATCGGTGGCCATTCGCCGCGACCGATGGCTGTCAGCTCGTTGACCGCGATGCCGAAGGCGCCGTCACCGGCAAAGCCCACGACCGGCACGTCGGGCTGGCCGATCTTGGCGCCGACGATGGCCGGCAGGCCGTAACCGCAGGGACCGAAGAGGCCCGGTGCGAGGTACTTGCGACCTTCTTCGAAGGACGGGTAGGCGTTGCCGATGGCGCAGTTGTTGCCGATGTCGGAGGAAATGATTGCCTCGACCGGAAGCGCGGATTGGATTGCACGCCATGCCATGCGCGGGCTCATCCAGTCCGGCTTGGCCTTGCGGGCGCGCACGTTCCAGTCGGTGCCGGGATCGTCCTGCTCATGGGTGAGCGAGGTCAGTTCCTGTGCCCAGGCGGATTTGGTCTGAGCAATGCGTGCCTTGCGCTCCGCGCGGCCCTCGTCACCTGCCACGTCGCTGAGTTGCGAAAGGATGCCTTTGGCGACTTTCGCCGCGTCACCTACGATGCCGACGGACACTTTCTTGGTCAGGCCGATACGGTCGGGGTTGATGTCCACCTGGATGATTTTCGCGTCAGCGGGCCAGTACTCGATGCCGTAACCGGGCAGGGTCGAGAACGGGTTGAGCCGTGTGCCGAGGCAAAGAACAACATCGGCTTCCTTGATGAGCTGCATGCCTGCCTTGGAGCCGTTGTACCCAAGCGGGCCGGCGAACAGCGGATGGTTGCCGGGGAAGGCATCGTTGTGCTGATAGCCCACGCAGACAGGGGCATCGAGCCGCTCGGCCAGCGCTTTGGAAGCTTCGATACCGCCCTTGGAGAGCACCACGCCCGCGCCGTTCAGAATGACGGGGTTCTTGGCATTCGACAGCAGTTCGGCCGCCTTGGCGACGGAATTTTCACCGCCGGGCGATACTTCGAACTCGATGGGATCGGGGATTTCGATATCGACGACCTGAGTCCAGAAATCGCGCGGGATGTTGATTTGTGCGGGGCCGGACAGACGCTTCGCCTTGGCGATTACGCGGGCGAGGACTTCGGCCACGCGGGTCGGGTCGCGCACTTCTTCCTGATAGGCGACCATGTCTTCGAAGAGCTTCATCTGTTCGACTTCCTGGAAGCCGCCCTGACCGATGGTCTTGTTGGCAGCCTGCGGCGTCACCAGCAGCAGCGGCGTGTGGTTCCAGTAAGCGGTTTTGACGGCGGTCACGAAGTTGGTGATGCCGGGGCCGTTCTGGGCGATCATCATGGAGACCTTGCCTGTGGCGCGGGTATAGCCATCGGCCATCATGCCGGCGGAGCCTTCATGGACACAGTCCCAGAATTTGATGCCGGCATCGGGGAAGATGTCGGAAATCGGCATCATCGCAGAGCCGATGATCCCGAACGCATGTTCGATACCATGCGACTGCAGAGTTTTTACAAAGGCTTCTTCGGTTGTCATTTTCATTTTGCGGGTGCTCCTCCGGGGCGTTTGTTTAAATGCGAATCTTGCTTACCACGACATTAGTGTATGCGCTTACATTGCGTTAGGGCCAGTTCCCAAATCGGGATAGGGCCAATTTGGACATGTTGTTGATTTCGGCACTGACGCGGGCCACGCCCTCGGCGATCCGGCCTGCGGGAATCGATGAATAGGCGAGGCGATAATAGTTTCTGGGTTGTGCGGGGCCGGCGAAGAACGCATGCCCCGGTTCGATCAGAACGCTGCGCTGCTGCAGCCTGCGGGCGAGGTCCTGGGTATCGACGCCGTCGGGTGCCCGCATCCAGAACGAAGAGCCGCCATAAGCGCCTTGCCCTGCGATCTGCAGGTCGTTGTCGCGAATCGCCCGGGTCATGACTTCGCGCCGCTCGTGCAGGGCGGTCCCCATGCGCCGGATCAGCGCATCGTGATGGCCCAGCGACAGGAAGTACGCCGCCGTGCGCTGCACGTGTCCGGGCGGATGGCGCAGTACCGAGGCGCGCAGCGCCCGCGCCTCGCGGATGAAAGGTTCGGAGCCGACCAGATAGCCCAGCCGCAGCCCGGGGAACAGCGATTTGGAAAAGCTGCCCACGTAGATCACGCGCCCGTCGGCATCGAGGCTTTTCAGCGCCGGAGAGGGGCTCTTGAGGAAAGACATTTCGAACTCGTAATCGTCCTCGACGATGATCGCATCCATTTCGGCGGCGCGCTTGAGAAGCTCGTGACGCCGGTTCATCGGCATGGTGGCGGTCGTCGGACACTGGTGGCTGGGGGTCGTGAAGATCACGTCGGTGTTGGGCGGGATTGCGTCGGGCGGCAGCCCGTCAGCGTCCACGCGCACTGGTGTGACATGGCATCGGGACTGACTCAGGATGTCCCTAAGCGCATGATAACAAGGGTCTTCCAATGCCGCGCGCCGTCTCTGCGTCAGTAGTATCTGGGTCGTCAGCCACAGGGCGTTCTGCGCGCCAAGCGTGATCAGGATCTGCTCCGGCCGCGCGGCGATGCCGCGCCGGGGCAGGGTATGGCGCAGGATGAACTCGATCAGTTGTGGGTCGTCCTGATCGTAGTAATCCGTGGTCAGGGCGGTGAAATCCTTCTGTCCCAGCGCTTTGATCGCACAGAGCCGCCAGTTGGCGTGATCGAAAAGCTCCGGGTCGGCCTGCCCGTAGATGAAGGGGAAGCGGTAACCGCCCCAGTCGGGCGGCTTGCGTACCGTGTCTCCGCCGGAAAAGCGCTGGCCGATGGCGCGGGTCCAGTCCACCGCGTCTTCGTCCGTGGGAGCGGGCGCGAAGGCCGGGGGCACCGGCGCGTTCTCTGAGACATAATAGCCGGAGCGACCGCGCGAGGTCAGGTAATCGTTGGCCAGCAGCTCTGTATAGGCGATGGTCACGGTGATCCGGCTGACCCTGAGATGCGTCGCAAGGCGCCGGGTGGAGGGCAGTTTTTCACCGCGCTGGAAGCGGCCGGAGAGGATGCCCTGCGCGATCATCTGCTGGATCTGCGATTGCAGCGTGCCCTGCGCATCGGGGTGCAGGAAGAATGTTTCGACGGGCAGAGCCATGAGCGTATTCTACACTGGACTTAGGGCGCGAGCAATCTGGCATTACGGAATGCGAGAAACATCGTGCAGGCGCGGGCCGAAGTTTCATCACCGGTGACAATTTCGCGAATTATTGATACTTTTTGTATCACTAAATGAATTTTTTGCAAGCCGTTTTCGCAGCATGCCCCGCGCGCCACCCGTACACCACCTGTGCACAGTCTGTGCACCGTGCGGGCATATGGCGCAAGTTTTACGTTTCGGTGTCAGGCTGGGGGCAGGATGACATGCCCGAAAGGATATTCCCATGACCACGCAAGCGCGACGCTCGGCACGCCTTGAGACACTCTATGAACTGGAACAG
>JBFFFS010000204.1:0-5563 GCA_041557855.1 Roseobacter sp. | reverse complement strand
TTCCAGACCAGGGCGGACACGGTAGGCATCACGAAGAATGGCGCGATCACCAGAATTCGGACAACGCCCTGCCCCCACATCGGCTGATCCAGAAGCAATGCAAGCAGCACGCCCAGGCAAACCGTGATAATCAGCACACCGCCCACGATGATCAGGGTCGTCTGAACCGAAGGCCAGAAGGAGCTTGATCCGACGAAGCGTGCGTAGTTCTCGAAACCGACCCAGTCGAGGCTTGGGAAAAACGTGAACCAGTCCCAGCCACTTTTGATTTCGTCACCGCGCAGCGGCAAGAACTTCTTGAAAGAAAAAGTGAGAGTGAGCATGAGCGGGATCAACATCCAACCCAGTAGTAATACCACAGCCGGTGCCATCATCAGGCGCGCCGCGGATCTGGAAGCTTTAGTGGCCATTAAAATCACCTCTCCTGTTAACGGCCTTCGCCGTAGGGAACTTCCCAGAAACGAACTCGGAAAAGCGGTGGACCGGAACAGGGAACTTGCCCTGCTCCAGTCCGGGAGGATGCTTAGCGGTAGCCAGCAGCTTCCATAGCATCATTGGTGATGGCCTGAGCCTTCTCCAACGCTTCGACAACAGACTGCTGTCCGGCATAGACCGCAGAGAACTCCTGACTGACTTCTGTCGCGATGCCCGCGAACTCCGGGATGGCGACGAACTGGATGCCGATGTAGGGTACCGGCTTGACAGTCGGGTTGTTCGGATCAGCCGCCTTGATGGAGTCGAGCGTCATCTTTGCGAACGGCACTTCCTGATACTCGGGCGTTTCGTAAAGCGACGTACGCGCGCCGGGAGGGACGTTTGCCCAACCTTCTTTCGCCGCCACAAGCTCGATGTATTCCTTGGACGTCGCCCACTCGATGAACTCTTTCGCGGCGTCAATCTTTTGCGAGCCAGCCGGCACAGCCAGAGCCCAGGCCCAGAGCCAGTTCGCGCGCTTGTCCACACCTTCGGAATTCGGCGCGAGGGCGAAGCCCACCTTGTCGGCCACGGTGGAGTCGTTCGGGTTGGTCACGAAGGATGCCGCAACAGTCGCGTCGATCCACATGCCGCATTTTCCTTGCTGGAACAGCGACAGGTTTTCGTTGAACCCGTTGGTCGCGTAACCGGCAGGACCGGATTCCGCCATCATTTCGGTGAAGAAGGTCAGCGCTTCCTTCCACTCGGGCTGGTCAAACTGCGCATTCCAGTCCTCGTCGAACCAACGCGCACCGAAGGAGTTTGCCGTGACGGTGATAAAGGCACCGCCCTCACCCCAACCGGCCTTGCCACGCAGGCAGATCCCGTTGATCTCATTGTCGCGGTCGGTCATCGCGGCCGCGGCTTGACGGATGAATTGCCACGTCGGCGCATCCGGCATTTCCAGACCGGCCTTTTCCATAAGGTCGGTGCGGTACATGATCATCGAGCTTTCACCGTAGAACGGTGCCGCGTAGAGCGTACCATCGTTGCTAAGACCCGCACGCATCGCTGGAAGCAGGTCATCCACGTCGTATTCAGCCGACAGGTCATTAAGCGGGACCAGCCAGCCATTGGCGCCCCAGATCGGCGTTTCATACATGCCGATGGTCATGATATCGAACGCACCGCCCTTGGTGGTGATGTCCGTCGTGACGCGCTGGCGAAGAACGTTCTCTTCCAGCGTGACCCACTCGACCGTGTGGCCCGTTTTTTCCGTGAAATCGTCGGTCAGACCCTGCATGCGAATCATATCGCCGTTGTTGACCGTCGCGATTGTGAGGCTTTCCGCCACTGCAGACGTCGAAAGCGCCGCAATGGCGCAAGCGCCCAACAGGCTGCTTACTCTGATATTCATAGTTCCTCCCAAAACATCTAAAGTGGGCTTTTGCCCACTACGGTGACAATTATTCATTCATACTCGCAAAAAGTCAAAGCTTTTTTAGTCTCATTCTTCGAACTTTTTGCCTCAGACGGACAAAACGTGGCGCGCGCTGTCTTCGTCGGTGATCAATCCGTCGATCAGGCCGCCCTTGAGCGCCGCGCACAACGGTTTCAGCTTGTTCGGGCCGGCCGCGATACAGATCACCGGGTTGCCGGACGAATCAACCCGCACACCGTTGATGAGTTTGTTGGAGCCGCCTTCGAGGTATCGGCCCTCCGCATCAAAGGCCCATCCGACGATCTCTCCGACCGCCCCTTCCGAGATCAGCGCATCGATCCCAGTGCGGTCGATGAACCCGTCGGTTATCATCGGAGCGGTGGCCGAGACATCACCGATGCCGACGAAAGCGATATCACAATTGCGCGCAAGATGCAGGGCCGCCTGCACATGTCGCAGCCCGAGATGGAAATCCCTGTCGGCCTCGTCTTCGGCCACCAGCGGCAGGGCCAGCGGGAAATGGCGCGCTCCGATCCGGTCCGCCAGCCGCATGATGACCTGATAGACCGTCGCGGATCCGTCGCGCGCCGCATTGCCGATCAGCGAGACGAGCTTGTGCTGCGGGCACTGCATGACAGACATCTCATCCACGACCTGCCGCAAGGTCCTCCCCGTTCCCAGCGCCACAACGAGGCTGGAATCGGTTTCGAAAATTCGTTCCATTTCCTGCGCGGCCACTGGTGCGAGCGATATCAAAGGGTCAATTCCCGCCGGGAAGGACGGTGCAACACGTGCGAGGTTCAGGCCATAGCGCGCCTTCAGTCTCTGCTCCAGATCGAGACAGGCGGCGACCGGATGATCCAGCCTGACACGGATCAGGCCATCGCTCGCCGCCTTGG
The DNA here is from genome assembly GCA_041557855.1 of Roseobacter sp. Lineage (GTDB taxonomy): Bacteria > Pseudomonadota > Alphaproteobacteria > Rhodobacterales > Rhodobacteraceae > Roseobacter. The sequence goes on along the minus strand of JBFFFS010000204.1, from coordinate 2,809 downwards.
CCACCAGTCGCTGGGCACGCTGACGCGATGTCCCGAGCGCCTTGGCGATCTGGTCCTGCGTCATGCCGCCGAGGTAATACATCCAGCCGGCGCGCGCCGCGAGGTCTTGCGTGCTTTCGTCAGTTGTGTTCTTAGCGACCATAGCGGAAATCTCTCGGAACCACCGCATGGCTGGACAGAATGCCGGTCAGTTCGGCCAGCGCGGAAATCTGATACTGCGGCCGGACCGGAGGCGTGTCCTCGGCATCAGCGCCCCCCTGTTGCGCGCACATGTGCCCACCGCCGGTAAACCATACCACATTCATACCGGCAGCGTCTGCGGCCTGAAGCCCTACATAGCTGTCTTCCACCACCAGACAGGCCTCGGGTGGCACACCGTACTGCGCCGCCGCATGCAAGAACAGATCGGGCGCAGGTTTGCCACGCGCCACTTGAGAAGCGGTGAAAATGGCTTTCCCGAAATACGGGAGCAATCCGGTCAGCTCCAGCGAGCGGCGCACTCGTTTCGGACTGCTGCTGGTGGCAAGGCAATAGGGATGCTGCAGACCTTCAAGCACCTGCAGGACCCCCGGCATCGGCTTGAGCTGCGTTTCAAAACGCTCCAGAAGCATTCGCCGATAATCGCTTTCGAAATCCGGGGGCAATGCCACGCCAAACTGCTGCTCGACGATCCCGATGACGGTCGGAAAGCTGCGTCCCAGGAAATTACGGCGCACGTAGGCGGCATCGATGTCGATCCCCCACCGAGTCAGCAATTCCATCAGCGTGCGGGCGCTGATAATTTCACTATCGATGACCACACCATCACAATCGAAGATAACCAGCCCAAGGGCCGCCGGACGCGAATTTGCGTCCGCGACAGAGATGGTTTTATCAATCGATATATCGGACACGAGCAGTTCCCTGTATTTGGCAGGACTGCAGCATCGCCAGAAGTTTCACGAATTTCAACCGCAAAGCGGCGTTTTATGCCGTCAGCATGCTCGCTTCGCGCGCAAGCGTTTCGATGCCTGCCCAATCGCCTTTTTCAACGAGGGCTGCCGGTGCGACCCAGCTGCCACCTGCGCAAACGACATTGGAAAGTGAAAGGTAGCTGCCTGCGTTTTCAAGACTGACGCCGCCGGTCGGACAGAAGGAAATCTGCGGCAAAGGCGCGCCGATAGCCTTGAGCGCCGGAGCGCCGCCCGATGCTTCAGCCGGGAAAAACTTGAGCATGTCGTAGCCACGTTCCAACAACTTCATGGCCTCTGTCGCGGTTGCGGCGCCAGCAAGCAGCGGCAAATCTTCCGCCTCACAAGCCGCGATCAGCGCATCCGTCGCCCCTGGCGACACGCCGAAAGTGGCGCCCGCCGCCTTGGCCGCGCGCACGTCCTCGGGCGTCACCAGCGTGCCTGCCCCCACAACGCCGCCCAGGACCTTGGCCATTTCCGCGATGACATCAAGAGCCGCAGGCGTGCGCAGTGTCACTTCCAGTGCAGGCAGACCGCCTGCGACCAGAGCTTCCGCGAGCGGCCTCGCGTGTGCTGCGTCCTTAACCACCAGCACCGGCACGATCGGTGCCATGCTGCAGATGTCACGGGCGCGTTTACTGGCGTCCTGAGGTGTCATTGCCGTCTCCCTTTCTTTAAAAGAGCACGCTGGCCCCGGTATCGGCGGTGCCGACGCTGCGCCTGAAGCCACCGAACATCTCGCGGCCAAGACCGTATTCATTGCCGGAAAGATCCGCGGAGGAGGGTGCGCGGTCAAGCACGCCGGGAGTCACGATATCCAGCACGCCGGCAACCGCATCTACGCGCAGCACATCACCGTCCTGCAGCTTGGAAATCGCGCCGCCATCCAACGCCTCGGGGCTGACATGGATCGCCGCAGGCACTGAACCTGACGCGCCCGACATCCGCCCGTCGGTCACCAGCGCAACGTTGACACCCTTGGCCTGAAGGTTTTTCAAAGATGGTGTCAGGCTGTGCAACTCCGGCATGCCGTTGGCCTTGGGGCCCTGAAAACGCACGACGACTACGGTGTCCTCGGTTATCTCTCCCGCACGGCACGCATCTTTGACCGCGTCCTGATCGTGGAAGACACGCACCGGCGCTTCGACCACCTGATGCTCGGGTTTGACCGCAGACACCTTCATCACCGCGTTGCCCACGGACCCGCTGAGCCGCTTCAATCCGCCCGTGGGCTGGAACGGATCATTGGCCGGGCGCACGATTTTCTCGTTCAGGCTCTTGGTGGTGCCCGGCACCCAGACGACTGTCCCGTCCTTGAGCTTGGGCTCCTGCGTGTAAAGCTCCAGCCCACCGCCCGCGACGGTCATCGTGTCGTCGTGCAGCAGCCCTGCGCCCAGCAGTTCGTGGATCATGTACCCCAGACCGCCTGCAGCATGGAAATGGTTCACATCGGCCAGACCATTGGGATAGACGCGCGCCAGCAAGGGCGTCACCTCGGAGATATCCGAGAAATCCTGCCAGTCGAGAATGATCCCCCCTGCCCGCGCCATCGCCACCAGATGGATCAGCAGGTTGGTGGAGCCGCCGGTGGCGTTGAGCCCGACAATCCCGTTCACGAAAGCCTTTTCGGTCAGGATATCGCAAACCGGGGTATAATTGTTGCCCAGATCGGACCTCGCCAGAGCGCGCCGCGCTCCCGCCTTCGTCAGCGCATCGCGCAGCTCCGTGTTCGGCGTCACGAAGCTGGTGCCCGGCAGGTGCAGCCCCATGAATTCCATCAGCATCTGGTTGGTGTTGGCCGTGCCATAGAATGTGCAGGTGCCTGGCCCGTGATAAGCCCCCATTTCGGCGGCCATCAG
>JBFFFS010000203.1:0-5580 GCA_041557855.1 Roseobacter sp. | reverse complement strand
TCATACTTGGGGTCATATGAGGCGCGGGGCCAGTGACGGGGACGGAGTTTATCGGTCATCGGTTGATCCTCTGATCAGGTGATGGCGGGAGGGATTGTGATTCAGGCCTTGAAGGCGGGGCGCTGTTTGCGCAGCGCCTGTTTCACGACGATCATGCCGTCGCGAAGGGTGAATAGATCCGCACCTTCGGCTTCAACGCGCATACCGTCGGCATCTGTGCCGGAGAAAGTCCATTCGCTGACTGCGCGGTCGCCATGTACAAAGTGGCTGTGGTGATCCCAGTGGGCATCCTTCATCCCGGCCCATACAGCAGAGAAGGCATCGGCGATAGCCGCAGCACCCTCGATGCGGTTGCCGTAAACTTCGGGGCCGCCGACGGTATAGAAAACGCAGTCATCCGCGAAATGGGTCATCACGGCATCGACATCGTGCCGGTTAAAGGCATCGAAAGTATCGGCGAGGTCTTGTGCAGTCAGGGTTTTGGTCATCGGGCTGGTTCCATCTTGAATGGGAGCCGGGACAGCAAAAAAATACCGGCTTGGTTGGTTTGGGCGGTCACTGGGCGCATCATTTCTAAGGCATTCGGGCTCATGTGATTTCGAGGCAGCAATAGGACCAAACAAGCAGAGTCGAATAGGGCCAGAATGTGCTCTGATTTATCGCCAGCCGATAATATCAGAATGGTCTTTTCAAAGTAGCTTTGCTTGCGAAGGACAGGATCATCATTTTAGGAAAAGCTTTTCCAAATTGGAATCTTCTCGAATTTTCTCTGTCGTTATTGCGTGACCATCCTCGGAATTTGTCTCTTTCGCCATCAGCCGGACGGCATGAGGTTTTTGTGGTAATGTAAGATTGCCACATGGAGGTGCCGATGATGAAAAAATCAAAATTTTCTCATCTTATCGTCGCCACTTTGTTGGGGTTTGTGGCGGCCTGTGTGCCGGCCCAGCCGCATGGTGACTGGTGGGGGCACGGCCCGATGGGACCTGGCCATATGCGGCCCGACGACATGCACGGATGGGGCTGGGATCAAATGGGCTCAAGCCAACAGCAACGCATGCAACGACATTGGACGTACATGAATGAAGGAGTGCCCGCTGCCTATCGGGGAGCACGGAACCCTTTTCGGGCGACAGCCGAGGTGAGCGCCGAAGGCAAGGTGCTCTATTCTGACAACTGCTCAACATGTCATGGTCCGAAAGGCTTGGGAGACGGTGAAGCGGGGCGCGCTTTAATTCCATCTCCTGCCTTACTTAGATGGTTTGTGCAAACGCCGATGTCGGGAGATGAATATCTTCTCTGGACGATTTCCGAAGGAGGCAAACAATTTGGAACCGATATGCCGGCGTTCAAAGGAAATCTGAGAGAAGAAAGCATCTGGAAGATCATTGCGTACATGCGCGCGGGCTTTCCGTAATTCTTGTCCCTCCGAAGTCCGTCTTGCCCAGCAGATCGGTCAATCAAATAGCTTACCTGTACGGGCCTGCGTCGAACGGCAGCAGGGTCCCCGGAGCGGTCGTTTGACACTGCCGCTGTTAACGGCGGCCCTGAGCACAACGCAGATTACTGTATATCTCCACCTTGCTGTTTGATTTTCACTCTTTGAAGGTTGCAGCGTAGCGCGGTGTGAAGAATTTCGTGAAAGCTTTGACTTCAGATCGCCGATATGCCTCGGGCGAAATCAAAAGAATATGCTGGCGCGTCACTTCTTCGATATCGCCAAAGCAGCGAATGAGTGAATTGTCATGTTGAGCAACTCTCAGGTTCACGAGGCCCAATCCTTGCCCCGACCTGATCGCCGCTTTCATGAGGTCGGTGTCTTGGTACGAAGCGACGATTTGCTCCGGAGCGACCCGCTCGACCAACCATTTGTGAAGGTAATCAGGTACGTTGGCGTTCTGGAATGTGACGAAGTGGTGACCTTTCAGGTCTGTTTCAGAATTGGGCAGACCAAATTTGTCGGCGTAGGATTTGCTTCCAAACATCGCCCACTTAGCGGCGCGGATTCTCCTGCAGATGAGTTCCTGTTCCGGTTCATCCTTTGTGAGCCGTATGGCAATGTCCGCTTCGCCTGAAGCCAAATCAAGAACCTTGATACTATGGATGAACTCAAAATCAACGTCAGGGTTTTTGGCTGAAAATTCGCTGAAGATGTCCATCACCTGCTCTGAGAAACTACCAGGTGCGGTTATTCGAATAGTCCTCGGCCTGCTTAGCTCCTTGTATTTCTGCTCGAACTTCTCCGCGACCCGTTCCATTTCTTCCGCCAGATCCAGCAGGCCTTTGGCGAAATCGGTTGGCTTGAAGCCGCGCGTGTCACGGTCAAACAGCTTCAGTCCGACCTCAGCTTCCATGGCGTCAATCCGGCGCGAAACAGTAGGCTGAGCTATTCTCAGCTTTTTGGACGCAGCCAACGTGGAGCCGTGCCTGAACACAGCAAGAAAGACGCGAACGTCAGACCAGTTCCTGAAGCCGTTATTCATTTCTGTAGAGCAACACAATATTTGAGGTGATACAAGCATTCACACAACAACAGTAAGCTGGAGGCATCGAACTTCAGCCGGAGCCGAAAAATGAGCGTTGTAGAAATCCCCCCCCGCCTTTCCTGCAAACCTCTCACACTTTTGGTTTCGTTCCTTTCGCAAATTAACATTCTTCCATCGAACACGGAATGCGGTGAGGAAGAGAACCGCGCACGGCGAGACTTCATCATGGAAATGATGGATGCGCATCCGGAAGCCTTTCAGCACGAAATCGACTGTCAAACCATGATGCGCTTCTATCCTTCACGGTTTTGATCCTGAAAGGATTGCATCGGCAGCACTATCCGCATTGCGGACACTAACTGCTGTTTTGGTGCCGCCCTTTAGCGAGCGACTGCCATTCAAAGGAACCGGCGCGCGAAGTTTCGTTTTTCCACACCGTCGCCAGTGGGGAAAAAATGCGGGGGCAGGCCATATCCGCAGCCCAATGAAGACACCGAGCAGCTTGGAAACAGGCGATTACAACATCAAGACGAACCGTCTGCTTTCCGCCGCGCCATTACGTGGTCCATGGTCAGACTGAGCACCTCGACGTCGTTTTGGTTGTACGACCGGTAGCGAAACCGAACGGTTCCCCGATCGGGTTTCGAGCGTGATGGGGTGATCGTCTCGACTGTTACGCGCGCTCGGATCGTGTCGCCGGCGTACACGGGGGCGAGCCACCTCACCTCGTCCATACCATGACCGCCAAGGTTGGTTCCGGTGAGCACGCCAGTGTCGCGGAACAGCCGGAAGGTGAGCGCTATGGTTTGGAAACCGCTGGCGATGAGGCTACCGAAAATTGATTTAGCCGCCGCTACCTTATCGACGTGGAAAGGCTGTGGGTCGTGCACCAGCGCGAAGTCCACGATCCCGCCTTCCGTAAGTGTGATCCCGTCGGTCTCAAAGGTGTCTCCTACCGACAGATCGTCGAGGTATTTTCCGATAGTCATGCGGAATACCTAGGGGAACGAAGTGTTGCCCGTCAACAAATACGCTTAAGCAGCCGCTAGGCGGCCAACAACAGGTAAGTCCGCTCAGCGGTCTTGGCTCATAACACTTGCCGCCCGCCGAAAATGTGCGTCGCCAAGATGCACGTAGCGCTAAGTCGCGGAGGGATTGACCTGTCCGAGTAGCCGTCCAACAGTCGCCAAATGCAGGCTCGGATCGGACAACGTACAAGGCCTGATCTGGCCTGCCTGCGAGGGCAGTTGCATTTGGCTTCTGGCGTCGGCTCACGTCAGCGCAGAGGGCCTGTTCCCTGTTCCTGAGTGGTCAGAGGCAGGCCTTGAGCAGTTTGGTCGTGTTTTCGCGGGTCATTTCCACCGGGTTGCCGCCAGTGCTGGGATCGTTGAGCGCGCCGGTCACGATCCGGTGCACGTCGGGTTCCGTCACGCCCAAGGCGGTCAGGGTAGGAGGGATACCCAGGCTGGCGTTGAAGTCATCCACGAAGGCGCAGAAGCCGTCGAACCCGTCGTCGATGCCGAGATAGGCGGCGGCCATATCGAAGCGGCCCGCGATGGCGTCACGGTTGAACTGCAGAACGGCGGGCATGCAGACCGCGTTCGTGGTGCCGTGGTGCGTGTGGTAAAGCGCGCCGATGGGGTGTGAAAGCGCATGGATCGCGCCCAGTCCTTTCTGAAAGGCCGTGGCCCCCATGGCGGCGGCTGACATCATCTGCGCGCGCGCCTCGATGTCGGCGCCATTGCCGTAGGCGCGGGGCAGATACTCCTTGACCAGCCGCATGCCTTCCAGCGCGATGCCCTGGCTCATCGGGTGGTAATGCGGGCTCGAGAAGGCCTCGACGCAATGCGCGAAGGCGTCAAGCCCGGTGCCGGCGGTGATGAAGGGCGGCATGCCCACGGTCAGTTCCGGATCGCAGATCACCACGGAGGGCAGGAACTTGGGGTGGAAGATGATCTTCTTCTCGGCTGTTTCGGAATTGGTGATGACGCTTGCCCTGCCAACCTCGGACCCTGTGCCGGCGGTGGTGGGTACCGCGACGATAGGGGCGATGGCATCGGCGTCGGCGCGGGTCCACCAGTCGCCCACGTCCTCGAAATCCCATATCGGGCGCGTCTGCCCGGCCCAGAAGGCCACCAGCTTGCCCAGATCGAGGCCGGAGCCGCCGCCGAAGGCAATTACCCCGTCGTGGCCGCCCTCGCGATAGGCGCGCACACCCGCTTCGGCGTTCTTTTCGTTGGGATTGGGGTCTACGTCGGAGAAGATCGCGCGGCCAAGACCTGCAGCTTCCATAAGATCGAGCGTGCGGGCGGTGATATCCATTTGCGCCAGCCCCCGGTCGGTGATGAGCAGCGGGCGGGTGATGCCTGCCGCGGCGCAGGCGTCGCCAATTTCGGCGATGCGGCCGGCGCCGAAGCGAACAGCGGTGGGGTATGACCAGTTTGCGGTAAGTGACATGGACGTCAGCCCTTCTTGAGGTGGTATGATTTGGGTCGGGTCAGGTTGTGATAGCCGATCTGCGACAGGCTGCCGCCGCGCCCGGTGTCCTTGCAGCCGGTCCAGCACAGGCCGGGATCGAGGTAGTCGGCGCGGTTCATGAAGATGGTTCCGGTCTCGATCCGGTCGCCGATTGCCTCGGCGCGGGCCGGGTCTGCCGTCCAGACGCTCGCGGTCAGGCCGTAGTGGCTGTCGTTCATCAGCCGGATCGCTTCCTCGTCATCGTGGACGGGCATGATACCGACGACGGGGCCGAAGCTTTCCTCGCGCATCACGTCCATGTCATGGGTGACGCCCGTCAGAATCTGCGGCATCAGGTAGGCACCGCCGTCTTGCGGGAAGAGGGCAGGGTCTATGTGGGCCGTGGCGCCGGCAGCGACAGCGTCGGCGGTCTGCCGGCGCACGAGATCGGCAAAGCGCGGCTGCGCCATGGGGCCCAGCGTCGTTTCCGGGTCGAGCGGGTTGCCAAGCTTGTAGGCAGAGACGATTTCCACCGCCTTCGAGACGAAATCGTCGAATAGCGGCGCTGCGACATAGATACGTTCGATGCCGCAGCAACACTGGCCGGAGTTGAACATCGCCCCGTCGATGAGCGTAT
>JBFFFS010000202.1:0-5644 GCA_041557855.1 Roseobacter sp. | reverse complement strand
CGAATGATATCCTTCATCGATTCGATGCCCCTGATGGCGCCCATTCTGACATTGCTGGTCGTTTTGGCGATGTTCGTGCTGTTCGTGCGCGAAAGCTATCCGACGGAAGTGGTGGCGATCGCGGGCGCAGCGGTGATGCTGGTGCTTGGTGTGCTGCCCTATGACAGCGCGCTTACAGTGCTCAGCAATCCGGCCCCTTGGACAATTGCCGCGATGTTCATCGTCATGGGCGCGCTGGTCCGAACCGGAGCGCTCGACGTGCTGACGCGGCAGGCAGAGAAGCAGGCCAAGGCGCGCCCCAAGGCTGCGGTGATCGGTGTGATCCTGTCGGTCATGGGCGCTTCGGCGATCATGAACAACACACCTGTGGTGGTTGTCATGATCCCGGTCGTGGTGCAGCTGAGCAGCACTCTCGGGGCCAAAGCGTCCAAGATGCTGATCCCGTTGAGCTACGCGGCGATCATGGGGGGCTCCCTCACTTTGATCGGTACCTCGACCAACCTTCTCGTCGACGGTGTCGCACGGGCCGAGGGGCTGGCCCCGTTCACGATTTTCGAAATCCTGCCTATTGGCCTTGTCGTCTGTTTGTGGGGGCTGGTCTATCTCGGCCTGCTGGCGCCGCGACTGCTGCCCGATCGGGACAGTATGGCAAACATGCTGTCGGACCGTTCGCGGATGAAATTCTTTACCGAAGTGGTCATTCCTCCTGACAGCAATCTGATCGGGCGCGAGGTGCTTGGAGTGCAGCTTTTCAAACGCGAAGGAGTTCGGTTGATCGACGTCATTCGCGGCGATATGTCTTTGCGCCGCAATCTTCAGAGTGTCGAGCTGAAGGTTGGCGATCGCGTCGTACTACGCACGCAGATGACCGAATTGCTGAGCTTGCAGGCCAATAAGGAACTGAAGCGTGCGGGCGAATATACCGAAGCCGAGGATCATGAACAGGACCCTTCAGTGGAGCGCGTCGATCAGGTCTCTGCTGTGGAAACGACGACGGTGGAAGTTCTGATTACACCGGGGTGCCGGATGGTCGGGCGCTCGCTGGGGTCCATGCGCTTGCGGCGGCGGTACGGTGTTTATCCGCTGGCCGTGCACAGGCGCAACCAGAACATCGGGCGGCAACTTGACGATCTGATCGTGCGCATCGGCGACACGTTGCTCTTGGAAGGCGCGCCCGCCGATATCCAGCGGCTTGCTGTCGATATGGACATGGTCGATGTCTCGCATCCTTCTGCACGGGCCTACCGCCGCAGCCATGCGCCGATCGCTGTCGCGGCGCTGGTGGGGATCGTGGCGCTTGCGGCCTTCAATGTCGCTCCCATCCTGTTGCTGGCGGTCGTTGCCGTTGCCATGGTGCTTCTGACGGGGTGCATCGATGCGGATGAGGCTTTTTCCTACGTTGAGGGCAGGCTGCTCGCGCTGATCTTTTCAATGCTGGCTGTGGGTGCGGCTTTGCAGTCGTCCGGTGCCATCGCGCTGATAATTGACGCTGTGGCGCCCGCGCTGATGAGCGTGCCGCCCGGAGTTGTAGTGCTGGTCGTATTTCTTCTGACTTCTACACTGACCGAAATCGTCTCGAACAATGCGGTGGCAGTGATCATGACGCCGCTCGCCATCGGGCTTGGAGCGGCACTGGGGCTGGACCCGAGGCCGCTGGTCGTGGCCGTGATGATTGCCGCCTCCTGTGCCTTTGCCACGCCCATTGGCTATCAGACGAACACGCTGGTCTATGGCCCTGGCGGATACAAGTTTACCGACTTTACGCGGATCGGTCTGCCGTTGAACCTCAGCATGGCGGTGATCGTTTCAACGATCATACCCTTCATCTGGCCGCTCTAGCGGGTCTTTTCAGCCGTTCGGACGGCGGCGGCCTTGCCGAAGGACATCGGGTTGCCGTTTTGATCAAGCAGTGACCAGCGGGCAGCGACGAACTGATAGGTGCAGGTTTCCCATCCGGTCTCGTCGCGTTTGGCTGTGCGTCGCCAGGCACCTTCGACCCTGACTGGAAGGCGCAGCGTCTCTATCTTAGGCGGGTTATTGCGGGAGGCCTTGGCAATGCTTCTGGCAGCACGCAGAAGTGCCTTGAGTTGTTCTTCAAGCGGTCCGGCCTCGACCGCGCGCCGCCCGGCGAAAATCACGTCTATTTCGAACCGGCGGTCCGCGAACCCGCGTATCATGACGTCATCCCGCTCGGTTCTGCGCATCTGCGGGATCAACTCCACCACCAACTGGCATATACCCGTCGCAAAAAGCCCGGAATCCTCCGACGCCTCGGTCACTTCCGAGGCGGGCTTTCTGGATTGATGTATAGCCTTGTTTAAATGAGCAGACATTTTCCGGCATCGGATGGCACCGGTAGCGACCCTAGACCAGCACCTTTAAGAAATGGTTTCCTTCAGTCTTTCTGCCATGCAGCATATGCAGCCCGGCTTTGCGCGCCGAGGCCTTGCCGGTTGGACCTGCCAGCATCATGTTTACACTATCAGGTTTTCGAATTCATGAAAGGATATGACCATGACGAACTTGGTAGAGAGACTGAAGAACTCTGTGCACAAACGGGCGGAATTCAACCGTACCTACAATGAGTTGCGCAACATGCCCCGGGCAACGGCACTTGATCTGGGCCTGTTCCCGGAAGACGCCTATAAAACGGCCATGCATGCCGTTTATGGCTAAACACAGCCGTCGCGGGCACGTGTGCCCTTGACGACAAAAGAATATCCCGGCCCGGGCTCAGGCTCCATCATGGATAAGACCAGAGCCCGGGCTTTTATTTTTGCAGTTTGCTCGTCAGAGCGGCCAAAATACCAGAATAGCCGGAATGGATACGGCAACGACGATGATCTCCAGAGGCAGGCCCATGCGCCAATAGTCGGAGAACTGATAGCCACCCGCAGATAGAATTAACGTATTGTTCTTGTGCCCGATCGGCGTGAGAAAGGCGCTCGATGCGGCAACGGCGACGGCCATCAGAAAGGGGTCGGGCGACACGCCGAGGCTCTGTGCCATTTGAATACCCACTGGAGCGGCTACGATCGTGGTTGCGGTATTATTGAGCACATCAGAGAGCGTCATGGTCACCACCATCAGCACGGTGAGAACAGCCCAGGCGGGCAGGCCGGCAGTCCATGAGACCAGGGCGCCGGCAATCAGTTCGGTGCCGCCCGAGGTTTCGAGCGCGGCCCCCAGCGGGATCATGGAGCCCAAGAGTACCACCACCGGCCAGTTGATATGGTCGTAAAGCTCCGTCAGTGGCACGATCCTGGCCAGTACGTAAGCCACCACTACCAGTCCAAGTGCGATGGGCAGATAGAGAAACCCCAGACTGGCGGCCAGCACCGCTGCGGCAAACAGGCCGATTGCCAGCCAGACCTTGCGATTTGCCGTGACGGCGAGACCGCGGTCGGCCAGAGGAAGCGCGCCCAGCCAATCGGCAACATCGGGACCGGTATCGCGGGGCACCAGCAACAACATGATATCGCCGGTCTCAATCGGGGTGTCGCGCAGGTGCTCCGTGAGGCGCCGACCGCGCCGCGATATACCCAGAAGAACGGTGCGTTGTCGCCATGCAAGACCAATGGACTTGGCGGTTTTCCCGCGAATGCGGGCGTCGTCCGGTACCACGACTTCGATCACTTCGACCCCGTCACCCGCCGCGTTCAGAGCTTCCTCTCGCTCGGCGTCGGCCACCGCGAGATCAAGGCTCGATCGAAACTCGTCCAGCGCTTCGGGGGTGGCTTCCAGCACCAGCGCATCGCCTGTGCGCAGAACCATGTTGCGGGCCTGCCCGTATTGGCGTTTGCCGTCCCGGATCAACCCGAGGATGGCGACATCGGCCTTATCGGCGGCATCGCTCAATTCGGCGACGCGTTTGCCGATCTGCTTGTTGTCCTCCGGCACGGTCAGTTCTGCGATATACTGCGAGATGTCGGTCGTGATCTGAGTGCTTTGCCCGCGCTGGGGGATTAACCGCCATCCTATCAGAGCCACGAACGCAAGCCCGGCCAGAGCGGTGATTCCGCCCACCGGTGCGAAATCGAACATCCTGAAGGATGTGCCGAGGTTTTCCTCGCGGATCGCAGCGATGATGATGTTGGGCGGAGTTCCGATCAGCGTTGCCATGCCGCCCAGAATTGTGGCGAAACTCAGCGGCATCAGGCTGAGCCCCGGTGCGCGACCGGCCTTGCGCGCGGTCTGGATATCCACCGGCATGAGGAGCGCAAGCGCGGCTACGTTGTTCATGAAGGCGGAGAGTACCCCGCCGATTGCGCCCATCAACGCGATATGCGCGCCAAGATCGCGTGTGGCATCCACCAATGTGCGCGTGATGAGAAAAATCGCCCCCGATCGGACCAGTCCAGCCGAAACCACCAATACCAGCGCCACTACCAGCGTCGCGGGATGGCCAAAGCCTGAAAACGCGTCCTTTGTCGGTACTACGCCAAGGACGACCGCCATCATAAGGGCGGAAAACGCGACGATATCATAGCGCAGTCGCCCCCACAGCAGCAGTCCAAAGACCACGCCGAAAAGGCTGAATAGGATGATCTGATCGGTGGTCATGTACTTGTGATCTAGCCATAAGCCTTGCGTCGGGGAAAGGGGCAATCCCGCGCGCCCCGAATACCGCCAGAATCCCAAAGCCAGGTAACGAAGTCGGCAGCATGGAAAACATCTTCTGTGGTTGGTTTTCGTGGGGTCCGCGAGGGACCGTGGCCGGTATGAACCTGACGTTCTTATACGGGGGCATTAGCTGCTGCGTGCTCTTGCTCCTTCCATGGGACCTGCATTATAGACGGCGCTGAACAATTCTCAGCGATGGATATACCGATGGCAGGCCATTCCAAATGGGCAAATATTCAACACCGCAAGGGGCGTCAGGATGCCGTGCGCGCCAAGCTGTTTTCCAAGCTCAGCAAGGAAATCACGGTTGCCGCGAAAATGGGTGACCCCGACCCGGACAAGAACCCGCGTCTGCGTCTGGCGGTCAAGGAAGCCAAGGGCCAGTCGATGCCCAAGGACAACATCGAACGCGCGATCAACAAGGCGACCGGCGGTGATGGCGACGACTATGAGGAAATCCGCTACGAGGGCTATGGCCCAAACGGCGTTGCCGTGATCGTCGAGGCCATGACCGATAACCGCAACCGCACGGCCTCGACCGTGCGCTCGACCTTTACGAAGAATGGCGGAAACCTCGGCGAAACAGGCAGCGTCGGCTTCATGTTCGAGCGCAAGGGCGAAGTGACCTATTCTGCCGAAGTGGGGGATGCTGACACGGTCATGATGGCGGCGATTGAAGCCGGGGCCGAAGACGTGGAAAGCAGCGAAGAGGGGCACGTCATCTGGTGTGCGGATACAGACCTCAACGAGGTCGCCACCGCTCTGGAATCCGAGTTGGGCGAAAGCGAAAGCACCAAGCTGGTGTGGAAACCGACGACCACAACCGAGATGGATCTGGAGAACATGCAAAAACTGATGCGGCTCATCGAGGCGCTGGAAGACGATGATGACGTGCAGCGTGTGACCACGAACTTCGAAGCCTCCGATGAGGTGATGGCGCAGCTGTAACTGTCGGCCTCCGGAGCGAAATGAAAAAAGCCGCCCGTTCGGGGCGGCTTTTCTTTTAAAGCGGTTTGCGTTT
>JBFFFS010000201.1:0-5657 GCA_041557855.1 Roseobacter sp. | reverse complement strand
TCCGCGGCCGGCCTTCCCGAGCGCCAACGTGGCCCTGTCGAAATGGAAGGCACTGACGGCGCCGAAGATGATCCAGCGCGATCCGCTGAACATCCCGGCGGGGATCTGAAGAGACGCAATGCAGGGCAACAAGATCAGCCTGCCGCGCGCCATGGTGTCACGCGAGAGGCCGTGCGGGGGGAGAGGCCAGTGAGTTCTGTCATTTCGGCGAAGGGGCTCGACCTGACGTTCCAGACGAACGACGGGCCGGTACATGCGCTCAAGGACGTGAGCCTTGAGATCGAGAAAGGCGAATTCGTCAGCTTTATCGGGCCCTCCGGCTGCGGCAAGACCACCTTCCTGCGGTGCATGGCCGATCTGGAACATCCCACGGGCGGCACGATTACCGTGAACGGAGTGAGCCCGGAGGCGGCACGCAAGGCGCGTGCTTACGGGTATGTTTTTCAAGCTGCCGGTCTCTATCCGTGGCGGACCATTGGCGGCAACATCCGGCTGCCACTGGAAATCATGGGATATGACAAGGCGGATATGGCGGCGCGCGTGCAGCGTGTTCTCGATCTGGTCGAGTTGTCGGGCTTTGAGCGCAAGTATCCATGGCAGCTGTCGGGTGGCATGCAGCAGCGGGCTTCGATCGCGCGGGCGCTGGCCTTTGACGCGGATATCCTGTTGATGGACGAGCCTTTCGGGGCGCTGGACGAGATCGTCCGGGATCACCTGAACGAGCAATTGCTCAAGCTCTGGGAGCGCACGCAGAAAACCATTGCCTTCGTGACCCATTCGATCCCGGAGGCGGTGTATCTGAGCACCAAGATCGTGGTGATGAGCCCACGCCCGGGCCGGATCACCGATGTGATCGACAGCCCCCTGCCGCGCGAGCGGCCGCTGGATATCCGCGACACGCCGGCGTTTCTGGAAGTGGCGCACCGGGTCAGGGAAGGCTTGCGCGCGGGGCATATCGATGACTGAGCGTTTACCTCTGCTGAGAGCGACCCTCCGGGGGGAGTTTTCCCGGCAAAGTGAAAGTGCAGGTCTGTGATGTTCGGACGCCTGAAAAATCGAAGGCTGGATGGCTTCAAGGGGCTGGTGGCGCATTTCTGGCGGCCGTGGTCGCCGAAAGCCGGTGCGCCGGCGTGGCGGAGGCTGGCGGATGCGTAATGTCGTGCCTGTCCTGACCGTTGTGGCCGCCATCTTTGCGGTCTGGTATCTCGCGGCGATCTGGCTCAACGCGGCCTGGGCCTATGACAAGGCGACACGATCGGGTGAAGAACTGACCACGGTGACGCTGGTGGCCGACACCTGGAGCCAGGACAAGCCGAAGCTGCCTGCGCCGCACCAGGTCGCCGTGGAAATATGGGAAACGACGGTCGAGAAGAAGCTGACTTCGAAGCGGTCGCTGGTCTATCACAGCTGGATCACGCTGAGTGCGACGCTGCTGGGGTTTGCGCTGGGGACGGCTCTGGGGATCGCGCTGGCCATCGGGATTGTCTATAACCGGACGATGGACATGTCGGTCATGCCATGGGTCATCGCCAGCCAGACCATTCCCATCCTTGCCGTGGCCCCGATGATCATCGTGGTGCTGAACGCGGTGGGCATCTCGGGCCTGCTGCCGAAGGCGATGATTTCGATGTACCTGTCATTCTTCCCGGTGGTCGTGGGCATGGTCAAGGGACTGCGCTCGCCCGATGCGATGCAGCTTGACCAGATGCGGACGTGGAACGCCTCCCCCCGGCAGACCTTTCTGCGGCTGCGCTTGCCGTCGTCGATGCCCTATCTTTTCACCTCTCTGAAGGTCGCCATGGCGGCCTCGCTGGTGGGGGCCATCGTGGGTGAATTGCCGACGGGGGCGGTGGCCGGTCTGGGCGCGCGGCTGCTGGCGGGCAGTTACTACGGGCAGACGATCCAGATCTGGTCGGCGTTGGTGACGGCGGCGGCGCTGGCGGCGGCGCTGGTCGGGCTGGTGGGGCTGATCCAGCGCCTGACGCTCAAACGCATGGGGATGGCATGACCGGCTGGCTGATCTTCACGGTTGTTGTCTGGGCGGGCGGCTGGTGGCTGAACACAAAGCTGGCGGCGCGTCCGCGCACGCGGGTCACGGCACTGGCGGTGCCGGTGCTTTTCGGGGTCACGCTGATCGCCGTCTGGGAGGGGCTGGTGCGCGGGTTCGGTATCAGCCCGGTGTTGCTCCCCGCACCCTCGATGATCGCCGAGCGCTTTGCCGCGTCCACCGCGATCCTCTGGGAGGACTTCGTGCAGACCGTCCTGAAAGGTGCGATGACCGGCTATGTACTGGGCTGCGGATCGGCGTTTCTGACGGCCATTCTGGTGGACCGTTACGATTTCCTGCGGCGCGGCCTGCTGCCCGTGGGCAATTTCGTCGCCGCCCTGCCGGTGATCGGGATGGCGCCCATCCTGGTGATGTGGTTCGGCTTCGACTGGCAATCGAAGGCGGCGGTTGTCGTCGTGATGGTGTTCTTCCCGGTGCTGGTGAACACGGTGCAAGGCCTGCTTTCGGCGGACGCGATGCAGAAGGATCTGATGCGCACCTATGCGGCGGGATACTGGACCACGCTGAGAAAACTACGGCTGCCGGCGGCGATGCCATTTGTCTTCAACGGCTTGAAGATCGCGAGCACGCTCGCCTTGATCGGTGCCATTGTCGCCGAATTTTTCGGCTCCCCGATCCGGGGCATGGGGTTTCGGATTTCCACCTCGGTGGGACAGCTTGCGCTTGATCTTGTCTGGGCGGAAATTGTCGTCGCGGCGATTGCGGGTTCCGCGTTTTATGGCAGTATCGCACTGATCGAACGGGCGGTGACCTTCTGGCACCCGTCCCAAAGGCACTGAGATGCCTGTGAAAGAAAAACAGAAAAAATACGACCAACAAAGGAGTATATCATGAAGACGATCACAACACTGGTCACGGGCGCTGCCCTTGGCCTATGGGGCGTCGCGGCCCATGCCGCCGACGAGGTGACATTGCAATTGAAGTGGGTCACCCAGGCGCAATTTGCGGGCTACTATGTAGCGTTGGACAAGGGCTTTTACGAGGAGGAAGACCTCGACGTGACCATCAAGCCGGGTGGCCCGGACATCGCGCCGACGCAGGTTCTGGCAGGCGGTGGCGCGGATGTCACCGTGGACTGGATGCCCTCGGCGCTGGCCGCGCGCGAGAAGGGTCTGCCGATGGTGAATATCGCGCAGCCTTTCAAATCTTCAGGGATGATGCTGACCTGCCGCAAGGATGCAGGCGTGACCAGCACCGATGATTTCCCCGGCAAGACGCTTGGTGTGTGGTTCTTTGGAAACGAGTTCCCCTTCCTGAGCTGGATGAGCAAGCTCGACATCCCGACGGACGGCTCCGAACAGGGCGTGACAGTGCTCAAGCAGGGCTTCAACGTCGATCCGCTGCTGCAAGGACAGGCGGCCTGTGTTTCGACCATGACCTACAACGAATACTGGCAGGTGATCGATGCCGGTCTGTCGCCGGAGGACCTGACGGTCTTCAAATACGAGGATCAGGGCGTCGCTACGCTTGAGGACGGGCTCTACGTGCTGGAAGACAAACTTGATGACCCGGCCTTTGCAGACAAGATGGTGCGCTTCGTGCGGGCATCCATGAAGGGCTGGAAATATGCCGAGGAAAACCCGGACGAAGCTGCCGAGATCGTTCTGGACAATGACGCCAGCGGTGCGCAGACCGAAGAGCACCAGAAACGGATGATGGGCGAGATCGCAAAGCTCACCGCAGGAAGCAACGGTGCGCTGGATCCGGCTGACTATGAGCGCACGGTGGCCTCTTTGCTGTCGGGTGGTTCGGATCCGGTGATCTCCAAGGAACCGGAAGGTGCATGGACACATATGATCACGGACAAAGCACTGAACTGAATTTCATTGTTTCAGACAAAAACAGAAGCCGGCGGAAACGCCGGCTTTTTTTGTCGGCTCAGGCTGGAATTGATCGCAAAGCGCCCCATGTTTCGTGGAGACAATCAAGCCGAGAGAGTCCCATGGACAATCATATTTCTGAAGAAACCGACTTCATGAAAGAACACCGCGAGAGCATGTTCGGCAAGGCTTCGCACGCTGCACTGCTTTTTTGCATCGCCTTTGCGTTCCTGGTGCCGTCCTTGTTGATCTGGCGCGTCGTTCTCTGACAGCCATCGCGATTTTCGCAGACATCTCATGAAAAACGCCTGCCGTGGGTAAAAGGGCAGGCGTTTGTTGTTTTGATGTTCCGCGCGGACCGCAATCCGCAGGGTGATCTGAGATCAGGCGAGCGCGATGTTTGTCGCAGACTCACGTCCGTCACGTCCGGCTTCGATGTCGAACGTCACTTTCTGGTTGTCCGCGAGGCCGGTAAGACCTGCACGCTCGACAGCTGAAATGTGAACAAAGACATCCTTGCTGCCGCCATCGGGTGCAATGAAGCCGAAGCCTTTAGTTGTGTTGAACCATTTTACGGTGCCAGTGGCCATATCCGTATCTCCTTGATTGTTGCTATCCGCGTTAGTGCGATAGCCCGGCGTAGTGGATCCGTATCGAGATCTGAGCGCCGAATCAGGGAGAGCAGGTCGAAAAGAATACTGTTAGCAGGGCCCCGTATGACATGTTCAACTCTTTGTGGCAAGTTGGGGTTTGAATACACCTCTCCCTGACCCGCGGGAAAATGCTTGCACAAGGTTTTGACTTATACGGTTGCAGACGCGTCTGGAGTCGGTTGATGCGGCCCGTAACCAGCAGCCTGATTGCGCCAGGTGGCGGCTGACCTGCCCGGGCGCAGAAACGCAACCCCGATGAGAAGGCCGGCAGCGCCGCAGCCTGCTATCGCGTAGTTCGCAAGTGCCTGCATCAGGGATGCATCCGTCAGGACCATGGTGCAGAGAAAGGTCGCAAAGCCTACGAGCCCGCCGATAATCACGGAAACGATTGCCATGTCCTCTTCTCCTCTCACCGAAAACGTCAGTTTCGATCAGAGCGGCCAAGTTGGGCAGAATTATGGCGAAAAAATGAAAATCGGCCCAATTCATCAAGCCCGGATGGGCTGCAAAATGAGGTTTATGTGACCTCGATCACAGACTGCGGGATCATATGCGCGCATCCTTGAACCACGTGATGTCATTTCAGGCGCGTTTCGGTCAGGGACCGTCTGAACTGTTTTCGACGAGCGCGCGGCCTCTTCCTCCGCGTTGCTTATGACAACTCAAACGGATCGGTTCGCTCCGATCCGTTTTTTTCTGCCCGCTGGCGCGTGTCACAGCGCGATGGACTGGCGCTTGGGCGGTGCGCGTGCAACTATCCGCTCGCGGGCAATTGAAGGGGACAGAAGTGAGCGACATCAACGTGGTGACGGGAGTGGTGATGGGCCTCGTGGCAACCGGGCTGATGGATCTCTGGGCGTTGCTGTTGCGGCAGATAGCTGGCGTCCCAACTCCGAACTGGGCGATGGTCGGTCGATGGGTCGGGCACCTGCCACGCGGCAAGGTTTTTCACGACGACGTAGCAGCAGCCAGCCCGGTGTCGGCGGAGTTGTCGTTGGGCTGGGTGTTTCATTACGCGGTTGGGATTTTATACGGGATCGCTTTGGCCGTGCTGATGGGGCCTGCGTGGCTGAGCACGCCGAGTTTCGGGCCCGCGTGGGTTTTTTCGATCCTGAT
>JBFFFS010000200.1:0-5680 GCA_041557855.1 Roseobacter sp. | reverse complement strand
TCTGCCGCGAGCGAGGTGTCGGCATCATCCGCGGGGTGCTGTCGGCGGATCATGTCCACATGTTCGTGTCGGTGCCGCCGAAGCTGGCGGTGAGCGATCTCGTGCGCCTGATGAAAGGTCGCTCCTCCCACAAGGTCCAACGTGAATTCCCTCAGCTACGCAAGCGCTACTGGGGGCGGCGCTTTTGGGGCCGGGGGTACTTCTCGACGACCAACGGTGCCATCACCGAAGACCTCGTACTTCAGTACTTGGAGCAGCATATCGCCGATCCTACCGGCGCCAGCCGGTAGTGGTTCAGTACATTGATGGGAGCTTTCTAAAAGCAATTGATTTGCGCGCTGGGTATTACAGGGCCTTGTAGACCTGCCAGTCTTCGGACAAGCCCTTGAGTTTTCTGGTGCCCAGGCTTTCGAAGTCGAGGCCAGAGCCCGCCACCAGGTCCTTGACCGTCCGCGACACAACGATGTCGCCGCCCCCACCAAGCTCGGCGATGCGCGCGGCAATGTTCACGGCAATGCCGCGCACGTCATTATCCGCAACTTCGACTTCGCCGGTGTGCACCCCGATGCGGACTTCCAGATCCAACTGTGACACGGCTTCGCCGATCGCCTTGGCACAGTGGATGGCGCGCCCCGGTCCATCGAAGGTTGCCAGGAACCCGTCGCCCAGCGATTTGACCTCCTGACCGCGGAACTGATCGAAGAGATGTCTGACGATACTGTTGTGCTGCTCGAGCATGGCGTGCCAAGCGTCGTCCCCGAGCTTCTGCGCGAGCGATGTGGAATCGACAATGTCAGTGAAGACAACGGCGGCAAGAACTCTGTCGAAAACGGGCTTCGGTTTCGATCCGGTGACAAAGGCCTCGATCTCGTCGATGATCTGATCCCTTTCATTTCCCATGAAGGCGAAGTGATCCCGCCCCGAAAACTCGATCAGTTTGGCGCCGGGGATCATCTGCGCAAGGGTTCTGCCACCCTCGATGTCGATCAGCGCATCCTCGGTTTTGTGGAGCACGAGCGTCGGCGCTTTAATGGTCGGCAGAATATCGGTGATATCGATCTGGCTGTTGACCTTCATGATTTCGATGAGATCACGGGGCGAGGCCCCTGTGCGTTCGTATTTACCCCACCACTCCTGAAATTTTGGGTCATTGCCGGTATCGGGGCAAAACAGAGGCAGCGCCGCGCCGGTACCCCAATGTTCTCTTGCGTAGTCGAACAACTGGTCCAGCGCGTCCTGGTTCGGGAACCACGACTCGAAGCGGGCAAAGGCGCCGTAGAGTATAAGGCCTTCGCAGCGTTTCGCCTGATAGGCCGCGAAAACGGATGCCAGCGAACCGCCCTCGGAAATACCAAGCACGTAGGCGGTTTCCATGTCGGCGGCGTCCATGACCGCTCGAATGTCATCCATGCGTTTATCCATGTCGGGAACTGCAACACCCCGGTCCGACAGTCCCGTGCCGCGCTTGTCAAACAGCGCAACCTTGGTGAATTTCCCGAGACGCTCCAGCCACTTCGCCCAATTCGGATTCTCCCAGTAAGTCTCGATCTGTGAGATGAAACCGGGCACGAGCACAAGATTTTTCGGTCCGTCGCCATAGACCTGATATGCGATATGGACATCGCCGCTCCTGGCATATTGCGTCCTTGGCATCATGTCCGCACCCTCCCCCGAAAAGGCAATTTCAGCCGCGGCGCCAAGGCTATGAGGCATCGTATTTTCAAGCAAGGTTAATCGCTGTGGGTCGGATGACCGCAACAGAGGCTCGCTGTAGCGGCCTGCAAAACTGGCCATCCTATTCCATGATGAGCGCCCGGCGCGTCAAGTGCGGCGCCCATTGAGGCGTGTCACGGTGATCCCGGCGGTTTCGAGAGTGCGTCGCACGGAAGCTGCAATTTCAACCGCTTCAGGCGTATCACCATGGCAGCAGATCGTATCTATGCTAGTGTCGATGCGTTTACCGGATTCGGTGATGATCGCACCCGCCTGGACCATCTCGACCATGCGCTGCCCTGCCAGTTCCGCGTCGTGGATCACCGCTCCGGGTTTGCTGCGGTCTACGAGGGTGGCGTCGTCGTTGTAGGCGCGGTCGGCAAAAATCTCGCCGGCCCACGCGCAACCCAGATCCCGCACCGCCTGCTCCTGCGCTGTCGCGCACAGCACCATGACAATCAAATCGGGATCGACCGAAAGGGCCGCTTCATAACAATCGCGGGCAAGGCTCACATCTTCCGATGTCATATTGCCAAGCGCTCCGTGCAACTTGACGTGACGGACTTCGGCGCCCAGTGATTTTGCCATGCCGATCGATGCGGCAACCTGAAAGCGGATGGAGTTCTGCAGGCTCGCGCGCGGCACGGTCATACGCCGCCGTCCAAAACCCTGAAGATCGGCAAAGCCGGGATGCGCGCCGATGCCGACACCGTTCTCGAGCGCCATTTTCATGGTTGCGGCCATCACGTCGGGGTCGCCCGCATGGGCACCACAGGCGATGTTCGCCGAGGTTACCGTTTTCAGCAGTGCCGCGTCATCGCCCATTTTCCACGGGCCGAAGCTTTCGCCCATATCGGCATTGATATCTACCTGTGTCATGAGAAACTCCTCTATGTCTCGAAAGGGTCGGCAAGGGCGGAGACAGCCCCGCTGACAAGCTGGTAAGCAAGCAGGTCGGAAATATCATGCGGATCGCGCACCAGTGGTTGCACGCGCCCGGTGAGAGCCCTGATATCCGCGCGGGCGCGCGTCTCCAGCGTGATTGCCTCATCCAGTGACAGGAACTGGAACTGCAGGGGCGCTCCCACCGATGCCTGCGCGACTTTCGGCAGATCGGACGGGATCACCGTGGCGATCCGTGGATAGCCACCGGTGGTCTGACTCTCGCACATCAGCACATAGGGCGCGCCGTCGCCGGTGATCTGTATGTCTCCGGGCACGATGACCTCTGATACGATGGACAGACCCGATTTGGCGAAGAACCCTTCGGCATCCGTGTCCATGCGCACACCCTGACGGTTACCACGAGGGTCGCGTCGAAACTGCGTATCGGCAAAACGCGCGCGGGTCTCTTCTGAAAACTCATTCGTCTGCGCGGACGCTACGACATGGATCGTGCCGCCGGACAGGCGTTCGGAGGGTACAAGAAAGACGCCGCTGCGTTTCGAGACGGGGGCGCTGACTGGCAGCGTATCGCCTGCTTGCAGCACCCGGCCGATACCTGCGTTCATGTGACTGCCGCGAGCCCCCATCTGAACTGGCACGTCGAACCCGCCCGACACGTGCAGATAGCCATAGGTTCCGCTGCGCGCGCCACCGATGGAGAGCTTGGCTCCAGCTGGTATGCTATGGCTCGCGTTCCAGACAAGCGGCGCGCCGTCCAGCGTCGCCGTCATCTGCGCGCCGGTCAATGCAATCACGATGTCGCAGGTCGGTTCGAAGGTGCCGCCCGTACCCATCATCTCCACCGCCGCGAGCTCCGCGCTCTGACCAAGCAGGGCAGCTCCTTCGTGCAGAGCCAGCGTGTCGGCAGCTCCGCCGCGCGTCAGTCCGAACGCCAGGTACCCGCGCCGGCCCATGTCCTGCAGGCTCATGGCGGGGCCGGCAGCAAGGACTTTCAACAGGCCGCTCATGCGATTTCCTCGCGCTCTGCGCCGCCGTAGCTGGCGGTGGCGCTCTCCCGGATACGTTCCAGTTCGTCAATGCTAACGGCAGGAAACACAAGCTCGTCTCCGGGCGAGAGGGAAAAGGGCGTTTCGCTTTTCTGATCGAATGTACGAAAGGCTGTCTGACCCACGTGTCGCCAACCGGTCGGCGTTGCGTTGGTGAATATCACAAGCTGCCGGATCGCAACCACCAGCGCACCGGGCGGCACACTCTTGGTCAGACCTTGCTGGCGGGGGATGTTCCAATGAGGATCAAGCTGACCCAGATAGGGCTGACCGGGGGAAAAACCGATGGTCAGTACGCGCACACGCGCCGAAGACAGTTCTGCAATCGCCGTATCCGGATCGAGACCGGCAGCCTCGGCGGCCTCTTCCAGTTGAGGCGCGAGGTCGGTGCCGTAAACTGTCGGGATGTGCCAAAGGGTGCGGCCCTCGGGCAGGGGGGCCGCATACCAATCTCGCGTCGCCAATAGCTCTTGCAGGCGTTCGATCATGGCTTCCGCGGGATAATCCACGAGGTCAACGACGACAAAGACTGACACCAGCGACATCGAGGTTTCGCTCACCTCGGGCCAGTCTTCGGCATCGACCGCCGCACGGAAGGCCAGGGTGGCGCAGTTGGCGGTATCGTCCATCGCTTCTGCAAAGGTAACCAGAATACCGGAAAGGCCTACGGTTCTGATCAAAGGATAGTCGCTCATTCGCTCAGTCCTTCTTGTAGAGCCAGCGCAGCAGGATCGGTGTGAGGTACATCGGCAACTGCCAGCACCCGATGAAGACCATCATCGGGGCGATCACCTCCGGCGGCAGGGCCACGAGGAAAAGTCCTATGTTGCGGTTGCCCGCACCAATCGCGAGGGGGCCGGCAAGAGGTCGCAACGCGCCGCGCCTCAAGACGAGGTAAACCGCGATCTGGATGCCGTAACTTAACACGAATGCCAGCGCCGCCCAAAGACCGACGGTGCCGGGTGTGGCGCGCAGGGCTGGGTTGAGCGCGGCCATCAAGGCTACCACGATCACCGAGAAGGCCAGCACCGAAAGCCCGTCCAGCGCCTTGGTCTGCCCGGCATCCGGCTGCGGAATGAACCGGGCGCGCAGCGCAAACCCGGTGCCGCAGGCCGTCAAGATCACGGCAAGCAGGGTCAGCGCCGCCAGTGTCGTTTCGTGCGCGGTGCCCAGTTGCGGCATCACCGTAAACACCGGCAGCACGGTCAGCGGGAAAAGTGCCGTGCCGAGGATCAGGATCTGCATCATGCGACCGGCGTTCTGCCCCAGCATCAAGGCTAGGTTTGCGGAGCCGGACAGGGCCGGAGCTGCCGTCGCCAGCACCACCGCCATCGCCACGGGCGTCGCGGCCAGACCGGCGGCGTGGAACGCGCCGAACAGCCCCATCGGCAAGGCGACCTGCAACACCGCAACCGAGCCCATGCCCCAACGGAGATCGCGCAAGGCGCCCAACGCGGCACGGTGCCCGATCCTGAGCGCCGTCACCGTGAGCAGCACCGCGATCATCTGGGGCAGCCACGGTTGCAAGGCTGAGGCCAGACCGGGCAAGGCCAGCCCAGCCGCCAGCCCCAGGATCAGGGCGATGCGCGCGTTCTCCGAGATGCGCCATAAAACGGTCCTGATCACTAGTTTGCATTTTGCCTGAGGTTGTCGGGCAACCAGGTCGCGATCTCCGGGAACCAGATCAGCACGAAGACCATCAGCACCATGATGAGAAACATCGGCAATGCAGCCTTGGTGATATAACCCATTTCATGCTCGGTCATGCCCTGCAGAACGAAGAGGTTGAAGCCGATCGGTGGCGTGATCTGTGCCATTTCGACGACAACAACGACAAAGATACCGAACCAGATCAGGTCGATCCCTGCCTCGCGGACCATCGGCTCGACGATTGCCATCGTCAGCACGACAGCCGAAATCCCGTCGAGGAACATGCCAAGCACGATGTAGAAGACCAGCAGCGCCATGAGCAGTTCAAACCGTCCGAGCTCCATCGCGGCGATACTGTCGGCGAG
>JBFFFS010000199.1:0-5690 GCA_041557855.1 Roseobacter sp. | reverse complement strand
GGCGGCACCGAGGCCGTAACCCGCGTCATCATCGACAGCGAGGACGGGGAGGGGCGGCGCTGGTCCACTGTTGGCGTCTCCGCCAACATCGTCGATGCCTCCTTCGAAGCGCTGCTCGATGCGATCCGCTGGAAACTTCTGCGCGACTGGAAACCCGCATGAGCAATCCGTACTGGGATGCGTTTTTCGCGCTGCACCGTGACCTGCCGCGGGAAGGGCCAGGCGAGGACGCGGATGTGTTCTGGGCGGCCGAGCAACTGGGTGTTCCCCCCGACGCGCGCATCTGCGATGCCGCCTGCGGGCCCGGGGCCGATATCGCCGCTTTGCGCGCCATTGCCCCGCAGGGCCACGTGACGGCTGTCGACAAGGTGGATCATTTCGTGGCGCAGGCGCAGGCGCGCCACGCGGATGATCCGCAGACCGTCATCAGCACGGTGGACATGTTCGATCTCACCGGTCCTTTCGATCTGATCTGGAGCGCGGGTGCCGTCTATTTCCTCGGCGTGCGTGAGGCGCTTGAACAATGGAAGCCGGTCCTGGCACCAGGCGGAGGTATCGCGTTTTCCCAGGTTTGCTGGTTCACCGACACTCCCTCGCAGGCCGCGCGCGAGGCTTGGGCGGATTACCCGGACATGACCGATGAGGCCGGGGTGCGCGCCCTCATCGAGGCGGCCGGCTACAGCTGTGTGGCGACACGGCGACTGTCCGATGCGGCTTGGGAAAACTACTACACCCCGCTCGATGCCCGTATCGATGCCTTGTTGCCCGGCGCCACGGGCGCGCTGGCGGATGTGCTGGCGCAGGCGCAGGCCGAAGCCGCCACCTGGCGCGCGGAACGGGACAGTTTTGGCTACCTGCTCTGCGCTGTCCGTCCGCGATGAGCTTCGACTCCGATCTCTTAGCCTGTGCTGCGCTGGTGGAAAAGGCCGATCCCGACCGCTTCTCCGCCGTGATGGCCGGCCCCTTGCCAGCGCGCCGCGTCCTTTTTCCGCTCTACGCCTTCAACGTGGAAGTTTCCCGCGCCCCCTGGGTGACACAGGAAACCATGATTGCCGAGATGCGGCTGCAATGGTGGCGTGACGCGCTGGAGGAAATCGCGCAAGGAAAACCGGTGCGCCGCCACGAGGTCACCCAGCCGCTCGCCGGATTTATCGACGCACAGGGGGCCGAAATCCTTGATCGCCTCGTGGCCGCTCGGCGATGGGATATCTACAAGGAGCCCTTCGAGGACTCCGCGCATTTCGACAGCTACCTCGATGATACTGCCGCAGGGCTCATGTGGGTTGCCGCGCGGGCGCTCGGTGTCGCTGAGGAACAGGAAGAAAGCGTGCGCTCTCTGGGACGCGCGACCGGGCTGGCGCGCTTTCTGCGCGCGGTCCCGGCGCTGGAGGAACAGCAACGCGTGCCGCTCGTCGATGGCCGGCCCGAAGCGGTCTCTGCCCTGGCGACAAAGGCGCTCGCTGGTCTCGATCCGCTACGGTTGCGGCGTGCCATCCCTGCACCCGCGCGGCCGGCCTTGACCGAGGCCTTTCTCACCCATCCGCTTTTGTCACAGGCGGCCCGTGCGCCGCAGGATGTGGCCCGGGGCGCTCTCGCCGTACATCCGCTCAAACGATCGCTTTTGCTCTGGCGGTGGTCCTGACCGTTCTTCTTTGGACGGAAAATATCCCGGGGGAGGCCCGGAAGGGCCGGGGGCAGCGCCCCCAAAAGGCTCAGATGGTCTGATCCGACCGTCGCGGTTTCGGTTGCATCATCAGCCATATCACGGCGCATCCGGCCAGTACCAGGAAGGGCATCATGGCCAGGTTGACCGCCGCCCAGCCCTCTTGCGCCGACCCGCCGGCACAGTTCATCAGGCTGCCCGAGGACAGTGACGCAAGCGTAACGCCGCCAAAAACGATCAGGTCGTTGAGGCCCTGCACCCGCCCGCGCTCCTCGGGTGTATGCTCGGCCGCCAGCATGCTGGTGGCGCCGATGAAGCCAAAGTTCCATCCGATCCCCAGCAGGATCAGCGCGACAAAGAAATTCTCCAGCGCCACGCCGGCAAGGGCCACCATGCCCGCGGCGGCGAGAATCGACAGCCCCGCGCCCATGATCCACCGCGCGCCGTATCGTGCGATCAAATGCCCGGTAAAAAAGGCGGGAGCATACATCGCCAGCACATGCGCGGTGACCACATTGGCGGCGACAGCCGTGTCAAAACCGCACCCGACCACGGCCAGCGGTGTCGAGGTCATGATGAGGTTCATCAGCGTATAGGTGACGGCGGCACAGATGATTGCAACCAGGACGCGCGGCGTGCGCAGCAGTTCCCACCGGCTCCGCCCACGGTGGACATCCGTCGTTGCCACCACCGGAACTGGAATGTCCAACCCCAGAAAAAGCAATGATCCCAGAAGGTTCAGCATGATGATGGCCATGTAGGTGCCGATGAAGGGCACCACGAAGGCATCGGCCGTCAGTTTGACCAGCTGTGGCCCGATGACAGCGGCAGCCAGCCCGCCTGCCATTACGTAGGAGATGGCTTTGGGGCGAAAGGCATCGGATGCGGTATCAGCGGCGGCAAAGCGATAGAAGCCATGCGCCGACATGTAAAAACCAGTTATGAAACTGCCGAGCAGGAACAGCGGGAAAGATGCAAGGTAGAGCGCGAAGGCGCCCACCGCGCCTCCCGTAGCGCCGGCCAGCGCACCAAAGACAAATCCGCTGCGGCGACCAAAGCGCTGCATGATCGCTGAAATCGGTGTCGCCGCCACCATCGACCCAAGCACTATGAGCGTGATCGGCAGGGTGGAAAGGCAGATGTTGGAAGCCAGTGACTGACCCGCCAGGCCGCCAATCGTGAACAGCATCGGCATCTGCGCGCCAAGAAGCGCCTGCGCGAGCGCCAGAACGGCTACGTTGCGTCTTGCGCGGTTGTACTGCTCCTCAATCATAAGCTGTGCGGTATCGTCTCACCAGCACAGGGGCAAGCCCTCTTGCCCGCCCCGCAGACGACCTTAAAGTCGCACCCATGAAAACGGACAAGAACATCCTGGTCATGGCCGGCGCGCGCGAAGCGCATGACGTGATCGCTTCGCTGGTTGAGCAGGGCCTGCCGGTGATTGCCTCCTTGCCGGAGGCCGAGCGCAGTTTTGATCCGCTGCCGGTGCCGACGCGCATTGATGCGTTCCGCTCGCCCAAGGAGTTGGAACGCTGGATGGCGGAGCACTCCGTAACCCATGTCATTGATGCAAGCCACCCTTTCGATGACGACATCAGCGCTGTTGCGCACGAGGTATGCCGCAAGCGGGGTAATCCTTATCTGCGCGTACTTCGCTCGCCATGGCGCGAGACTGCACGCGATATCTGGATCAATGTGTCGTCGGTCCGGGAAGCCGCCAGTGTCGTTCCGGAAGCGGCGCGGGTTTTCAGCAATACCGGGTGGCAGACGCTTCCGGACTACGCGGACTTCGGGGGCCAGAGGCTCTACATGCGGCAAGTCCATCCCAGCACTGGCGCGCCGCCTTTCCCGTTCATGAAATTCGTGCAGGGCACGCCGCCCTTCTCCATGGCCGAGGAGGAGCGTCTGTTCAGATCGCTTGAAATCAGCCATCTGATTTGCCGCAACGTCGGTGGTACGGCCAGCGTGTCAAAGGTGCTTGCTGCCCGCGTGTTACAATTGCCGGTCATCATGATTGCGCGCCCGCCGTTGCCCGATGATCTGCCGGTCGTACAAACTGCGGCCGCGGCGGTTGAATGGGTCCTGCGAGAGTGAGTGTCGGGCGCATCATCACCTGCGACGCGGATGTAGCCGAGGGGGCTGCATGGCTGGCTGCACGCTGCCCGAGGATGGCGCATGCGCTGGCATGCACCGGCCCCCTGCCGCTGCGCCGGCGCCCGGAGGGGTTCGCACAGCTTTTCAGTGCAATCGTCAGCCAGCAGGTCAGCGTTGCTTCGGCCAATGCCATCTGGTCACGGATCGAGGCCGCCGGGCTGACCACGCCGGAACGGGTCTCCGCCGCCGGTGCTGAAACCCTGCGCGACCTAGGGCTGAGCCGGCAGAAAATCCGGTACGCGCTGGCGCTCGCGGCGGCCGGGATAGATTATGATCGTCTGCGCGATGCGCCCGATGAAACGGTGATCGAAACGCTCGTCGAGGTGCCGGGCATCGGTGCCTGGACGGCGGAAATCTATGCGATGTTCAGCCTGGGCCGCGCGGATGTCTTCGCCCCGGGTGATCTGGCCCTCCAGGAGGCGGTGCGCGCGCTCTACGGGCTGGAGGCCCGGCCGAAAGAGCGCGATCTGCGGAGAAGGGCCGCCGAATGGTCGCCCTGGCGGTCGGTTGCAGCGCGGCTGCTCTTTTCGTACTACCGGGTTGTAAAGCAACGGGAAGGAATTGCATGACAAGGGTATTGAACGCGGAACGCCGCGCGCCGGTCTCGGGTGACGTGCGCTCGGTCGTCGTTTTCCTGCACGGTTACGGCGCCAATGGGGCCGACCTGCTCGGTCTCGCCGATCCTCTTGGAGAACATTTGCCGGATACCCTCTTCGTGGCCCCCGACGCGCCCGAGGCCTGCGCAGGTGCGCCCATGGGCTTTCAATGGTTCCCGATCCCGTGGATCGATGGGTCTTCCGAAGAAGAATCGATGCGCGGCATGGCGCAGGCTGTGGATGATCTTAATGCCTTTCTCGATGCGCTCATGGTCGATGAGGACGTTTTGCCCGAACAGGTGGTGCTCTTCGGGTTCTCGCAGGGCACGATGATGGCCTTGCACGTCGCGCCGCGCCGCGAAGACGAAATAGCCGGAATCGTGGCCTTTTCAGGCAGGCTGCTGTCGCCTGAGACACTGGCCGACGAGGTGGCCTGCCGTCCGCCGGTCCTGCTGGTGCATGGTGACCATGATGACGTGGTGCCGCCGCAATCCCTTCCTCAGGCTGCTGAAGCCCTGCAAGAGGCGGGCTGGACGGATGTGTACGCGCATATCATGAAGGGTACGGGCCATGGCATCGCCCCCGATGGTCTGTCCGTGGCACTCGCCTTCATGCGGGACAAGTTGAGCCTGTAAAGATGTGTTTCGGAGGGGCGGCCTTTGCGGTCGCCCGTGCTGAAGTCCAGGGTGCTCACCCGAAATTGGCCATATTTATCTGCGTCGGCCACGAACTGATGACCTATGCGCACTTTATGGTCGAATTTTTCGGGGGCAATTCGTATCTTCCGCAGAAGACGATCCACAATCACGAAGATTTTGCCAAATATTGCTCTGCGTTGGCGTCTGTGTGGATGATCAACTCCGTCCGCAAGGACGGGCTTTATAATCCGGTAGCCGTTATCAAGATACCGAAGGTAGACAACGTCGCTGATCCTTTTGGGCGGCCATGCAATATTGCCTGCAAGGTGGATGTTGCCAGCGGGAATATCAAGACGATGGTACTGTGCAGTGGGCCCGATCTGGATTTTCTCGAGGACCACCTCTCCATTCCCGGCCTGATGGGGATGAAGCTGCCCCATTAGGACGCTCTGCGGTATATGAACGAACGTGTTGAATTGATCTATGCGCCGCTGCGCTATCGATCGGACGATATCGCGATCACGCCGGACGGCCTCGTACTGGTTGAATTGAATTACGTTGGCACTTCCGACTTGCCGCAGAATGCCACCGGCCGCGGCGTGTTGACACCGGAGGTGCGCGGATTTTATGAAAGCTGTG
>JBFFFS010000198.1:0-5696 GCA_041557855.1 Roseobacter sp. | reverse complement strand
ACGGCGCCCCGAATGAAACCGACGGCCGCAAGTTCTGGAGGCGCATCGCAGCCTCCGCTCCTTGTTAAGGCGCAGGGAGCAACTTCCTCGGATCATGGTCCTCCCACGGCACGGACGGAGAACCTGTCACGGTCGCAGGCCACCGAGCATTTCGCAAAGGCGTTGGCCGGAACCTGCACGCCTGCTTTGGTGTTCTGCGTAAAGCGTCCGAGATCAGGGCTGACCGTGCGTTTTTTCGGGGGTCATTCCGGCAGGCCGGCAGCTCTCAGCGCGTTTGCAAGCTTATCGGCGGTTGTTTGGTCCCGATAAGGCGCGATGTATTCAAGGCTGGCGATTTTAAGTTCCGGCTGAAGCGCCAGGGCTTCCTGTATCTCCCAGCTTGCGTCTTCCATCCTGCCCATTTCGGAATAGGCGGCTGCGAGAAATAGCCGGTTTCTCAAGGCCTCCGGATTTCTCCGTGCGGCTTCAAGATTGAATTGAACCGATGTGTCATAGTTGCCCAGGCTGAAATGCACCTCTGCCAGCGCATTGAGATAAGGAAAGGGTGCGCGCGGATTGAGAACGAGGGCGTATTGAAACCCCTCCAACGCCTTTTCAGGTTCTCCCGCGTAGTGCCGGTTCCAGGATTGCATGGCATAGGCGTCGGCATAATTCGGATCCATCGCGATCGCTTTGGAAAAGGCTTCCTCGGCCGCCTTGAACTCGCGGCGGAACATGTGAACAAGACCAAGCGTGGCCTGAACGGCGGGCAAATCCGGATCGTCTTCCCGCGCCTGTTCCGCGAGTTCGAGCGCATGGTCCAGCATCAGTTCGTTGTTTTGCAGGGTATCTCCGCTGCGGTTGGTGTAGCTGGTTGCCAGAAGCGCTCTGGCCAATGCGAATTTGGGGTCCAGGGCCAGGGCGTCGCGGAGGTATTGCTGGGATTCCAGTCGCCCCGAAGAATTGAATCTGAAGATTTCCTCCCAAGCACGCAGGTAGAGATCATAGGCTTCCAGACTTGAGGTGTAGCGCTTGGACAGTTGCCGGCGTTCCTCTTCCGTCAACTCGATCTCTAGGGCCTCGATGATGCCCGCTGCCGTATCGTCCTGAAGCGCGAAAAGATCCCTGAACTCTCGGTCATAACGATGCGCCCAGAGTTGGATGCCGGTTTTTGCATCGGTCAGGCTGGCATTGATCCGGACACGGGAGGCGGCGCGCTGTATGCTGCCCTCGACGACATACCGCACGCCCAGTGCCTCGCCGACTGACCTGGGGTCCGTTGACTCGCCCCTGTCCCGGAATGAGAAACTCGTGTTACGTGCCAAGACCAGCAGTTCGCTGATGCGGCTCAGATCCGTGATGAGATTGTTGGTCATCCCATCTGAAAAATATTCCTGTTCAGGATCACCGGAGAGGTTTTCGAACGGCATGACGATAATGGAGGGTTTGTCGAATGCCATGCGTTCGACGCCAGCGTCTGTATTTGGGTTTTCCTGCCGACCCACCGTTTGCCAATACGCAAGGAACGTGAGCGCAAGTACCACACACGCAAGGCCGACGATCACCTGCACGTTTCGCATGCTACGCCTTGTGCTTGGCAGGGCAGGTAATGGTGCGTTTTCGCCCCCACTTTGCATGACATGAAAAATCTGGACAGGGTGTGGGATATTTTTGACATCGACTTCGCCGGCATCTTCGAAGTCGATGTCCTTGCTGTCTTGCAAGTGATCCCAGACTGCAGAGGTACAGGCGATGCCGCCGGGCGCGGCAAGGGCCTCGACGCGGGCGGCCACATTGACGCCGTTGCCATAAATGTCGTCGTCATCGACAATGACTTCGCCCAAGTTGATGCCGATCCGGACCTGCAGTGCGGGCAACTCTGCCGATGAGGTCTGAGCGGCTTTCAAGCGTTTCTGGATGGCGAGTGCGCAGCGCACCGCCTGGGTCACACTGACGAACTCCACCAGCAGGCCGTCACCGGTGTTCTTGACGATCCGTCCGCCGTAATCCGAGATCAGCGGCTCCATCACGACTGAGCGGGTGTGCAACATCCTGTCCAGCACTCCGGCCTCGTCGTCAGCCATCATCCGGCTATACTACCCTACGACGTCGAGGATCATTATGGCGGCCAGTCGTCTTTGCGCCTCTCTGATCATGTCAGACCCGCTGTTGAGAAACCACTTTCAGCATAGCGTCTATTCATTCGTTGCACCAAGCGGCATTGCACGGTGATGATGCCCCGCCGAACCAGCTTCAGCATAATGAAATGCCCATGTCCGGTAAGTTCACAGGACGAAACACTTTATTTTCAAGGCAACGCGCGTATTTTCTGGATGCGCTTGACTTTCTTGATTTCGGCTCGGTCGGTTTTCTCACTGCTGCGGGTACCGTACCGACACACATAATCGGCACATATCGACAAGGCTCGGTCAGTGGCACATCGACGGTTGAACTCAACGTCGATAAAATACTCTCGCACAGCGATCCGGTATTGGGCTTGGAAGGACGGGCGAAACAAACCCCGCCGGATGGCGATGAGCAAGGAGTACGGGGAGACGGTTGGTGCTTTTTGCTCCGATCGATTAGTGACCAGAGCGATCTTGAACCCAGTCGCATCGAGCACCCGGGCGGCGGTAAGGTGTGCCCGTGCATGTGCCACACCTGTTCAGGACGGCGACTTGGCGAACCGTGCCAGAAGCGGAGCGCCCAAAATGACCACGAATAGACGCAGCATGTGATGTGCCACGACGAAGGCGAGGTCAGCCCCCACAATCAGCGCCAGCACGGTCAGTTCCGCCTGCCCTCCCGGGGCGAAGGCAAGCAGCGCCTCCATGCCGGGGGCGAAGCCCAGTCCGTAAATGACTTCGACGAAAACAAAGGTCAGTACGATCAGGATTGCGCAAAATCCTAGTCCGGCAGTCAGGTCGTGGCGCACCTCGTGCAGACGGATTCCTGCATATTTACTGCCGATCGACATGCCGATGAAGAACTGCGCGGCCCATATCGCTTCGACGGGTGGGCGATGATGCAGTCCACCGGCCAGCGTGACGACAGCGGTCAGGATCAGCGGCCCGAGGATCGCGGCGCCGAACAGGCCGATGCGCTTGGCGCCCTGCCATCCAACCAGCGCGCAGATTGCCATGATCGCGATTTCCGCGAGCGGTAATGTCCGGGCGGGATCACCGGGCGGGTTGGTCAGATCTGCACCCCAGAAACCTTTCAGGATGAATGGCAGGGCTACGACGATTACCAGCACGCGGGTAGCGTGGATGAGGCTCAGCGCCCGGACGTTCGCGCCTGCTTCCTCTCCGAACAGGATCATGTCCTGCAGCCCGCCGGGCATGGTAGCGTAATAGGCCGTCGGGAAATCATACCCACAGACGCGCTGGAAGTAGGGTACGCCCAGAATGCCGATCAGAATCACCATCACCGGAACCAGCAGCAGCGTCGACCACATCGCGGGGAAAGTCGCAATCACCGCAGGTGTCAGGGTGGCGCCAACCGCCACACCGAGAATGGTACGCATGCTGTTGTTGAGCCATCCGATCCCGCGCATGGGAACTCCCAGGAGCGCTGCAGGTAGGCAGGCGAATATGGGGCCAAGCAACCAGGGCAGGGGCAGCGACAGCAGGTTGAAGGCAACAACTCCGATCGCTGCGATGCCGAAGGCGTTCGCGACCGGGATCATGCGCCCTGGTCTTTCAGGCGATACCGAAGCGAGGCCTGAAGATGCGCCTCGGCCGCGGCTGCCGCCGCCGGCGCGTCTCTTGCGCGCAGCGCGTCGATGATACGGGTATGCTGAATAACAACTTCTTCGATCCGGCCAGGGTCCACATAGGTGCTGGGGCCAAGTAGCATCAGTGAATTGTTAAGGGCACGCGCCGCCTCCATCAGGAAACGGTTTCGCCCGGCAAGATAGAGATTGCGGTGAAAAGACTGGTTCAGCGCCGCGCCGCGCGCCGGTTGTTTTACCGATTCCGCAATCTGGCGATTAAGATCGTCCAGCGCATCGATTTCCGCTTCGGCCGCGTGTTTCGCGGCCATCTGGGCTGCCGTACGCTCCAGCACGATCCGCATCTCGTAAAGTTCGACGAGTTCGGGATGCGTAAGCATGCGGATTACTGCCCCGACGCGCGGCCGATGGTGTACGATGCCATCGCTTTCCAGGCGGCGCAGGGCTTCTCTTACCGGGGTGCGCGACAATCCAAGCCGAGCGGCTACGTTCTCTTCGCGCAAACGATCGCCGGGCGCGTAAATTCCAGAGCGCAGCGCATCGAGAAGTGCCGCGTAAGCCGCTTCGCCACTTGATATCGGGGCGGAGGTGTCCTCTATGGCTGTCATTTAGTATCCCCTCGGATACAATTTTTCTAAGCGGAAAGCTATCCAAGGTCAAACGGATAAAAACCAGATCGGAACAACGAAGCCCCCGCCGCGCGATCAGCGGGGCGGGGGCTGTTGATGCTTTGCTTGGATCAGGCTTTGTTCAGGTCACGCTGACCGTCATGGAGCCCAGACCTTCAACCTCGATGGTCATCTCGTCGCCCTTCTGTACAGGGCCAACCCCCGATGGCGTGCCAGAGAGGATGACATCGCCCGGAGCCAGCGTGTAGTACTCCGACAGATAGGAGATCATCTCCGGCACCTTCCAGATCATCTGGTTCAGGTCACCTTCCTGCTTCAGTTCGCCATTGACGTGAAGCGTCAGCTTGCCGTGGTCGAGATGGCCGACCTCCTCGACCGTGTGAATCGGTCCCACTGGGGCGGAGGCCTCAAAGGCTTTGCCAATTTCCCAGGGGCGCCCCATCTTCTTGGCGACGCCCTGCAGGTCACGGCGCGTCATGTCCAGCGACAGAGCGTATCCGTAAACGTGATCCAGCGCGTCTTCGAGGGAGATGTTCGTGCCACCGCTCTTGAGGAATACGGCTACCTCGGCCTCGTGGTGCACGTCAGAACTTTGCGGCGGATAGGGGAAGCTGCCAGTCGTGTTCAGGTCGTCCGGGTTCTTCTGGAAGAAGAATGGCGGCTCGCGGTCCGGGTCGTGCCCCATTTCGACCGCATGTGCAGCGTAGTTGCGACCGATACAATAAACTCGGCGCACCGGAAACGAACCGCCGCTGGCCACGGGCACGGAAACCGTGGGCGGAACGGGGATCACGAAATCGGACATGGAACTCTCCCTCTGGACTGATGATTCTCGGTGTCTTACCTCGAACCAAATGACAAATCAATCCGAACCAATTCAAATCACATGCAAAAGAATACATTGATCTGGTCGTAATAATCAGTATTTTGGCGATTATGAACAGTTTGGACAACCAATATCGGACCAATTTGGGCGGCAATCGCTGTGCAGACGATGTCGATATCGTCAGCAGGGTGCGCTCATACATCGAGGCCAGCGGGTACCAGCCCGGTGATCGCCTGCCGGCTGAACGACAGCTGATCGGTGAGTTGTCCATGCCGCGCGGAGCTCTGCGCCGTGCTTTCGATGCGCTGGAGCGCGAAGGTTTAATCTGGCGGCATGTCGGCAAAGGGACTTTCATTGCCCGGGAGGGACAGGATGCGGACCTGGCTGTCAATAACTGGACGGGTGAGGTGGCTCGCCAACTCACTCCCTTGCGGATGGTGCGGGCGCGCTTGTGCATAGAGCCCGCGATCGCCAGCGAAGCAGCGCTGAACGCTTCGGCGGATTCGGTCGCGCGCATGCGGACAACATT
>JBFFFS010000197.1:0-5696 GCA_041557855.1 Roseobacter sp. | reverse complement strand
GCGGCCGCTATGCGATATCAAGACGCCGAACAAAGCGTATTTGTTCCGTCAACCTTGCTCCGGCACCAAAATTTCCCGCTTGCCGACGTGGTTGGCCGCAGATACGAGCCCCTGCTCTTCCATCTGTTCGACCAGACGCGCGGCCTTGTTGTAGCCGATCGCCAGTTTGCGCTGAATGTAGCTGGTGGAGCATTTGCGGTCCTTTATGACCACCTGCACCGCCGTATCGTAGAGCGCGTCTTCACCATCGGTGTTGCCACCAAGGCCAAGCACTGCATCGATATTGCTTTCCGCGTCCTCCGAAGGCCCTTCAACCACCCCGCTGACGTAATCTGGCTCCCCATAAGCCTTGAGATGGTTGACGATCTCCTCCACCTCTTCATCCGACACGAACGGCCCGTGGCAGCGGGTGATTTTGGCCCCACCCGCCATGTAAAGCATGTCACCCATGCCCAGAAGCTGTTCCGCCCCCATCTCGCCGAGGATCGTTCGGCTGTCGATCTTCGAGGTCACCTGGAAGGAAATCCGGGTCGGGAAGTTCGCCTTGATCGTGCCGGTGATGACGTCAACTGACGGGCGCTGCGTGGCCATGATCAGGTGAATACCGGAGGCACGCGCCATCTGAGCCAGACGCTGGATGCAGGCCTCGATCTCCTTGCCCGCGACCATCATGAGGTCCGCCATCTCATCCACGATGACGACGATATAGGGCAGGCTGACAGGCGTATTTTCTTCGGTTTCGAAGACCGGTTCGCCGGTCTCCTCGTCAAATCCGGTCTGGACGGTGCGAGTAAACATCTCGCCTTTTGCCAGCGCTTCGCGCACGCGGCTGTTGTATCCCTCGATATTGCGCACGCCCATCTTGGACATCTTGCGATAGCGCTCTTCCATTTCGCCCACGACCCACTTCAGGGCCACGACCGCCTTTTTAGGATCTGTTACCACCGGCGAAAGCAGATGCGGGATGCCGTCATAGACACTCAGTTCCAGCATCTTCGGATCGATCATGATCATCCGGCACTCTTCCGGCGTTAGCTTGTAGAGCAATGACAGGATCATCGTGTTGATCGCCACCGATTTACCCGAGCCGGTTGTCCCGGCAATCAGCAGGTGGGGCATCTTCGCGAGGTTTGCGACAACCGGGTCGCCGCCAATGTCTTTGCCCAACGCCAACGGCAAGCGCATATTGCTGTCGCCGAAATCGCGCGCAGAGAGAATTTCCCGCAAGACAACTTTTTCACGGGATTCGTTGGGCAGTTCGATCCCGATCACCGAGCGGCCAGGCACGGTCGAGACACGGGCGGACAGCGCCGCCATCGAGCGCGCGATATCGTCCGCCAGCCCGATGACCCGGCTTGCCTTCAGACCTGGCGCCGGTTCGAGTTCGTACATCGTCACCACCGGGCCTGGGCGAACAGCGACGATTTCACCCTTCACTCCATAATCATCCAGCACTGATTCAAGCATCCGCGCGTTTTCTTCGAGTGCCTCGTCGCTTAGCTGCAACCGGGGAATCTCCACCGGATTTTCAAGCAGGTTCAGGGGAGGCAATTCAAAGCCCGGATGCGTGTCTTCGAAAGACAGCGTAGGCTGTGCTTCGGCCTTGGCCTGACGCGAGGGTTGTACAGGTTTGCGACTCTGGCTTTGCACAACGCGCTTTGGCGCATCGACAATCGGCACACGCGGTGTCGGAACCGTATCGACAAGCTCCTCCTCAGGCGCGTTGAGCGGCGCCGAAGGCTCCGGCGCGCGCGCCGTCAGCGGCGGCTCGGCCCGCACACCTTTGGTGTCCAGAACCAGCGGATCAGGCCCGCGCCCGCGTCCGCGCGTCAAGGGCGCTGTCTGCGGGTTGTGTACTGCGGAACTCGACCGCACTC
Organism: Roseobacter sp.; assembly: GCA_041557855.1. Taxonomy (GTDB): domain Bacteria; phylum Pseudomonadota; class Alphaproteobacteria; order Rhodobacterales; family Rhodobacteraceae; genus Roseobacter. Next base: position 3,819 of record JBFFFS010000197.1, on the reverse strand, counting down.
GCGATTTTATCACATCCGCAATGCGGGCCTTGATGCGATCTTCGCCCGGGACATCATCGTAGGCGCCTTCATAGTAAGTTTCGCAAAGTTCCGGCTCCGGCATCACTTCAGGACGCCGTACCAGCCCGGGCATCCGCGACAGCAAGCCACCACGGGAAGCAGCCGGTTCGGGATCGAATGCAGGGATGCCTGACAGTGGAGCGACTTCGGTTTGGGCCAAGTGCGCCTGCGCTGCTTGCGCTTGGGCGCGACGTTCTGCACGGGTGGTGGACAAGGACTGCACCTTGGCCGCGGCGCCTTGTGCCCCCCGACCCAGAAGTGCCATCAACCCTGCATAGATCATGATAAGCCCAACCAGCAAAAAGCGCCCGATCCGGCTTACTTCCGGTCGTGTAAAGCCCAGCACGAACGCCCCGAAAACGATAATACCGACCGCCATGATCAGCGACATCAGCTTGACTGTAAGCGTCGATCCGATGGGCAGAAGGGTCAGGAGCGCCCCGACCACGGTATCGCCGAACAAACCGCCCAACCCGAAGCTATGCGTGTCGAGCCAGTTGCCGTCAGGCGTAAGCGTAGCCGCATAGATCGACCCAAGAGCAATGGCGATCGGCGCAAAGATCAAACGGCCAATCGCACGCTCGGCACCGATATGCAGCGCAAAACGTCCTCCCCACACCAGCAGCACGATCCCGATACCCCAAGCGCCCCACCCGACGATCATGAAGAGCGGCGCGGCAATGGAGGCACCGATACGGCCCATCCAGTTCTGCGTCGGGGCGTCGGTCGCGACCATCCAGTTCGGATCATCCGGGGTGTAGGAGGCGATCATCGCACAGGCCATGACCCCGAGCGCCATCAGAGCTAGACCAAAGAGTTCCTTACCCCGTTTCTCCACCGCTTCGGCCATGTTGCTGTCCAGCAGCGGGTCGCGACCACGTGTCTGATATGCCATGCTTCTCTTACCCCTCATTCGTATTGCGGATAAAGGCAATCGCGGATCAATTCGATCCCACGTACCGTTTCCGCTTTTGGAGCCACCATAGCGGCCCTGATATATCCCTGTCCGGGGTTCACCCCGTTGTAGTCCTGCGCAAGATATCCACCGGGAAGCACACGCACCCCGGTTTCGCGCCAAAGCTTTACAGCCGCGTTTTCGTCGTTATCCACGGGCAACCACAAAAAGAAGCCGGCCTGAGGGCTTACATATCCCGGCACATTGCCAAGGATGCGGTCAGCCGCTTCGTATTTCTCCAGATAAAGCGCACGGTTTTCGGTCACATGGACCTCATCGTTCCAGACCGCGGCGGCGGCCATCTGCAGTGGTAAGGGCAACGGCGCTCCGGAAAAATTCCTCAGCTGTTTGATTTCACGCATATTATCCGGCCCGGATGCAACAAACCCAGAGCGCAGCCCCGGCAGGTTCGACCGCTTGGACAGCGAATGGAAGATAACCACGCGCTCCGGATCAGCGCCGATGTCCTGTGCTATCTGCAACGCGCCCGGTGGCGGTGCATCGCGGTAGATTTCCGAATAACACTCATCGGCGAAGATCTTGAAATCATACTGCTCAGCCAGACCGATGAGTTCACGCCAATAAGAGGCACTTGCAACTGTCCCCTGCGGGTTCGCAGGCGAGCAGATATAAGCTGCAGTCGTTCGGTTGAGCACATCCGGCGGCAGACTCGAAAAATCAGGAAGGTGCCCGGTTTCGAGCGTCGCCGGCAACATGATCGGCTCCGCCGCGACGGAAAGCGCCGCAATCATATAGACCGGATAAAAGGGGTTTGGCATCAGAATAGCCGGGCGCGCACCGCCTTTTGTCTCCGGACAAAGCGCCATCACGGCGTTGTAAAGACCCTCGCGCGTGCCGTTGAGCGCCATCACTTGCGTATCGGGATCGACAGAAGCCCCATAGCGGCGGTTCAGGAAGCTGGCGATCGCCTGCCGTAATTCCGGTGCACCGTCGTTCGGCGGGTAATTGTTGAACCCCGCCGCGTGCTCGGTGATGACATCTGTAACCCATTGAGGAAATTTATGTTTCGGCTCACCAATCGTCATGTGAATCACAGGGCCACCGCCCTCGTTCACGTCCAGCAAGGCGCGCAAGCGCGGCCATGCATGTGCCGGAAGGTTCGAAAACCGCTCAGGATACAACATCAAAACTGCCTCAGGTCGGGATCGTTATCGTCCCGTTGATGTCAAGTTACCCAAGCAAGGCGGTTTCGTCCACAAAAACGCGCAGCTTTCTAGGGATTTGTGGCTTTTAGGCCAGTGCGCGTTCCACGGCTGCCCCCAGTCGCAGCAAGGCAGCCTCCGTATCGGGCGGAGCCATGAGCATGATGCCGCAACTCGGCGTTCCGCTGGGAAGCGTGAGTGCGCAGACGCCCATCAGATTGCCCAGACGCGTATTGCGCAGCGTCATCAGGTTCTCCGAGACGTAGTAATCATGATCCGCATGCAATCGCTCAAGGTTCGGCGGCAGATTCGGTGTCGTCGGCAGGAGCACCGCGTCAAACCCGCTCGCGGCACGGTCATAGGCGATCCGCGCAGCTTCCAACACCGCCCAGGCAGCCACGTAATCAGGGCCGGAATGACTGGCGCCGAGCCGGAACCGTTCGAGGATTTCACTATACATCGCCTCTGGGTTTGCCTCGATCACGTCGCGCCACAGGCCGTATGCTTCAGTGGTGTAAAGACATCCGCTCAAACCCGCGGCGGTCTCCAGTTCAGGCACCTCAATATGCTGCATTTTGACTCCCGCAGCGCTTAGCTTGAGAACAGATTTCTGAAAAGCATCCAGTGCCGTGTCCCGCACCTCTTTCATTGCGACGGCATTGAGGATTGCAAATCGCTTACCCTTAAGCGTGGCACCGGACAGGTCTGGCGGCTTGCTTCCCTCCATTGCCGCCAGCAACAGGGCGGCATCCTCGACCGAACGGCACAGCGGTCCCACGGTGTCGAACTTCAGTGCTAACGGGACGACCCCCTCGAGGCTCAACCGGCCCGACGTGGTTTTCAGCCCGACAAGATCATTCCAGGCCGCCGGGACGCGTACAGAACCGCCGGTATCAGAGCCGATCCCTGCCGCAGCCAGCCTAAAGGCGACAGAAGCGGCCGCCCCGGAGGAAGAACCGCCCGGCACCGCTTCGACATCATTGACACAGGGTGGCGTCGCGGTGCTTGGATTGTACCCAAGTCCGGAGAAAGCCAGCTCGCTCATATGCGTCTTGCCCAGACAAACCAACCCGGCCGCCGTGGCATTGGCCAACACACGCGCGTCAAGCTCCGGCACACGGCCCTTGAGCAGTTTCGATCCGGCTTCGGTCGCTGTGCCCGCACTGTCGAAAAGATCCTTCCAACTAATCGGAACACCGTCCAGCGGACTCAGCCTGTGGCCGGTCCGGGCCCGTTGCGCGGCGGCTTCAGCTTCGGCCAGGGCTCTGTCAGCGGTCACGCAACTGTAGATACGATCTCGCAGTTCGTGCGCCTCGATGGCGTCCAGATAAACCCGTGTCAGATCAACCGGATCAATCTTTCCTGCCGCGATTTCCCGGCCAAGATCCGCTGCCGTCATCGTCAGCCATGCTTGCATATGCGCCCCCGTCTTCTCCAAAATGACGGTAGCGACGCAAGCGCGCATGGACAATCCCCCGGCGCTCGCCATATTGCAAAGCATGCACTTTGATTGTGACATCCTGATTGTGGGCGGCGGGCTGAACGGCCCGCTTCTGGCTTTGGCGCTTGCCCAGACGGGTCACAGTGTAACAATCATAGACAGCCTTCCCTTGTCAGTGCGCCGCGACGCGGAGTTTGACG
>JBFFFS010000196.1:0-5721 GCA_041557855.1 Roseobacter sp. | reverse complement strand
GCGGGCGCCGTGCCGGCGCGCGTCACCGAAATGCCTGCCGTCGCGCACCCGTAGCGCACCGCCTGTTCCGGTGACAGCCCTTCCGACAGGGCGGCCGCAAAAGCCCCGTTGAACGCATCCCCGGCACCCGTCGTTTCCACGACCGGCCCGGCGTTTACGGACGGCACGAGACCGTGGTCGCTCAGATACGCCCCTTGCGCGCCCCTGGTGATGATCGGGCGGCGCACCCCCAACGCCCGGAGAGCCTGACAAGCCTCCTCGGCCTGCTGCTCTGTTTCAACCGTGATCCCCGTCAGCGCCTCGCATTCGGTCTCATTCGGTGTCACGTAATCACATAAGGCTAGCATACCCTCCGGCAAGCTTGCCGCCGGAGCCGGGTTCAGAATGGTCGTCAAACCGGCATCGCGTGCCATCTGAAGCCCCCGTACCGCTACTTCCATGGGTTGCTCCAACTGGGTGATGAAAACGTCGGCGGTGGAGATAACCCCGGCCTGCGCCTCCAGGTCGCTCACATCGATCAGGGAAGCCGCACCGGGCGCGATAATGATCGCGTTATCTCCCGTGCTGTTTTCGATGAAGATGTGCGCCGCGCCGGTATAACTATCGGCCATCTGCTGCACATGCGCGATGACCCCTGCGTCACGCCAGGTGTCCAGCGCGAGTTTTGCGAAATCATCCCTTCCGAGGCGCGAAATCATATGTGTTTCGGCCCCCATCCGGGCGCAGGCCACCGCCTGGTTGGAACCTTTCCCGCCGGGGCCAAGCGCGAAACCGCTTCCCATGATCGTTTCGCCCATCCGGGGCATGCGATCGGCCCGATAGGCCGTATCGGCAACGAAGACACCAAGAACGACGACTTTACCCATGGCTTATTCCTCATCAGGCGGCACGACGCCCTTGCGAAGTGCAAAGCATCCGTAAAACCGCCGCTCACCGGTTTGAATGACGGCAAAGGCTTTCTTCGAGCGTTCATAAAAAGCGAACCGCTCGATGCTCATCATCGTCGGGCCGCCCGCCGCCGTAACTTCAGCCTGAACTTCTTCCATGACCGGCAGGATCGTGTCCGGCTCTCCGACGACTTCCATCCGCGCCGCTGCATCGTCCACGAAAGTATCGATCGGATAGACGGAGAGAACCGCCCTGACCACTTCTGCCGCCGAGCAGTCAATCCGCAGCTTGCGGCCCAGCACCGTCTCATGTGCAACGCTGTCGGAGGGAAAATTGGTATCCGCGATTATCAGGTCGTCCCCATGACCCATGGCGCGCAGTGCATAAAGCACGTCGGCATTCAGAATTGGATCGAGTCCCTTCAACATTGGTCGTTTCCTCCCTCTTTCACTTCTTTCATCACAGCCGCTGCACGGCCTGTGCCAATAGCGCGCCGACGGCGGCATGCGCCTCGGCTGTCAGATGAATGCCGTCCACCGGGTCCACGGAGGCCACTGCGTTCAGATCGGCAAAAGAGACCTCCTGACATCTGGCAACGCCCTCCAGCAAATCCGGAAGCTGCGCGGATTTCGCCGCGCCACCCGCAAAGATTTCGGTGAATATCCCGGTTTCCCGAACCGCGACCGGCGCCGCGATTAAGACCTCGGGCGCCGCGCCGCCGGGACCGCAATCAGAGCGGCGCACCTCTGCCACGAGGCGCTGTACTGCCAGTGCGATGTCATGTGCGCTTACCCCGAAACGGTATTTCAGATCGTTGGTCCCCAGCATGAGGATCACAAGATCGACGGGGCGATGGCTCTCGAGGATCGCCATCAAGGCGCGCGATCCATTCTTGTGCGTCCCCTCTATCGGGTCGTCAAAAACGGTCGTCCGGCCCGGGTGCCCTTCGGCCACCACATCCCAGCCATCTCCCAGCGCCTCGGCCATCACCGTTGGCCAACGCTCTTCCTTGGGGTGTCGGCGGCGATCCGTCGCCGTGCGCATCGCCATGGTTCCATGGGTATTGCTGTCGCCAAAGCAAAGGACTGTGCGCGCGGACATGCTCCTATTCCATCCTCTGGCCCGTCTCGGCATCGAAGCAATGCAGATGGGCCGGGTCCGGCCGCAGGCGGATCGTAGAGCCGGGGGCAAATGCATGGCGCTCTCGGAAAACAGCCGTCACATCCTGCCCTTCGAAATGCAGGAACACCATGGTTTCCGAGCCTGTGGGCTCGACCACTTTCACTTCCATCGGCAGACCGTCGTCGGACAAAAGCAAATGTTCCGGTCGTATCCCCAGCTTTACCGCTCCGGAGCCTGCCGGGCCATCGAAGCTCTGCCCGCCTACCCGCATTGCGCCGTCCCCGAGTTCGGCATCGAGCAAATTCATGGATGGCGCACCGATGAATGTCGCAACAAATTCGTTCGCCGGGCGGTCATAAAGTTCCAGCGGTGTGCCGATCTGTTCGACCTTTCCGCCTTGCATGACAACGATCCGGTCCGCGAGGGTCATCGCTTCGATCTGATCGTGCGTCACGAAGACGGTTGTCGTCTTGAGACGCTGGTGCAGTTCCTTGATTTCCGTCCGCATCTGGATGCGCAGTTTGGCATCGAGGTTCGACAAGGGTTCGTCGAAAAGAAAAACCTGAGGATCGCGGACAATCGCGCGCCCCATGGCCACGCGCTGTCGCTGCCCGCCAGAGAGATGGCGCGGTTTGCGATCAAGGTATTCGGTCAGGCTGAGGATTTCGGCGGCCTCCCTGACCCGGCGGTCGATCTCGGCACGGTCGGCGCGCGCCACTTTCAGGGCAAAGCCCATATTCTCGGCCACGGATTTATGGGGATAGAGCGCATAGGTCTGAAACACCATCGCAATATCCCGCTCGGCGGGGGGCAGATTGTTGACCACCCTGTCGCCGATGGAAATCGTACCGCCGTTGATCGGCTCCAGTCCGGCGATCATGCGCAGCAGCGTGGATTTTCCGCATCCCGATGGCCCGACAAGCGCAACAAATTCCCCATCGGCTATATCGATATTCAGGTCACGGATGACTTCGACGGCCCCATAGGATTTTCGGATATCTTTGATCCTGACATCTGCCATTGGCTTCCCGCTCCCTTGTCTAGTTCGATGCTAGACAATGAAAAATTTCCTGTCCACGGGAACAAGCAGCTTTTGTTGACACATTTCAAAACTCCATCATACTCGAAATTCCGATGGGAGGCTTGGGTGTTCACCGTTCATAAAAACAACCAACACATACGACGCATGCGGCACTCCCGATTTTTTAAGTTCAGATTCATTTGCTGGGAGGACACACATGAAGGTCGAACTGTACAACTACATTCGTGAAGCGCAGAAAATGAACCGACGCCAGATGCTCAAAGGCACGGCGGCGGTCGGTGCGGCGGCGATGTTGCCGAGAGGCGCGGCAATGGCGGACGCACACAGCAACCTGCGTGCCGAAATTCTCAAAATTCCTGGCGTCGGTGCAGGCTCGCCCACCGACAGCGACTGGCAGAAAGTCGGAGAAATGTGCCTTGGCGCCACTAAGCAGAATGTGGCCGAGGGAGAGTTCGCGGGCGTCAACCTGCGTTTCATGGGTCTGAACAACCAGAACCTTCACAACCTGCTGTTCCGGGGCTTCCTGAAATCATGGGAGGATTACACCGGCGCTTCCATCGATTGGATCGACCTCGCTCAGGCCGATTACAATGCGCGCCTGCAACAATCCATCGCGACGGGAACCGTAGATTTCGACATCATCGAGATGGGCGCGCCCTTTGAGGGCGATGTCCTTGGCAAGGGACTGGCATCCGAAATGCCGGACTGGGTCAAGGACCAGATCGACATGGACGACTACGTTGACTATCTCAAGGCGCCGGTGGGCACCTGGGAAGGCAAGACCTACCGCGTCTCCATCGACGGCGACACGCATACCTTTGCCTATCGCAAGGACTATTATGAAAGTGAAGAACTCGCGCAGGCCTGGGCAGACGCCGGAAACAGCACACCCTGGGCACCGCCGAAGACCTGGGAAGAGGTCGATGCACAGTCGCGCTTCCTGATCGGCAAGACCGACCCGCTGACCGGGCTGCCTGCCCACGGCTATCTTGACCCGCTCAAGGGCTGGGGCGGTTTCGGTTTCTATTTCCTTGAAAACCGTGCGGCCCCCTACGCCAAACATCCCGATGATCCGGCCTGGCTCTTCGATCCCGAGACGATGAAGCCGCGCGTCAACAATCCGGCCTTCGTGCAGGCCATTCAGGATGTCATGGACCTGATCGCCGCTGGCGCATATCCAACCGACCAGATCAACGCCGACCCGGGTGTGACCGCATTCCAGCAATTCCTTGCGGGCACGGGCGGCATGCTCAGCTGGTGGGGCGACGTGGGCTCGATGGCGCGCACCTCCGATACCTCCGTGATCGGAGATGTCGTAGGCTTCGACATCAACCCCGGAAGCGAAAAGGTCTGGAACTCGAAAACCGGGGCCTGGGAAGAGACCCGCAACTTTGCTCCGAACAACGCCTATATCGGATGGGGCATCTACGTGATGGCCACGGTGGAAGGCGACGAGAAGAAGAAGAAGGCCGCGTGGTCTGCTGCCGCGCATCTGGGCGGCAAGGACCTGTCGCTGTGGGCCTCGGCCTATCCGTCGGGCTTCCAGCCTTACCGGCAGTCGCACTTCCAGTACGAGGAGTGGGAAGCCGCCGGTTACGACCGCGACTTCGTCGAAGATTACCTCGGCTCCAATGCGGACAGCTACAACCACCCGAACGCGGCCGTCGAACCGCGTATTCCGGGTATCTTCCAATACTATTCCGTTGCCGAGGACGAACTGGCACGCGGCTATGCCGGCCAGTATGCCTCTGCGCAGGAAACGGCGGACGCCATCGCTGCCGCATGGGAGAAAATCACCGACCAGATCGGCCGCGAAAGCCAGATTGCGCTTTACAAGGCGTCGCTCGGTTTGTGACCGGAAGCCAACAGACAGAGGGAGAAGGCGCAGTTTACCACCGCGCCTTTTTCACGTGGCGGCGCAGAGCCGGCGCCCCTGCCCGCCCTTCGCCCGCAGAAGACCGAAAGCGCTGCGCATTTAGAGGCTTAACAGCACGGCAAAGCGACGCTAACCTCACGTCATGAGCACCGAAGGCGACCTGCTGCACACCGTCACAGCCGACAATATTTCCGATACCCGCCGCCGGGTCGGACGGGCGATGGTTTGGGGTACTGCGGCGCTCGTTGCTGCCTTGATCTACGTGCAACTGGCTTATGAAACCGGCAATCTCAGCTTTGGCTTCGAGAGCTGGCGACCGGTGCTTTACGCCTACATGCTCTGGGCCACCGCGCTCTGTGCAGCGCAGGTGATCGTCAACGGGGAAAAAGGCAAACGCACGCTCTTCGTTCTGCCGGCAGCGCTGTTCGTGGTCAGCCTCGTGATATTTCCGCTGCTTTTTGCGCTTTATATTTCCTTTACCGACTGGAACCTCGCGTCCCCCAACGGACCGCAGCCAAACGGCTGGGACAACATGCGCCAGATGTGGGGCGACAGCTTCTACTGGAACGCGCTGAAAAACATGATCTATTACGTGCTCGCCGTGAGCGTCGAATACGTGATCGCCTTCGGGCTGGCGTTGCTGCTGAATACCCAGATTCGAGCCCGCAAGTTTTTCAGGGTGGTTTTTCTCCTGCCTCTCATGCTCAGCCCTGTCGCGGTTTCCTGGATGATCGGCAAATCAATGCTCGAAGTCCGCTTTGGTCCGATCGCCCGCCTGGCGCGCATGCTGGGC
>JBFFFS010000195.1:0-5723 GCA_041557855.1 Roseobacter sp. | reverse complement strand
ATTGCTGGTGCTCGATCTGCGTGGCCGGCTTGGCGTCTCGGCGGAGGCCATGCGCGCCAATCACACCAACCTGGAGTAACCGATGTCTCACTGGCAAAGTCGTTTCAGCCTTGAAGGACGCAGGGCACTTGTCACTGGCGCGTCGTCGGGGATCGGTACGGCCATCGCCGAGGTTTTCGCTGACGCGGGCGCGGATATCGTGGCCCATGGCAGGTGTCGGGACAGGCTCGCCGCGTTGGGTAAGCGGGTTCAGGCAATGGGGCGGAAATATCACGCCGTCAAAGGCGATCTGGCCAACGCCGATGAAACCGAGGCTATCGCTGCGCGGGCGCTGGAGGCGTTCGGGCAGATCGACATCCTCGTGAATTCGGCAGGTATCGCCATTACCGGGCCTGTGACGGAATATGACCTGGCCGACTGGAACCGGACGCTCGCAGTCAATCTGACCGCGCCCTTTATCCTGTCGAAGGCTGTATTGCCCGGGATGATGGCGCGCAAAAGCGGAAAGATCATTAATATTTCGTCCCAGACGGGGGTGATCGCGCTGGAAGATCACGCAGCCTATGCGACCTCAAAAGGCGGGCTGAACGCCTTGACCAAGTCGCTGATGACGGAGGCCGCCCCACACAACGTGCAGGTCAACGCGATCTGCCCGACCGTAGTGCTGACCGAAATGGGCAAAAAGCTCTGGTCGGCGCCCGAAAAGAAAGATCCGTTCATCGCGCGCACGCCGCTCGGCCGCTTCGGAGAGCCTGTGGAGATCGCCGATATGGCGCTCTACCTCGCGTCGCCAGCCTCGGATTTGGTGAACGGGGAGATCATGATGATCGAAGGCGGTTATTCGAGTATTTAGGGAGGATTTGATGTCTGAAGCTTTGACTGGAAAGGTTGTTGCAATCACCGGGGCTGCATCGGGGATTGGCCTCGAATGTGCCCGCGCCTGTATGGAAGCGGGCGCGCGGGTGGCACTGGTGGACCGCGATGAAAAGGCGCTGGGCAAGGTCTGCGCCGATCTGGGCAGCGACGCGGTGCCGGTCGTGACTGATTTGCTGGACCACGGCAGTGTCTCTGGCATGTTGCCGCAAATTCTCGACAAGGCGGGCCGGCTCGACGTCTTTCATGCCAATGCCGGCGCATATGTGGGCGGTGACGTGCTGGAAGGGGATCCGGATCAGTGGGATCTCGTGCTGAATCTCAACATCAATGCGGCCTTTCGGTCGATCCACGCGGTGTTGCCGCATCTGGCCAAGCAGGGTGAAGGGGATGTGATCCTGACCAGTTCTGTTGCCGGCGTAATCCCCGTGGTTTGGGAGCCGATCTATACCGCCTCTAAGCACGCGGTGCAGGCCTTCACCCATACGGTCCGCCGCCAGATGTCAAAGCACGGCGTCCGGGTGGGTGCGGTACTGCCCGGCCCGGTGGTGACGGCTTTGCTGGATGACTGGCCTAAGGCCAAGATGGAGCAGGCGTTGGCCGAGGGAAGCCTCATGCAGCCCCGCGAAGTCGCCGATTGCGTGGTTTTCATGCTGACCCGCCCGCGCAACGTGACCATCCGCGATCTCGTTCTTTTGCCAAATGCAGTGGATCTGTAAATGACTGACCCTCTCTATATCGGCGTCGATGTCGGTACCGGCAGCGCCCGCGCCGGGGTGTTCGACGCCCGTGGCACGCTTCTGGCGAGCCACAAGCATGACATCCGCACTTGGCGAGAAGAAGGTGACATCGCTGAACAGTCCTCCGACGATATATGGGCGGCGGTGTGCAACTGTGTGAAAGCCAGCCTCGCTGCCGCCGGCAAGGACGCAAGCGATGTGGCGGGGATCGGCTTCGACGCGGCCTGTTCGCTGGTGGTGCTCGACGGTGATATGGAGCCTTTGACCGTCAGTGCCAGCGGCACTGCCGAGCGCAACGTCATCGTCTGGATGGACCACCGCGCTAACGATCAGGCAAAGCGGATCAACGCCACGGGTCACCGTGTTCTCGACTACGTCGGGGGAACCATTTCGCCCGAGATGCAGACACCTAAACTTCTGTGGCTCAAAGATAATTTGCCGAAAACTTTTGCTCAGGCCGGTCAGTTTTTCGATCTGCCGGACTTCCTGACCTGGAAAGCCAGCGGCACGCTGACGCGGTCGGCCTGTACCGTCACCTGCAAGTGGACCTATCTCGCCCACGAGGATGGGTGGGACGAAAGTTATTTTCATCAGATTGGTCTTGGCGAACTGGCCGATGAGCTCTTTGCGCGTATCGGCCAGGAAATTGCGCCGCCCGGGGCTGCCTTGGGTCAGGGCCTGACCGACGCGGCCGCGCGGGAACTAGGACTACGACCGGGGATCGCTGTCGGGGCGGGTCTGATTGACGCCCATGCCGGCGGTATCGGCACGGTCGGCGCTGACGATGCCGCCGGGGCGCAGGAAACCATGGCCTATGTCTTTGGCACCTCTGCCTGCACGATGGCGTCTTCGGCCGAGGCGCATTTTGTGCCAGGTGTCTGGGGGCCCTATTATTCCGCCATGGTGCCCGGACTGTGGCTGTCCGAAGGCGGCCAATCAGCGGCAGGCGAGGCGATCGCCCATTTGATCGCCATTCATCCCGCACGTGGTGAAGCAACAAAGGCCGCCGAGGCCGCCGGGCAATCGGTGCAGAGCTACCTGTTGTCAGAAGTGGAAAAACGCTGCAGCGGTTCTCATGCCGTGGCGGCACTTGCCGGCAACCGGTTGATTGTGCCTGACTTTCTGGGTAACCGCGCGCCTTATGCCGACCCCCATGCCACGGCGACACTGTCCGGGTTGACGCTGGCTTCGGGCCTTGATGATCTGCTGGCCACCTACGTGGCGGGTATTCTTGGCGTCGGATATGGACTGCGGCAAATTCTTCAGGCGCAGCGCCAGAACGGTGTCGCGCCCAAGGCCGTCGTTATCAGTGGCGGTGCAGGGGAAAGTGCCACCATCAAGCAGTTGCTCGCCGACGCAGGCGGCTTGCCGGTTCTTTCGACCACTTGTCCGGAGCCGGTTCTTCTCGGTGCGGCGATGCTTGGGGCTGTCGCAGCCGGTCACCAACCCACGTTGCAGGACTGCATGAAGAACATGTCGCATGTGGGCACCCGGTTTGATCCTGCCGAAGGTCGGATAGCGGCACTCCATGCGGCACGGTTCGAGGCCTACGAGGCACTGCAATCGGCCGAACGCGGCCTGCGCACCGCGCTCGCAGCCGTGGAGGAGGCGGCAAGATGAAGGGATTTGGCGTACATACCAGCATGTGGACCATGCATTGGGACCGGGCAGGGGCTGCAAGGACGATCCCGGCGGCTGCGGCCTATGGCGTGGATTTCATCGAGATTGCGCTGCTTGACACATCGGTGGTGGATGCGGCCCATACGCGCGCACTGCTTGAGGAACATGGGCTCGGGGCGGTGTGCTCGCTGGGGCTGCCGAAGGAAAATTGGGCATCGGTCAATCCGGATGGCGCGATTGCGCATCTCGTCGATACATTGGACACGGCCGCCGCCATGGGGGCGGAGGCCGTGTCGGGAGTGACATACGGTGGCATCGGAGAGCGCAGTGGCCTGCCGCCGACGCAAACGGAATACGACAACTTGGCCAGGGCATTGGAAGCCGCCGCGAAACACGCGAAAACCCTGGGCCTCGCGTTGGGGATCGAACCGGTCAACCGCTATGAAAGCCATCTCATCAATACTGGCTGGCAAGCGCGAGACATGGTCGAGCGGATCGGAGCCGACAACATCTTCATTCACCTCGACACATATCACATGAACATCGAGGAAAAAGGTGCGGCCAATGGTATTCTCGATGCAAGGGAGCACTTGCGTTACATCCATTTGTCGGAAAGCGATCGAGGTACGCCGGGCGAGGGATGCTGCGACTGGGACGAGGTATTTGCTGCGCTCGCTGCGATCGGGTTCTCGGGTGGGCTGGCGATGGAGAGTTTTATCAACATGCCGCCGCAGCTGGCTTACGGGTTGGCGGTCTGGCGTCCTGTCGCCGAGGACTTCGAAGAAGTAATGGGCAGCGGCCTGCCGTTTCTGCGTAACAAGGCCCGTCAATACCGACTGATCCCCTCGGACTGATCCACCCCGCCAGATTGCGTTCCTAAAGCGGATGAAGAGAAACCGGCTTCACCAATCAGGCACCGATCAGTCCGCGTCGTCCAAAGGTTCAAGCAACCAGGCGATCTGATCACGCATCCAGACATGGGAGGGGCTGGCAGAATTTCGCCTGCTCCAGACCATGACAAGTTGCACGACGGGCATTGGCATCGGCGCGCGATACACCTCCAGACCTGCCGTCGGGGCCACATGTTCAGCCAGCGCGCTTGGCATCAGGGCGATCAGGTCGGATCCCGCCACGGCGCGATACACACCAGAGAAGACAGGCATCGATAGCACGACGCGACGCGCGCGACCGACGCGCGCAAGGGCATCATCCCCCATTGCCTTGCTATTGCCTTCGGGAGAGAACAGCACGTGCCCTAGATCGCAGAAAAGATCGATAGGTAAGATATCCCCTGCCGAGAGACCAGCGCGGCGGAGGCGCGGATGACCCTTGCGTGCGATGACCGCGAACTTTGAGCAGAAAACCGGCCGGCTTTCGACCCAGTCGGGAAACTCCATCTTCGCGATCAGGGCCAGATCGACCTCGTAGCGATCGAGTGTGTCGATGTAGCTGTCAGGGACGAGATCGACGAGATGCACGCGCATCATGGGCGCTTCTACCTGCAGATATTCCGCCAGTTTCGGCATTAGCAGCTCAGCAAAGAAATCGCTGCCGGAAATCCTGAAGCCCGCCTGCGATTTGGTGGGATCAAACCCGGATGGCCCTTGTATCAAGCGCTCGATACGGTCGAGAGCTTCGCGCAATGGCACTTCGAGCGACAGGGCGTACCGGGTCGCTTCCAGCCCTTGACCTCGCCTGAAAAATAACTCGTCGCCCAACGTCGTCCTAAGGCGCCCCAGAGCCGCCGAGACGGCGGGCTGGGACAGACCGAGGCGCTTACCGGCGCGCACGGTGGAATGTTCTTGCAAAAGTGCGTCGAGTACGCGCAGAAGATTGAGGTCGAAACCAGATAAATTCGTCATGCTGATAGTAATAATATAAACAATCTATTTTTCATATTAATTAAGTGCCGATACGGTCGGAGCCACCGAAGTTAGTTGCGTTTACGAAAAATGTCCGGAGTAAGAGATGAAAGACAATATTCTTGGGCCTGACGCCATCGAATGGCTGGGGGTGTAATATTGCACAATCCTGACCACGGCGGAGACGAGCGGCGGGATGTCCATTACGGATTCGGTATCGCCCCCTGTTTCTGGCCCACCGCGACATATCCACCATGACGCGGATGAGACTTTCGTTGTGTTGAGCGGCGATGTGGAGTTCTGGCTGGAGGGCGAGCGTTTCACCCGTGGCCCCGGCGAGACGGCCTTCGTGCCGCGCGGGAAGGCGCATACCTTCCGCGTCGTCAGCAACACCGCGTCTCGCCACCTTGTAATCCTGACGCCGGGTGGCTTCGAAGGGTTCTTTGCGGAAATGGCGGCGAAACAATTTCAGATACCCGAAGACATGGCCGCGATCGAAGAAACGGCCGCCCGGTATCATCTTACCTTTACCGGCCCGCCGCTGGGTCCCTAAGAGACGAAACAACAGCCATGAGAAACCTGGCTACATTTTTTTTGCCACGGTGGCGATTTTTGCGCTGCTGGGCAT
>JBFFFS010000194.1:0-5735 GCA_041557855.1 Roseobacter sp. | reverse complement strand
GGCGGACGCCGACCTGGTCGTCCTTGCCGTGCCGGTGGGCGCGATGGGCGATGTCGCGGCCGAGATCGCCCCGCACCTGAAGCCGGGCGCGACGGTGACCGACGTGGGCTCGGTCAAGCGCGCGGTGATCGAGGCGGTGGCGCCGCACATTCCCGAAGGCGTCGACTTCATCCCGGCCCACCCGCTGGCCGGGACCGAGCATTCCGGTCCGAAGTCGGGCTTCGCCGAGCTTTTCGAGAACCGCTGGTGCCTGATGGTGCCGGTCGAGGGAAGCAATGCCGAAGCTGTGGCGCGCCTGCGCACCCTTTGGGAAGCGATGGGCAGCAATGTCGAGGAAATGGAGGCCGACCACCACGACCTCGTTGTTGCCGTCACAAGTCACGCGCCGCACCTGATCGCCTACACGATGGTTGGTGTGGCCGACGATCTGCGCCGGGTCACCGATAACGAGGTCATCAAATTTTCCGCCGGCGGGTTTCGCGATTTCACGCGAATTGCCGCGAGCGATCCGACCATGTGGCGCGATGTCTTTTTGTCCAACAAGGATGCGACACTAGAAATTCTGGGCCGCTTTACCGAAGAACTCTTCGCCCTGCAGCGCGCGATCCGGACCGGCGATGGGCAGCATTTGCATGACTATTTCACCCGGACACGTGCAATCCGGCGGGGAATCATCGAAGCGGGTCAGGACACGGACGCGCCGGATTTCGGACGCGCGAAGAAGTCTCCTTGAAGCGTCTCACGCTGTGCCTGCTGCTCGTCGCCGGCATGGCTGCTGCGGCCCCCGAAAGCTCCAAACGGCCAGTGGGCCGTCCGGGATCGACCACTGACAGTTTTTCGGCAGCCGACCTTTCGGGCATCTCGACGCGCACTGCCGTCCCCGAAATGGATGATGAGGGGGCCGTACGCCCCACCGCGTCACTACGTCCCGAAGCGCGGTCCAAGTCGATCTCGCGGATCGCAAAACAGCGTGAAAAACTGCGCGCCCTGGGGGCAATATGCGGCAATCCCGACCTGATGGGCGATGAGGTCGGGCGCGTCGCGTCTCAGGTGAACGGCTGCGGTATCGGGGAGGCGGTGCGGGTCAGGTCTGTGTCCGGTGTGCAGCTCAGCCCGGCAGCGCTGATGAATTGCTCAACCGCGTTGACCTTGAATGCCTGGATGCGCCAGTCCGCGATCCCGCGCCTGAAAAACAGCGGCGGAGGTCTGAAGGCGATCCGGGTCATCGGTCATTATTCATGTCGTACCCGGAACAACCGACCCGGCGGGCGGATTTCGGAGCACGGCAAAGGAAAAGCGATCGATATATCCGAGTTTCGACTGCAGGACGGGTCGTCGATTACCGTGCTGAACGACTGGAATTCGAAAAAGGGTTTCGAGCCGCTGCGCGAAATGCAGCGGGATGCCTGCGGTATTTTCGGTACCGTGCTGGGCCCCAAGTCAGATCGCTTTCATCAGGACCATTTTCACTTCGACACGGCGCGCCATGGTAACGGGCCCTATTGCCGTTAAGGCAGGAGCAGCGGCGGCAGTTCTCCGAGTGGAATAAACCCCAGAAACACACGCCCGTCAGCAATGCTGAGGGTGACGTCAATCGCATCGGGATTACCGGAGCCGCGCGCGAGAGCGGCGAGAATATTCTCTAACTGAGGTCGCATGACGCTGGGCAGCGAGCCTGCGGCTTCTGCCAGGCTGAGCATGTCGCGCCAGTTGCGGGCCTGCAGTGAGATGTCGCCTGTGGCGCGCCCGTCTTGGGAAATCTCCAGATCGGCGCTCGCACGGATGAGCAATCGGCCCCAAGCCGCCTCCGCGAGGTCCAGGGTCAGGGCGCGTATCCCGGGGCGCGCCACCTCGATGGTACTGCGGTCGATCGGTCGATCGAAGTCCACCGTCAGGTTCAGTGTCAGGCTGTCAAACGCCACCGGCCAGTCGGCGGGTACGCGAAATGCCCGGCGTGGCACGCTGCCGGGCTGGAAGGACGGCGCATCGAATTCGACGCGGTAGCGTGTCGGGTTTTCCGGATCCTGAGCGATATCCATATCCAACCCCTCGGCGCCCCAGAGGCTGCCTTCGGGTGCCGCCAGCGCCCAGCGTTGCGATGAAAAGGCGAGATTTTCGAGGACCAGTGCCGCCCCCGACCGCAAGTGCAGATGTCCGCCGGCTTGCATGGTTGTGAGCTTGGTCTTGCCGGAGGTCGTAGCAAAAGAGATTTCGTCGTCGGGAAGGGCAAAGCTTACCTCTCCCGGCCGCCAGACAGGAGCCGAGGCCTGCACACCTGGCATTTGCAGCGCGACACCGGTTTCAGGGTCCGCGAGCGCAAGATCGTCAATTTTCAGGATCAAATCGCGAGGAAAGCCATCGACCGACACATCAACCGCTTCCGCCTGCCACCCTTCTTCAACCCGTGCCGCAAACCACGTGTTGATCTCGCGTTGAAGGTTGGTTGCCGCATATACCCACCACAGGCTGATCGCCGCCGCTACAATCACAGCAAACCAGAACACTCGTCGCATCGTAGCCCTCTTCCGTTTTCCGTCGAATTGAGGTTTACGCAATGCGAGCAAGGAGAACCAGTGCCATGACCATGTGGGTGTTCGGATACGGCAGTCTGCTGTGGAATCCGGGATTTGATGTCGTCGAGAAAGTGATTGCGACGCTGCCGGGCTACGCCCGGTCCTTTTGCATGCGCTCGATCCATCATCGAGGCACCGAGGAGAACCCGGGCCTCGTGCTGGCGCTCGATGAGCAGCCCGACCATGCTTGCGAAGGTGTGGCACTGGCCGTGCGCGAAGGCACCGAGGCGCAGACCCTGGCTTATCTGCGCGAAAGGGAACTGATCTCTTCCGCCTATCTGGAGCGCGAGTTGGAGATTGATCTGACCGACGGGCGCCGCGTGACGGCTGTTGTCTATGTCATCAACCGTGATCACGTGCAGTACTGTGGCGGGCTGCCTCTGGAAGAGCAGGCGCGGATCATGGCGAGAGCTGTTGGCGGGATGGGGCCCAATACCGAATATCTTTTCAATACTGCCGAGCATTTAGCCGAAATCGGCCTGCATGACCCCGATCTCGAGTGGCTGAGCCAGCGCGTGCGCAAACTGACGTCATAAATCCTTGGCGCTTTAGGCGTTTTTCTGTGTAAACTGCGCAAAGAGCAGAACAATAACGGTCAGGAGCGGGGGCGGATGGCGTTACCAGACCTGGAAGCAAGACCAGTCTTTTCACAGCCAGTGCGGCAAATCGCGCTGATGCTGATCGTGTTGGGGCTGTCTGGCTTCGGCAGTTTTCTGGCCTTGCCGCGGGTTCTGCCGGTCTTTCAGGCGAACCCCTATCTCAACGGCTTCATTATTTTCGTATTTCTGATCGGCGTGCTCGCCTGTTTCTATCAGGTCGTCCAGTTGATCGGGTCGGTCCGCTGGATCGAAAGGTTCGCGACGGACACGCTGGACTCCAGTATCAAGGCGCCGCAGCTAGACTCCAGTATCAAGGCGCCGCAGCTACTGGCACCGCTCGCATCGCTGTTGCGCCAACGCGGGTTCCGCATGCAGGTCAGCGCCTCCTCGACCCGCTCAATCCTCGACTCCGTAGCTACCCGGATCGATGAAGCCCGGGTAATCACCCGGTACATTGTCAACATGCTGATTTTCCTCGGCCTTTTGGGTACCTTTTACGGGCTCGCCACCACCGTGCCGGCCGTTGTCGACACCATCCGCAGCCTTGCGCCGCAGGATGGGGAAGGAGGGGTTGAGGTCTTCAATCGGCTGATGACCGGTCTTGAGGCGCAGCTTGGTGGCATGGGTGTCGCTTTTGCATCGTCCCTTCTGGGTCTTGCCGGCTCCCTGATCGTGGGGTTGCTGGAGTTGTTCGCCGGCCACGGGCAGAACCGTTTTTACCGGGAGCTTGAAGAATGGCTGAGTTCGATCACCCGCCTGGGTTTCACCTCCGGCGAGGAAACATCGGCGGAGCAGAACTTCATGACTGGTGTGATCGATCACATGGCCGAACAGATGGATGAGCTGCAGCAGCTTTTCATGCACTCCGATCAGAGCCGGGCGGAGGTGACCGACAGACTTGCCGGTCTTGCCACATCGATCGACCGGATGACGCAGCGGATCGAGGGGTCCGATCCGGCAAGCGCTGCGATGGAACGGGTGGCGGCCGGTCAGGAACGGCTGATTGCGCTAATCGAAGCACAGGGGCATGGGGATGGCATCGACGCGGAAAGCCGCATGAGGCTGCGCTCTATTGACGTGCAAATGCTGCGCATCCTCGAAGAAATTTCCGCCGGACGGCAGGAAACCATGGCCGAGTTGCGCATGGATATCAACAAGCTGGCCGAAGCGCTCAGGCCGCGGCGTCCGCGCCCTCTGGGTAGGGCCAGACACGAGGATAGCTGATGGCGCTGTCGCGACGCACGGGTACACGGTTTCAGGCCTCGATCTGGCCCGGTTTCGTCGATGCGATGACCGGGCTCTTGCTGGTGCTGATGTTCGTGCTGACCATCTTCATGGTTGTGCAGTTCGTGCTGACTGAGCGGATTACCGGGCAGGAAACGGAACTGGATCAACTGGCCGGAGAAGTGGCGGCACTGGCGCAGGCGCTCGGGCTGGAAGAGCAGACGACGGCATCGCTTCGGGCGCGGGTTGGTGAGCTTGATGCCACGCTGAACGACGCCGAAGCGCGTATTGCCGCTCTTACCGTAACGCGGGATGCCCAAAGACAGGCGCTCGACGAGGCGGAAACGCGGATTTCGAGTTTTGAAGCGCAGGTCGCTGCGTTGATCTCCGAGCGCGACCGGGCGCTTGGCACCGTGGCCGATCTGGAAACGCAGCGCGCCGATCTGGAAGCCGCACAGGCCGAACTGATGAGTGAGCAGGAAGCGCTGAACCTCGCCCTGGCCTCTGCGCGCGAGGAAATCGATGCGCAGGCCGAGGCCGCGCGACTTGCAGCCGCGCGCCGCGAGGCGCTGGATGCTCTGGTTGCGGACCTGCGCGCGCGCAATGCCGAAGCCGAAGGTCAGATCGATACGCTGAGCAGTGCTCTTGACGATACCCAGCAAGCTTTGAGCGAAGAAGAAGCGGCACGGCTGGCCGAAGCCGCGGCAGCAGAGGCCTTGCGCGCCCGACTTCAGGACGCGGATGCAGAATTGACGGCAATGACTCTCGCTCTTGAGGCACAACGCAAGGAAGCGGAGGATACGTTGACGCTGCTCGCGGCGGCGCGTGCCGCGGAGAAGGACCTCAACGCGCAACTTTCCGACGCGCTGCTGAGGCTGGATGGTCTGCAGGAAGAGGTTGAGGAAGGCACGCGTGCGCAACAGGCGCTGGAAGTGCTCGAGACGCAGCAGGAGATCATGGCGGCCCGGCTGTCGGAAGTGCTGGCCAACCTGGACGAGGCACAGGCCGACGCTGCGCTCGAAGCAGCCGCCCGGGCAGCTGCGGAGGCACAGATCGACGAGCTTTCTTCCGAAGCGGACCGCGCAGAGGCGCTGCGCGAGCAACTCTCCGCCGCGCTGGCGGCAAAGCTTGCGGCCGAAACGCTGGCTGAGGATCGCTCCTCGGAAGCCGAGCGGCGGGCGGCTCTTTTGGCCGAAGCGCGTAAGGCGCTGGCGGAAGAAGAGGCCACCAGTGCGAGGGCGCAGCGCCAGACAGAACTGCTGAACCAGCAGGTGGCGGCCCTGCGCATCCAGTTGGGCGACCTTCAGGCTCTGCTCGACGATGCGCGTGAGAGGGACGC
>JBFFFS010000193.1:0-5865 GCA_041557855.1 Roseobacter sp. | reverse complement strand
GCCCAGATAATTCTGGGCAGCCCAGCCGGGATGAAACCCGCCCGTTTCAGACGCGCCGCAAACCGCCCGAAGCGTCGCGGGACATGGCCGGGCAAGATCACACGATCAACTCGCCTGCAGATGGCGCATCATTCCGCGCCGGCACGCACCATGATCTTGCCCGGGTTGAGAATATCGAGGGGATCGAATACGCGCTTGATGTCGGCCATGAAATCGACAGCCTCTCCCAGTTCCTGGCGCAGGTACTTCATCTTGCCCTGGCCGATGCCGTGCTCGCCGGTACAGGTACCGTCCATCGAGATCGCGAGGTCGTTAAGCCAGCTGATGTATTGCGTGGCCTTCTCCACCTCGGCGGCATCGCTCATATCGACCAGCGGGGTCGCATGGAAATTGCCGTCGCCCACGTGACCCACCACCGGCACGATCAGGCCAAGCTCATCCGCGCGCGCCTGTGCCGCTCCCACGCATTCCGCCAACCGCGAGATTGGCACGCAGACGTCGGTGGCCACACCATGGGCACCGGTGCGATAGTTCAGCAGCGCCCAGTAGGCATCATGGCGCGCCTTCCACAGCTTGTTGCGCTCTTCCGTGGTCGCGGTGGCCTGAAAGCCGGTGCCGCCATATTCGGCGGCAAGTTCTCCGAAAATCTCCGCCTGCTCGGCAACGCTGCCCTCGGTGCCATGGAATTCCAGCAGCAGCAGCGGGGTCTCCGGCAGACCGGTTTTGGAGTAGGCATTGCTGGCCTTAACCATCGTCTCGTCCAAAAGTTCGATCCGTGCCACCGGAAGGCCATACTGAATAACGGCCATGACCGTGCGGCAGGCCGCATCGACACTGGGAAAGGAGCAACGCGCGGCGCTGATCGCCTCCGGGATGCCCTGCAGGCGCAGGGTGATCTCGGTGATAATGCAGAGCGTGCCTTCGGAACCGACCAACAGCCGCGTGAGATCGTAGCCGGCGGAGGTCTTGCGCGCACGGGTGCCGGTACGGATAATGCGCCCGTCGGCCATTACCGCCTCGAGCGAGAGCACGTTGTCCTTCATGGTGCCATAACGCACGGCGTTGGTGCCCGAGGCATTGGTCGCCGCCATGCCGCCCAGCGAGGCGTTGGCGCCCGGATCGATGGGAAAGAACAGCCCCTGATCGCGGAGATGGGTATTGAGGTCCTCGCGGGTCACGCCCGGCTGCACACGGCAATCGAGATCGGCAGCGTTTACCTCGAGCACCCGGTCCATCTGGCTCAGATCGACGCAGATGCCACCAGCCGGCGCATTCAGGTGCCCTTCGAGCGAGGTGCCGGTGCCGAAGGGGATGACGGGCACCTTATGCTGCGCGCAGATGCGAACGAGCTCGGCCACTTCCTTCGTGCTGCGGGCGAAGACCACCGCGTCGGGCGGCTGGTTCTCGATCCACGTGGTCGTGTGTCCATGCTGTTCGCGCACGGCAGCAGAGGTCTGGAGCCGCTCCCCGAACTGCTGCTTGAGAATGCCGGTGACTGTTTCGATTTCCGCGGCATTCCGCGGCAGGCTCTCATGGCGTATCATGCTTCTCCCTTCCCCGGGTCACTGGCCGAGGGCTATACCTTCGCGCCGGGGGTCGGCGCCGCCCTGCAGCCCCTCCCCGATCGCAATCGCGTGTAATCCCGACGTCAGGGCACGGGTGCTGACTTCGAAGCCCATATCGGTCAGCGGAGCACTCAGCACGTCGGCGGCGGCGGTGCCTTCTTCAAGGTCATAAGTGCCGAAGCGGTTGACCGCATGCGGCAGTGAGACCGCCTGCTGCACATCCATACCCCAATCGATATGCGCAATGATGCTTTCGGCGACAAAACCGATGATGCGGCTGCCGCCGGGCGAGCCGATCGCCAGCACGGGCGCGCCGTCCTTCATCACGATGGTCGGAGCCATCGACGAGCGTGGCCGTTTGCCCGGTTCAACCCGGTTGGCGATCGGCACACCGTCGCTGTGGCTGCGGAAGGAAAAATCGGTGAGTTCATTATTGAGCAGGAAACCCCGGACCATCAGGCGGCTGCCAAAACCGTTCTCGATGGTGGTGGTCATGGAGGCGACATTGCCGGCGTCATCGACTATTACGAAATGAGAGGTGGAGGGAAACTCGATGGAGACGTCGTCCGCCCAGTTCAGCGCGTGATCGAATTCCGGCGTGCCGGGCGCCACTTCGGGCAAGGCGTCATCTCCCTTGAGCAGTTCGGCACGGCCGGAGAGGTAGGCGGGATCGACCAGACCTTTGGTCGGCACCGGGACGAAATCGCTATCGGCCATGTAACGGCCCCTGTCGGCGAAGGCGAGCCGCGAGGCATCGCCAATCAGCCTCCGGACCTGCGGATCGAGCGGACCCGCGCTCAGATCGTAGCTGTCCAGCATGCCGAGGATCTGTCCGACCGTCAGCGCTCCCGAGGAAGGCGGCCCCATGCCGCAAACGTCGTGCGCGCGAAACGCCGCGCAGACCGGCGCACGTTCCTTCACCGCGTAGGTGCTGAAATCCAGCAGCGACAGCACGCCGGGATTGCCCGGCGCGTTCTGCACGGTCTCGACAATGTCCTGTGCGATGGCGCCGGTATAAAAGACCTCGGCCCCGCCCTCTGCCATGAGGCGCAGCGTGTCTGCGTAGGCGGCGTTGGTCAGCAGGTCGCCTGCGGCCAGCGGCGTACCGCCCGGCAGGAAATACTGAGCGGTGGCTTCGAAGCGCGACAGCCGCTCGGCATCGTTTTCAACCAGTCCGGCCAACCGCGGCGAGACCGCAAAACCGGTCCCGGCCAGATCGATGGCCGGCTGCAGCAACTCACCCCAGGGCAAGCTGCCCCAGCGCGCATGCGCCTCTTCCATCAGCGCGGGCGTACCCGGTGTGCCGACAGAGAGTCCGCCCACCACCGCGTCGAAAAAGGCCAATGGCTCGCCCGCCTCGTCTTGGAAAAGCCGTGGCGTCGCGGCAAGCGGCGCGGTTTCGCGTCCGTCCAGCGTGGTCAGTGTATCGCTGGCGGCGTCGTAATAGACGAGAAACGCGCCGCCCCCCAGACCGGAGGATTGCGGCTCGACCAGCCCCAGCATCGCCTGCACGGCCACCAATGCGTCCGCGGCCGTTCCACCTTTGGCCAGCACGTCGGCCCCGGCCTGCGTAGCCAGCGGGTTTGCTGCCGCTACCATCCAGTCGGCGGCCATTACCGGCACGCCGCGCGCTTTCGCGTCGAGCGCACCCGCGATCTGCGGGGACAGGGCGGCAAAGGTGCCTTCGCTGGCGGCTTCGGGTGCGACAGCGTCCGCTGCCTGCTGTGCTGAAGCGCCTTGCGCCAGCACGCAGGCCATTCCCAGTATCAGTCGTTTCATCCGCGCCTCCCCCGTTCCGGTTCTTACAACATGGAGGGCACCACCTGATCGGGTGGCCGGTGCCCATCGTCGAAAGTCTTGATGTTGATGATAACTTTCTCACCCATCTCCATGCGGCCCTCGCGCGTGGCCGAACCCATATGCGGCAAGAGCACCACGTTGCTGAGTTCACGCAGACGGGGGTTGATCTGTGTGCCGCGTTCATACACGTCGAGCCCTGCCCCAGCGATGTCGCCCGAACGCAACATCCGGGTGAGTGCGTTCTCGTCGATCACCTCGCCGCGCGAGGTGTTCACGATCACCGCTTCCGGCTTCATCAGCTTGAGCCGCCGGGCATTCATCAGGTGGAAGGTGGACGGCGTTGCCGGGCAATTGACCGAGATCACGTCCATCCGGGCGACCATCTGGTCGAGGCTTTCCCAATAGGTCGCCTGCAGGCTTTCCTCGATTTCCGGGCGCAACCGGCGGCGGTTGTGATAATGCACCTGCATCCCGAAGGCGGCCGCGCGGCGCGCCACAGCCTGCCCGATCCGGCCCATGCCAAGAATGCCGAGCCTGCGCCCTCCGACGCGGCCGCCCAGAAGCGCGGTGGGCGCCCAGCCCTCCCATCTGTCTTCCTGCATGATCGCAAGGCCCTCGGGTATTCGCCGCAACACGGCCAGCATCAGCGCCATCGTCATGTCGGCGGTGTCATCGGTCAGCACGCCGGGCGTATTCGACACCAGAATGCCACGCTGCCGGGCCGTGGCCACGTCGATGTGATCGACCCCGGCGCCGTAATTGGCGATCAGCTTCAGGCGGTCGCCCGCCTGTGAAATCAGGGCCGAGTCGATGTCGTCGCTGATTGTCGGCACCAGCACGTCCGCGTGCTTCATCGCTTCGGCAAGCGCGCTGCGGGACATCGGCGTGTCGTCGTCGCGCAGCTTGGCGTCGAAGAGTTCGCACAGGCGCGTCTCAACCATCTCGGGCAACCGTCGCGTAACGACAACACTCAGCTTCGGCTTTGACATTTATGGCCTCCCCGGACTTGGCGCATCATGCGTTTCCATGGCATGGTGGCGGAACTGGAGACGAGGCACAAGAACCTCGCGCAGGCAAATGAGCAAAATGCAAAGAACAGGCCGTTCAATGAGAAGAGTTTTACGCCGGAGCCTTGCCGGGCTGGTGTCGCTCGTCATGCTGTCATCGGTCGCCCTGGCCGCGCAGGAAGAAGCCACACGAAAGGGCCCGGTCACCAGCCTGCCGCTGCCGCGATACGTATCCATGAAGGCCTCTGAAGGTAACGTACGCCGCGGACCGTCGCTGACCCACCGCATCGACTGGGTGTTCAAGCGCCGCGACATGCCGCTGCGGATCACCGCCGAGCACGGACACTGGCGGCGCGTGGAAGACAGGGATGGTCAGGGAGGTTGGGTGCATTACTCACTCCTGTCCGGCGTGCGCACCGTGATCGTTGAGCGCGACATGCTGACGATGCATACACGCCCCGACCCGGACGCCCCGGTCGCCGCAGCCCTAGAGGCCGGGGTGATCGCGCGGCTGGGAAAATGCACCCTCGACTGGTGCCAGCTGCGTTCTGGAGGTTTCAGGGGATGGGCGCCCAAAACCCATCTGTGGGGCGTCGCCGCCGCCGAACTGCGCGATTGACCGTGGCGCCGGGAAGGTCGTCGGCTTGGGGCGTGCGCGGGCAGCTTAAAAGGCTGGTGGCCTCCCCCGACGGGCCCGACTGTGGCAAAAGACGCCAAATTTTGCTAAAATGGCCCTTGCACGCAGCGGTTCATGGGATTAATTACCGCGGCACGTTGGGATGTAGCCAAGTGGTAAGGCAACTGTTTTTGGTACAGTGTACCGTAGGTTCGAATCCTACCATCCCAGCCACTCCCCTTCATGACTACAGCGGTTAGGCTTTGAGACCCCAGTAGGGTCAGAAATGCCCCCGGTAATGCCCCTACGTCACTCAGCGCCTTTCCCGGTGTCATTCAGTATGCCTCAGGCTGAAAATGTGCCTTGAGGGGAGACAGGAAATTTATCCTCGTAAATCAAACAGGGGATCCCCACCTATAGGGACCCTAGGGGGAAATAATAGAGATAAGTAATGGATAAGAAGTAAGCAGGTAAGTGAGACAGGAAGAGGAATTACCTGCTAACTTGCTGTTATTGCTTTTTGTTTTTTTAAAATAAAAAGAAAGAAATGGTATTTTTTATGAAAGTTATAGCTAACCCTACCTACTCTCGCCCAGTCGATGTTCATAGGTGGTCAGACCATCCTGAGGTTAAGGCTTTGGTGGAGACAATCTGGGAGACTTACCTTCCGGAGAAGATCACTGGGATATCAGGGAAGAAGCGGACTGGGTAAAGTTGGTTTTAGCTAGCTAACTAACTAAAAAAAAATAATAATCATACCATCAGTATTTCTGCTTTCCGGGGATCACTCCTCTCACACCGCCTCGCGGGTCATGTACATCACCATGTCGTCTTGGGATGAGGTGTATGTGGACATGAAAGACTGTCTGGCCTGCAT
>JBFFFS010000192.1:0-5881 GCA_041557855.1 Roseobacter sp. | reverse complement strand
CCCTACGAGGCGATTGCCTACAAGGTCATGCGTCCCTTCGTGGGCGATGTTTTCACGGATGATGAGTTTAAGAAGATCATCGCGCGGGCCTATGGCGGCTTTGGCCATGCCGCGCGCGCGCCGCTCAAGCAACTGGATCAGGGCCACTTCCTGCTAGAGCTGTTCCACGGGCCGACGCTGGCGTTCAAGGACTTTGCCATGCAGCTGATCGGACAGATGTTCCAGACCGCGCTGGGACGCAAGGGCGAGCGGGTGACGATCGTGGGAGCGACCAGCGGCGATACCGGCTCAGCCGCGATCGAGGCGTTTCGCGGTTTGGACAACGTGGATGTGTTCATCCTCTATCCGCATGGCCGCATCTCGGAAGTGCAGCGCCGCCAGATGACGACACCCTCGGAAAGCAACGTGCATGCGCTGGCGATGGACGGGGATTTTGACGACTGCCAGGCACGGCTCAAGGACATGTTCAACGATTTCGAGTTCCGTGACGGCGTGCGTCTGGCGGGCGTGAACTCGATCAACTGGGGCCGGGTGCTTGCGCAGGTGGTCTATTATTTCTCGGCCGCCGTGAGCCTCGGTGCGCCCCACAGGCCGATCAGCTTTACCGTGCCCACGGGGAACTTCGGGGACATCTTCGCGGGCTATATCGCCAAGCAGATGGGGCTGCCGATCGACAAACTGGTGGTGGCGACCAATCAGAACGATATCCTGCACCGCTGCCTGTCGGGGCAGGGGTATCACAAGGGGGCGACGGTGCCGTCGATCAGCCCGTCGATGGATATCCAGGTCAGTTCGAACTTCGAACGCGCACTTTTCGATGCCTACGACCGTGAAGGACCGGCCATTGTCCAGCTGATGGAAGAGCTGAAGGCGGGGGGCTTCGAGGTCAGCCAGGGTGCCATGCAGGTGCTGCAGTCGCATTACAGCTCGGGGCGTGCCTCCGAGGAAGAAACCTCGGCGACGATTGCCGCAACGCTCAAATCCAGTGGCGAGCTTTTGTGCCCGCATTCCGCCGTCGGCGTGAAGGTGGCTGAAGAACAGCGCGTGCGCGGGGTGCCGATGGTCACGCTGGCCACGGCGCATCCGGCGAAATTCCCCGATGCAGTGGAAGCTGCGTCTGGAATTCACCCGCCCTTGCCTGCCCGTATGGCAGACCTGTATGAGAGAGAGGAGAGAGTGAGCCGGGTGCCGAATGATCTGGCCGCTCTGAAAGAACATATCAAAGGGCATATCCGCGCGTGACATTGAACCAGCATCGCCTGCCGAACGGCTTTCGCATCGTGACCGAAACCATGCCCGGGCTAGCTTCCGCCTCCATTGGCGTTTGGGTCACGGCGGGGGCACGCCACGAAAGCCCGCAGCAAAACGGGATTGCGCATTTCCTCGAACACATGGCCTTCAAGGGCACCAAGAAGCGGACCGCCCTGCAGATCGCCGAAAGCATCGAGGACGTGGGCGGCTACATCAATGCCTACACAAGCCGCGAGGTGACAGCCTATTACGCGCGGGTTCTGAAGAACGACGTGCCGCTGGCCATGGATGTGATCGCCGACATTCTGCTGAACCCGACGCTTGAAGAGGCGGAGATCGAGGTGGAGCGGGGAGTGATCCTGCAGGAGATCGGGCAGGCGCTCGATACACCGGACGACGTGATTTTCGACTGGTTGCAGGAGGAAGCCTATCCGGATCATCCGATGGGGCGGACGATCCTGGGGCCATCCGAACGTGTGTCGGCCTTTTCTCGCGCGGACCTGAAGGCCTTCATCAATCAGCATTACGGCCCCGAGCAGATGATCCTGTCGGCGGCGGGCGCAGTGGATCACGATGAAATCGTAAAGCTGGCCGAAACCCTGTTCGGCGGAATGGAGGCGCGGCCTGCCTTCGCGGTGGATGAGGCGCGCTTCTTTGGCGGCGAGCGACGCCAACCCAAGGCGCTTGAGCAGGCGCATTTTGCTCTCGCTTTTGAAAGCCCGGGCTACAGGGATGACCGCATTTATACAGCCCAGATCTATGCCAGCGCGTTGGGGGGTGGCATGTCGAGCCGCCTGTTCCAGGAAATTCGTGAAAACCGGGGCCTTTGCTATTCCATTTTCGCGCAGGCTGGGGCCTATGCCGATACGGGCATGACGACGATCTACGCCGGTACATCGTCAAGCCAGTTGCCGCAGCTTGCGGAGATCACCATCGACGAGATGAAGCGAGCTGCCGATGACATGTCGCCTGCGGAAGTGGCGCGGGCGCGGGCGCAGATGAAAGCGGGCCTCCTGATGGGGCTTGAGAGTCCCTCCAACCGGGCCGAGCGGCTGGCGCGGCTGGTGCAGATCTGGGACCGGGTGCCGCCGCTGAACGAAACCGTGGCGATGATCGATGCGGTGACCACCGGCGATGTGCGTGAGTTTGCCGAGACGATGGCGCAGGCCGCACCGGTGGCGCTTGCGCTGTATGGACCCGTCGAAGGGGCGCCCTCGCTGGCTGATTTACAGGAGCGGCGAGCGGCGTGATGCTGCGAAGCTTTCGAAAGCTGAAGATCGAAACCGAGCGGATGACCCTGCGCCCGCCTGTACATGCGGATTTTCGTACCTGGGCGAGTCTTCGCGCGCAGAGCGCCGAATACCTGACCCCCTGGGAACCGAGCTGGGCCGTGGATCATCTGAGCCGCAAGGCCTTTACCAATCGGGTGTACTGGGCGCAGCGCTCCGTGGCCGGGGGGACGGCGTTGCCGCTGTTCCTGATCCGGCGCGCGGACGAGCAGCTTCTGGGGGCGATCACGCTGGACAATATTCGCCGTGGTCCGTCGCAGGCGGGCACCTTGGGATATTGGACCGGGCAGCCTTTCGCGCGGCAGGGCTACATGCGCGAGGCGATCAAGGCTCTGGTGCATCATGCCTTCACGCGGCTCGACCTGAGCCGGATCGAAGCGGCCTGCCTGCCTGAGAACGCGGCCTCACGGGGATTGCTCGAAACTTCCGGGTTCAAATACGAGGGGGTCGCGCAGAGCTATCTGCAGATCGACGGGCGCTGGCGGACGCATGTGCTTTATGCCGCGCTGCGATCCGACCGGCGCGGCAAGACCACCGTTTCCTGAACGGCGCGGCTGCGCCGCACGCGATGCTGGTCTTTTCCCTGCCGGGAAAAGACGATCTGGATATTTTCAGTCCAAAGAAGCAACTGTCTGCGCAATGGCGCGGCAGATGGCGTCGGATGCAGGCCGAGAATCTCCGAAAGCTCTGGAAAACTGGGCCAGCGTGCTACCTTCATGGTTGAAAAGGGGGGCTGGAGATGTTGGTCAGACTTATTGTGATCCTGATGATGGCGGCGGGGGTGGCGCAGGCGCAGGACCGCACGCCGAGCCATTGCGTGGCGCTCGCCGAGGCCACGCCGGGCCTTGAATACCTGGTACCGGCCAGCCTCGGACCCGTGCCGGAAGAAACCGTGCGCATTCACTATATCAGCCACGCGAGTTTTCTGATCCGAAGCCATGGCGGGCTCAACATGGTCACGGACTACACAGGGTTCACCGGCAGCGCGCCTTTCATCCCGGACGTGGTGACGATGAACCACGCGCATGGCACCCACTGGACACCAAATCCCGATCCCGCGATCCCGCATGTCTTGCCGGGGTGGGGGGAGTTCGGCGAGGGTATTACGCATCGGCTCGATCTTGGCGAGGTGCTGGTGCGCAATGTCTCGACCGATATCCGGTCGGATTTTTCCGGGCGCGAGGAGAAGGGCAATTCGATTTTCGTCTTCGAGATGGCCGGGCTGTGCATCGGCCACCTCGGCCATCTGCACCATGAACCGGATGCCGAGCAATACGCCGCCCTGGGGCGGCTGGACGTGGTGATGGCGCCGGTCGATGGCGGCTATACGCTGAACATCGAAACAATGATCCGCGTGCTCAAGCGTCTGCGCTCGTCCGTGGTGATCCCGATGCATTGGTTCTCGGTGTTGGCGCTGGATGATTTCCTCGCTGGCATGTCGGATGATTTCGCGGTGGTGGAGGTCGGGGGACCGGCACTGGAGATATCGCTGGACCGTCTGCCTTCGCGCCCCACGGTCATGGTCCTGCGCCCCGCCTTTCTGAGGGAATAGATCGTTCCGCTTGCATCTGGGTGGAATGCGTTGGATCAAGGCGCATGAGTTTGAATTCTGCTGATACCGCTTTCAAAGACAGGCTCCTCTCGGTCTTGCCGGACGACGTTTTTCGTCCCGTCGAGCCGCGTTATCTGGAGGAGCCGCGGGGCCGCTGGCACGGGCAGGCGGGTCTGCTGGTTGCACCGCGCAACGTGGAGGAGGTGGCGTCGGTGGTACGCGAGGCGGCGGCGGCACGGGTGCCGGTGGTGCCTTATGGCGGCGGCACCGGGCTGGTCGCGGGTCAGGTCGTGCCTGCGGGACATCCCGCGCCGCTGATCCTGTCGCTGGAGCGCATGATCCGGGTGCGCGGTGTCTATCCAGATGAAAACGTGGCGATTTGCGAGGCGGGCGTGGTGCTGGCCGACGTGCAGCGCGCGGCCGAAGAGGCGGACCGTCTGTTTCCGTTGTCGCTGGCGGCGGAAGGGTCGGCGCGGATCGGCGGCAATCTGGCGACCAATGCGGGGGGCACCGGCGTGTTGCGCTACGGCAATGCCCGCGATCTGTGTCTGGGACTGGAAGCGGTGCTGCCCAACGGCGACATCTGGCATGGGCTGCGGCGCTTGCGCAAGGACAACACCGGCTATGATCTGCGCAACCTGCTGATCGGCTCTGAAGGCACGCTTGGGGTCATCACGGCGGCGGCGCTGAAGCTGAGCCCGCGCCCGGCGGAGACCGGGACAGCGATATTCGTTGTGCCATCGCCGGCGGCGGCGTTGAAGCTTCTGGCGCTGTCGCGGGCGCATCTGGGTGAGATGGTCAGTGCCTTCGAGCTTGTTAGCGGACAGGGGCTGAAGTTTCTTGAAGAGCATCTGCCGGAGGTGCGCCAGCCCTTTGCCGAGGCACCGGAATGGTCGGTACTGATCGAGGTGGGGCTCGTGTCGGAAATGTCGGCGCAGGGGGCGCTTGAGGCGCTTTTCGAGGCAGCGCTTGAGCAGGGTCTCGTGGCCGATGGAGTGATCGCGCAGAGCGCGCAGCAGTCGATGGATTTCTGGTCGGTGCGAGAGCATATCCCGATCGCCAATAAGCGGGTGGGCGCGGTGTCGTCGCATGATATGTCGCTGCCGCTCGGGGCGGTGCCGGATTTCATCGAGGCGGCGACGCAGCGGATCGCGGCGCTGGGGCCTTACCGTATCAATTGCTTCGGCCATCTGGGCGACGGCAATCTTCATTTCAACGTTTTTCCCGCTGCCGGGGCGACGGTGGCCGAGCACACCAACGACCGCGATGCCGTCAAGCGGGTGCTGCACGATCTGGTGCACGAGATGGAGGGATCGGTGAGCGCGGAGCATGGGATCGGGCGCTTCAAGGTGGACGATCTGGAGCGCTATGGCGATCCTGTGAAGCTGGCGGCGATGCGGGCGATCAAGGCGGCGCTCGACCCGCTGGGGATCATGAATCCGGGCGCGGTTTTGCGCGCGTAAACCCACCGTGCGGGGCTGGCCGCACCGGGATCGGCGCGTGCCCGTCCAAGCTTTTGAAAACACTCAAAACGCAGGGTCGGTAACACGTCGGGAGGGCGGCGGTATCGCGACGGTGCAAGCGGCGGTACCGACTGGGGGTCGCCGGGTTTTACCGAAGCTGTACCTCGGCGTGCGCCTCATTCAGTTGTCGTTGCCTCTTTCAGGAAGGCGATGAGATCGTCGCGGTCGGATCGCGCGGTGATCCGTTGCATCGGCATCTTCGAGCCGGGGATGAAGTGATCGGGGCCGAGATCGAAAAGCGCATCCACCGTTTCTTCCGACCAGAT
>JBFFFS010000191.1:0-5903 GCA_041557855.1 Roseobacter sp. | reverse complement strand
TGTATTTTATGACATTGGCAATCTTTGGGATTTGTCTGACGTGACCATTCCCGATGAATCGAATATCGAAGGCAAAAGCGGATCGTTCCGCCATGTGATCGGTTTTTCGGTGCTTTGGGATACGCCATTTGGACCGCTTCGCTTCAATTTCTCGAACGCTCTGAAAAAGGAAGATTTTGACCGCGACCCGAGCTTCGAAGTCACGATCAACACGACCTTCTGATCTGCCATGGGCCGGTGGCGTATATGGGTAATCGCGGCGCTTTTCGGGATCACCAGCGTCACCGCCGCGCTTGCGCAGCAAGAGGTGGTGCCTTTCAACGTCGAAAGCCTAATATTGACCATCGACTCGGACCGCATGTTTGAGCAAAGCGAATTCGGGCGCGGTGTGATTATGGATATCGAGGCACGCGGCGCTGAACTTGCCGCTGAAAACCGCAAGATAGAGGAAGCGCTTGTCGCCGAGGAGCGCCGGTTGACGGACCTGAGACCGACCATGTCGGCGGCCGATTTTCGAGAACTCGCGGATGCGTTCGATGAGAAGGTTCAGCAGACGCGGCGTGCGCAGGATGCGAAAACGCGCGATTTGAACGTCGAACTGGATGAGCAACGCGTCGTTTTCCTCAGCGCGGCAGCACCGGTCTTAGAGCAGTTGATGCGCGAGGCCGGTGCGGCAGTGGTTCTGGAGCGTCGTTCCGTTTTCATCAGTTCGAACGCAGTGGATATCACCCGCGTCGCCGTGCAGCGTCTCAATCTTGTGCTGACGGCAGAAGATGTGACTGTGAAACCCTAGCTTGATCCGGATGCGGGGCGGCTTGCCCCGACGCGGTGGAGTTGCTAGGCAGAATGCCAAGCCCTTGGAGAAGAAGGATACCCTCATGACAACGACCGCCACGAGCGCCGATATTCAGCTGATCCAGCGCATTTTGCCACATCGGTACCCCTTTCTTCTGGTGGACAAGGTAATCGAAATCGACGGGACGAGTTCGGCACTCGGCATCAAGAACGTCACCATGAACGAGCCTCATTTTCAGGGCCACTTTCCTGGGATGCCGATCATGCCGGGCGTCACCATCGTCGAGGCGATGGCGCAGACGGCTGCGGTGATGGTTGGCGTGACCCTTGAAATGGCTGACAAGGAAATGAAGGTCTATTTTATGGCAATCGACAAGGCGAAGTTCCGCCGCAAAGTTGTGCCGGGAGACGTTCTGGAGATGCGGCTGACGACACTTCGGGGAAAACCTGGCGGCAAGGTATGGCGCTTCGGCGGTGTTGCGTCGGTCGAAGGCGAAATGGCAGCCGAGGTTGAGTTCACCGCGATGATGGACCTGGGCTGACCAACATGGGCAACATTCATCCCAGCGCGGTCATCGAGCCGGGTGCACAGATCGATGAAACGGTTAAAATTGGGCCGTTTTGCATGGTTGGTCCCGAGGTGACCTTGGCGGCAGGGGTCGAGTTGAAAAGCCATGTGGTTGTAACCGGACGCACGCATGTCGGCGAAGAAACGGTGATTTTTCCTTTCGCTGTTATTGGAGAAATTCCGCAGGACCTGAAGTTTAAAGGTGAAGCTACCGAATTGTTCATAGGCAAACGCAACCGTATCCGTGAGCACGTGACCATGAACTGCGGCACCGAAGGCGGCGGAGGGGTTACCCGAGTTGGGGATGACTGCCTCTTCATGGCCGGCTGTCATGTCGCTCATGACGTGGAGATCGGGAACCGGTGCATTCTGGTAAATTCTGTTGCGATCGCGGGGCATTGCGTGCTCGAAGACGACGTGATCGTCGGTGGTCTCTCGGGGGTGCACCAGTTCGTGCGCATCGGTCGTGGCGCGATTATCGGGGCTGTTACGATGGTGACCAATGACGTGATACCCTATGGGCTCGTACAGGCGCCACGCGGAGAACTTGATGGTCTAAACCTCGTGGGGTTGAAGCGCCGTGGGGTATCGCGATCCGATATCACCGCGTTGCGGGCTGCGTTTCAAATGCTGGCGCAGGGAGAGGGTACCTTTCATTCGCGCGCGCAGCGGTTGCGCGAAGAGACGAGTTCAGACTACGTGCGCGAAATTGTTGAATTCATCGTCGCGCAGAGCGACCGTCATTTCCTGACACCACGCTGATGCTGGCGCTTGTCTCAGGTCGCGGGAAACTGCCTGCCAGCGTGGTCGCGTCGCAGCAGGACAAGCCGCTGATCTGCGTGCTCGAGGGATTCTCTCCCGACGGTCTGGAGGCCGATATCACCTTTCGTCTGGAGCATTTGGGCACCCTCATCGCCGAGATGAAATCGCGCGGTGTGACCGACGTGTGTTTTTGCGGGGCCATTGAGCGCCCGCAGTTCGATCCTGCCCGGTTGGATTCCGCAACACTGCCGTTGGTGCCTCTCATGATGAAAGCAATGGGGGCCGGGGATGACGGCGCCCTGCGCGCGGTCATGGCGCTTTTCGAGGATCAGGGATTCACGATACGTGCAGCGCATGAACTCGCCCCCGAAATTCTGGCGCCCGAAGGGGTGCTTGGCACGATTGAACCCGAAGAGGCAATGAAGAACGATGTCGCACGTGCCGATGCCGTGCTGGCTGCGCTGGCACCGCTCGATGTCGGGCAGGGCTGCGTGGTCGGGGGCGGTCAGGTCTGGGGAATTGAGACCATTGGCGGTACGGATCATATGCTGGCCACGCTGCCTTCGAAGGTGCGAAAGGCGCTCGCTGTGCTGGTGAAATCGCCAAAGGCAGGTCAGGACGAGCGGGCGGATATGCCCACCGTCGGACCTGACACGATCGCGGCCTGTGCTTCCGCAGGTCTTGCAGGCCTCGTGATCCAGGCAGGCCACGTAATCCTGCTTGAGCCGGAACGGACGCGTGCGGCGGCGGATGAGGCCGGGCTGGTGCTCTGGTCCCGTACGGCCGACTGATGCGTGTTTTCATCCTCGCCGGTGAGCCTTCGGGGGACAAGCTGGGCGGTGCCTTGATGGCAGGCCTGAAACAACTTCACCCGGGCATCGAGTTCGATGGTGTCGGTGGGCCGCTGATGCAGGCTCAGGGCCTGCAAAGCAGGTTTGCCATGGACGAATTGAGCGTCATGGGAATCGCCGAAATCCTGCCGAAGTATCGTCATCTGATGGCGCGGATCAACGAGACCGCACAGGCGGTGATCGAAACTGGTCCCGATGTGCTTATCACGATCGATAGCCCGGATTTTTCCTTTCGCGTGGCAAAGCGGGTCAAAGCGGCTTGTGCCGTGCGAGCGGTGCATTACGTTGCGCCGACCGTCTGGGCCTGGCGTCCGCGCCGGGCAGCTAAAATCGCGGCTTTCATCGACCACGTGCTGGCGCTCTTTCCTTTTGAACCGCCGTACTTCGAAGCGGAGGGGATCGACTGCGATTTTGTCGGCCATCCGGTAGTAGCGGAGCCGCCCGCAAGTCCCGAGGAGGCGGAGGCGTTCCGTACTTCGCTGGGGATTGGCGAGGCGCCCATGGCTCTGGTGCTTCCTGGATCGCGCCGCAGCGAAGTTGCGCGTTTGCAGGAGGTTTTCGGTGCGGCTCTGGCGCCGGTCGCGGCGCAGCATCCAGGATTGCGGGTTGTCGTGCCCGCTGCCGCCCCGGTTGCGGATGCGGTGAGCGAGGCGGTGCGCTCGTGGCCGGTCGAAGCACAGGTGCTTGACCCGCGTCATGTCGGGCTGGAGGAGGCCAGCCGGAGCAAACGCGCTGCCTTCCGTGCTGCCGACGTGGCACTGGCGGCCTCAGGAACGGTATCACTGGAGTTGGCATCGGCCCGCACACCGATGGTGATTGCCTACCGGATGCACTGGCTGAGTTTCCGGTTGATCCGGGCCATGGCGCTCGTCGATACGGTGACCCTTGTCAACCTCGTGTCGGAGACCCGTGTGGTCCCCGAGTTCCTGGGACCTGACTGCACAGCTGTCTGCATCGGGGCGGCCCTGCTGGAGACAATGCAGTCGCCGCAGGCGCAACTTCAGGCCATGGAGACGACAATGCAGCGTCTGGGAGAAGGCGGCGAGGATCCGGGACTCCGTGCGGCGCGGGCGGTTCTTGAAAGGCTGTGACCCTTTCCCGAAGGCCACGCTGACACGTGACGCGATCCCCGGCGGTACGGATCCCGTACCGCCGAAGCTTCAGCCCTTGTGAATCCACCCGCCGCCGAAGATGCGGCTGCTTTCAGGATCATAAAATACGCAGGCCTGACCTGGGGATACCCCTTCTTCCGGGGTTATCAGTTCAACGGTTGCCTCGGTTTCGCTGATCGGGCGCAGGATCGCATCGGTCGGTGGTCGGGTCGAGCGGACCTTTACAGCCAGATTCCATGCTTCGCGCGAGGTGAAAGGCGCGTCGCCCAGCCAGTTGATCTCGCGCACGGGGATCGTGCGGGTCGAGAGCATGGATTTCGGCCCAACCACGTGGGGCCGGGTGTCCGGATCAAGCCGCACCACGTACAGCGGGTCGGCAAGCCCGCCGATCCCCAGACCGCGCCGTTGGCCGATCGTGTAATTTACCACGCCGTCATGCGAACCCAGCACCCGCCCGTCCTCATGCACGATCTCGCCCGGAGCTGCCGCCTCGGGCCGCAGTTTGCGGATCACAGAAGCATAATCGCCATTGGGAACGAAACAAATGTCCTGACTATCAGGTTTCCCGGCCACGCTGAGATCATATTTCTCCGCGAGCGCGCGGGTGTCGTTTTTCGAAGGCAGATGCCCAAGTGGAAAGCGCAGGAAGTTCAATTGCTCCGGCGTCGTGGAGAACAGAAAATAGCTTTGGTCACGGCTGGCGTCGGCGGCAGTGTGCAGTTCAGGCCCATGAATTCCGATTTTGCGTTGAATGTAGTGACCGGTGGCCATGCAATCGGCTTCGAGGTCCCGTGCTGTTTCCAGCAAGTCCTTGAATTTCACCCGCTCGTTACACCGAATGCAGGGCACCGGTGTCGCGCCGCCGAGGTAACTATCGGCGAACTCGTCGATTACGGCATCTTTGAAGATGTTTTCGTAGTCCAGCACATAATGCGGGAAGCCCATTTTCTCTGAAACCCGGCGCGCATCGTGGATGTCTATACCAGCGCAACACGCACCTTTTTTGGCAAGCGCAGCCCCATGGTCATAAAGTTGCAGCGTTACCCCAACCACGTCATAGCCCTCGTCCGCGAGCATCGCCGCCACGACGGAACTGTCCACGCCGCCGGACATCGCGACAACCACCCGCGTTTCTGCGGGGGGCTTGGCGAAGCCGAGCGAATTCAGGGGCGGTGTTTGATCGAGTGGCATCCTGCGTCTCCGGAAGTCTGATCGAATATAGGAAAATCCTAATTACTCTCAAGAGCGCGCTTCATGGGTCTTTAAGAGGCGCAGGTCAAGGTGCTGCGAACGAGTTCAGGATGGGTATCAGTATGTATCTTAAGAAAGTGGACGGGCCTCGATCTGTCACCTTGGCCGATGGCAGGGTCATGACCCAGGCGGATCTGCCGCCGGCCAGCACGCGACGTTGGGTTGCCTCACGCAAGGCGGCAGTGGTAAGGCGAGTCGCCTATGGGTTGATCACTCAGGGGGATGCTCTGAAGCGATATCAGATCAGTGAAGATGAATTCCATGAGTGGGTTCGCGCTGTTTCTCAGCATGGAGAAGATGCGCTCAAGGCAACGGCCTTACAAAAATATATACAACCGGGAGTTGTTGAGATTGCTTTTTGTGAATCGGAAACGAGTGATTGACCTTTTTTGTTCAGGGTTAATGGCAATACAACCATGGCTCGATGCGGAGAAGAATATGCGTGTACTACTTGTGGAAGACGATCCTACCACGTCCAAGAGCATCGAATTGATGCTGACCCATGCGAATTTGAACGTGTATGCGACTGATCTGGGGGAAGAGGGAATCGATCTTGCCAAGCTG
>JBFFFS010000190.1:0-5921 GCA_041557855.1 Roseobacter sp. | reverse complement strand
GTTATTCAGGAAGTATTGCGCTTCACCGGTGCCAATGCGACAGCAGAGTACAATAAGATGGCCATTGCCGATGCAGATGCCTACAGCTTTAACGGCGTCCTGGTTGAGATGGACGGCGGCTCAGGCACGGCCGGGGTTCACTGGGACGATGCGGTATTCGGCGAACTGCTGATGACCGGATATATCGATATCGTAAATCCGGGTGCACCCACGCTTTCATCGATGTCGATCGCCGCCCTTGAAGACATGGGGTACGACACGATCTACCAACCGCCGCTTGACGGGCTCTTCGCCTGAACAAGCGCCGACATGCCAAAAGAAAAAAGGCCGCGTGAGCAATCACGCGGCCTTTGTTGTTCTCGGGAAGGCGAAGATCAGTTCTTCGCGTAGAATTCGACGACGAGGTTCGGTTCCATCATAACCGGATACGGCACATCACCCAGCGACGGCGTGCGCACGAATTTCGCGGTCATCTTGGAGTGGTCGGCCTCGATGTAGTCCGGCACGTCGCGCTCGGGCAGTTGCGTGGCCTCGAGAATGGCGGCCATCTGCTTGGAGCGGTCACGGACTTCGATCACGTCGCCTTCCTTCACGCGGTAGGACGGAATGTTGACGATCTGGCCGTTCACACGCACGTGCTTGTGGTTCACGAACTGGCGGGCCGCAAAGACGGTCGGCACGAATTTGGCACGGTACACCACGGCGTCAAGACGACGCTCCAGCAGACCGATCAGGTTTTCACCGGTATCGCCTTTCACCCGCTCGGCTTCTGCATAGATGCGGCGGAACTGCTTTTCTGTCAGATCACCGTAGTAACCTTTCAGTTTCTGCTTGGCGCGCAGCTGGATGCCGAAATCGGACAATTTGCCCTTGCGGCGCTGGCCGTGCTGGCCGGGGCCGTATTCGCGGCGGTTGACGGGGGATTTCGGGCGACCCCAGATGTTTTCGCCCATGCGGCGGTCAATTTTGTACTTGGCAGCAGTGCGTTTGGTCACGGCTGATCTCCTTCGTTTATGGTTTCGAAGGGCGTTGTCCTCTTTCCGGATTTTGCCGGACTGACAGGAAACCCCTTGCGGGGGCCACCAACACCAATGAAGCCGCGCTTATACGCGCGCCACGCGCAGAGTCAACGACCCATTGCGGCTATTTCATCATGGCGGTGGCAGGTGGTGAGGTGATCGTTAACCATGCCAACCGCCTCCATGAACGCGTAGACGATCGTGGGCCCGCAGAATTTGAACCCTTCATCCTTCAAGTCCTTGGATATGCGCCACGAAAGCGCCGTCTGGGCGGGCACATCACTCTGCCGGGCAAATCGGTTCTGCAGTGGCTTGCCCTGCACATATTTCCACAGGAACTGATCGAAACCTTCCCGCGCCTCGATCTTATGCCAGGCACGTGCGTTGCCGATCGTGGCTTCTATCTTGCCGCGATGGCGGATGATACCGGGGTCGGACAGCAACTGATCGACCTCGGCCGCCCCCCACTCCGCGATCACCCCGGGGTGAAAACCGGCGAAGGCTGCGCGGAAGTTTTCGCGCTTCTTGAGAATTGTAATCCAGCTCAGCCCGGCCTGAAACCCGTCGAGAACCAGTTTCTCCCAAAGCGCCCTGCTATCGTATTCGGGAACGCCCCACTCGGTATCATGATAGTGGAGATAAATTTGCTCTGGTCCGGCCCAGTCACATCGCGACGTCATTTCACCCCCGCTTCTCATCAAAACCAATTCCGACCATTAGAGCATGAGGAAAATTAGAACAAAATAGGAATATTAACCCCAATTTAGCAGTTGTGATGCGACTGTGGCGATACCTGGAACGCGAGGAAAAGTGATGGCATCACCGAATGAACTGCTGATGGCAGATGTGCCCCCCGGCTGGGATAATCCGCTCAATTACGCGGTAACGGCACGGGACCAGACGACCATCGACATGGTCGCTGCCGCCATTCGCCACAGGCAGGTGCTGCTTGCTTTTCAACCGGTGATGCAAGCCCGCGATCAGAGCAAAGTCGCCTTTTACGAAGGACTGGTGCGGGTGCTGGATGAAACCGGCCGCGTCATTCCGGCCCACGCCTTTATGGATGCTATTGAAAACACGGAGCTTGGGCGCCAGCTTGATACGCTGGCGCTGGCGATGGGGCTGCGCGCGCTCGACGAACATCCGAACCTCCGTTTGTCGATCAACATGTCCGCCCGCTCTATCGGGTACCAGACATGGAACCGCACCCTGCATCGCTGGATCGAGCGCAATGACCTCATCGGTGAACGCCTGATCCTCGAGATAACGGAAAGCTCGGCCATGATGGTGCCCGAACTGGTAATCGACTTCATGGACCGGCTCCAGATGAACGGCATCTGCTTTGCCATGGATGATTTCGGTGCCGGATACACGGCGCTGCGATATTTCAAGGATTTCCACTTTAACGTCATAAAAATCGACGGACAATTCATTCAGGGCATTGCGACAAACCCGGACAACCAGGCCATGACCGGTGCGCTTGTCTCCATCGCAAGGCACTTCGACATGCTCACCGTAGCCGAATGCGTGCAAAACCAGGAAGATGCTGATGCCTTGGTGCGGCTGGGTGTCGACTGCCTGCAGGGTTTTCATTTCGCCCCTGCCACCACGCGGCCGATCTGGGCCAAGGGCAACAAGGTCATGGATCGGGCCGTCTGACGCCAGTGGTGCGGCCTTTTGAGGCGGACCACTCTGCCGCCGCATGTTGCTGCTCCCGAGAACATGGGTTAACACTTGCCTCCATCTAGAAAGGGGGCCATCGCACGCAGGATGCGTGCCAAGCCCCATGGAAACTTGGCAAAGGACCAGAATCCCATGACGAACGTCGTTATCGCCTCCGCCGCCCGAACTGCCGTCGGCAGCTTTGGCGGATCTTTCGCAAACACTCCCGCACATGATCTGGGTGCCGCCGTCCTGAAAGAACTGGTGGCGCGCGCGGGCATCGACCCCTCGGAGGTTTCCGAGACCATTCTCGGTCAGGTGCTGACCGCCGCGCAGGGCCAGAACCCGGCACGCCAGGCACATGTGAATGCCGGCTTCCCGATTGAAAGTGCCGCATGGACCATCAACCAGGTGTGTGGCTCCGGTCTGCGCTCCGTGGCACTGGCCGCGCAGCACGTTCAGCTTGGCGACGCGGACATCGTTGCCGCGGGCGGTCAGGAAAACATGACGCTTTCTCCCCATGCCGCGCATCTGCGGGCCGGTCACAAGATGGGCGACATGAAATACATCGACACGATGATCCGCGATGGCCTTTGGGATGCATTCAACGGTTACCACATGGGTCAAACGGCCGAGAATGTCGCCGAAAAATGGCAGATCAGCCGCGACCAGCAGGACCAGTTCGCCGTTGCCTCGCAGAACAAGGCGGAAGCCGCCCAGAAGGCCGGCAAGTTCGACGACGAGGTAATACCTTTTACCGTCGTCACGCGCAAAGGCGACATCGTTGTCGACAAGGACGAGTATATCCGCCACGGCGCCACGCTGGAAGCGATGCAAAAGCTGCGGCCAGCCTTCACTAAGGACGGGTCGGTCACGGCGGCAAATGCCTCTGGGCTGAATGACGGTGCAGCGGGCGCGCTGGTAATGTCCGCCGACAATGCCGAAAAGCGCGGGATTGAACCGCTGGCGCGTATCGCAAGCTACGCTACCGTCGGCCTCGACCCGTCGATCATGGGCGCGGGCCCGATTTTCGCAAGCCGCAAGGCACTGGAAAAGGCCGGCTGGAAGGCCGAGGATCTAGATCTCGTGGAAGCCAACGAAGCCTTCGCCGCACAGGCCTGTGCGGTTAACAAGGACATGGGCTGGAACCCGGACATTGTGAACGTGAACGGCGGCGCAATCGCCATCGGCCACCCGATCGGTGCATCGGGCGCGCGCATTCTCAACACCCTGCTGTTCGAAATGAAGCGCCGCAATGCGAAAAAAGGCCTTGCGACTCTCTGCATTGGGGGCGGCATGGGCGTTGCCATGTGCCTTGAACGCCCCTGATCCGACTGTCAGCGGCGCCCCCATGTGCCGCTGACC
This sequence comes from Roseobacter sp., assembly GCA_041557855.1. Lineage (GTDB taxonomy): Bacteria > Pseudomonadota > Alphaproteobacteria > Rhodobacterales > Rhodobacteraceae > Roseobacter. The sequence continues at coordinate 1,875 of JBFFFS010000190.1, read as the reverse complement.
CCACCCACTAATCTATACGGCCGCCGCGGACGAGAAGACCTGCGCGGTCACACCCAAACAAATAGACCAGAAGACCTGGAGGAGAACCTACTATGTCGCGTGTTGCACTTGTCACCGGAGGAAGCCGCGGGATCGGCGCCTCGATTTCCAATGCCCTGAAAGACGCAGGATATTCCGTTGCCGCGACCTACGCGGGCAATGACGAAGCCGCAGCCCAATTCACCGAGGCCACTGGGATCAAGACCTACAAATGGAACGTGGCCGACTACGAGGAAAGCAAAGCGGGAATCGCCCAGGTTGAAGCGGACCTTGGCCCCATCGACGTGGTCGTGGCCAACGCCGGAATCACCCGCGACGCACCTTTCCACAAGATGACGCCGGAACAGTGGCAGCAGGTCATCGACACCAACCTGACCGGTGTTTTCAACACCGTTCATCCGGTCTGGCCCGGTATGCGCGAACGCAAGTTCGGCCGCGTCATCGTCATCAGTTCGATCAACGGGCAAAAAGGTCAGTTCGCTCAGGTCAACTATGCAGCCACCAAGGCGGGCGATCTGGGCATCGTGAAATCGCTCGCGCAGGAAGGTGCGCGTGCGGGCATCACCGCGAATGCGATCTGCCCCGGCTACATTGCCACCGATATGGTGATGGCGGTGCCCGAGAAGGTTCGCGAGAGCATCATCGCCCAAATTCCTGCCGGTCGCCTGGGTGAGCCCGAAGAGATCGCCCGCTGCGTGGTGTTCCTCGCATCAGATGATGCCGGATTCATCAACGGCTCCACGATTTCTGCGAATGGTGCGCAGTTCTTCGTCTGAACGAAGACATCTTGGCTGAAATTGAAAGGGCCGGTTCACACGAACCGGCCCTTTTTATCAATGTACTTCCGCCGTCACCGGTCAATGCCTGATGGAAAGAGCCAGGTCCATGCATCGCGCAGCATTTGGCTACGCTCCTGATGCGCTCGTTTGATGGCATTCTTGGTTTCCTGTGCAGTTGTTGCTTCCAACATGATTTTTCTCCTTGAGCTTATGATTCAGTGTTTTTGAACTGAATCTGATATGGCATCCGTTAACAGAAGCTACAAAAGAGACTTTTCACATCATCAGTTAAGTATTATTTATGTGATATGAGTGATCGCCTTCCTCCTCTGACCGCATTGCGCGCCTTCGATGCCGCCGCAAGGCACATGTCTTTTGCCAAGGCGGCAGAAGAATTGTCCGTTACCCCGGCCGCGTTGAGTTTTCAGATCAAGTCGCTGGAAGAGCATCTGGGCGCGCCGGTATTCCGCCGCCTTAACCGCGCGGTCGAGTTAACCGAGGCCGGTCGCACTCTGGCGCCAGGAACAGCGGACGCGTTTCATACCCTGTCCGTGGCATGGCGGGCCGCGAAACGCCTGCAGGACGAGCAGACTCTGACCGTAACCGCCGGGCCGGCCTTCACTGCCAAATGGCTCGCGCCGCGTCTTTACGAATTCGCGCAGGCGCACCCGGCGATCGAACTTCGGTTTTCCGCCTCGCTGCGTCTGATGGATTTCGCCCGGGATGAAGTCGATGTGGCCATCAGGTTCGGCACCGAAGTCGATCCGGGCCTTTATTCGCGGACCCTCGCCCAGGACTGGGTGGCGCCAGTAATGGCGCCCGCGCTCGCACAAAAATACAAGACGCCAGAAAGTCTCGTGGACGCGCCGCTCATTTTTGCCGATTCGATTGGTTTTCTAAAGCCCAAGCGGGACTGGGAAGCATGGTTCCTGGCCGTGGGAATCGATTTCGCCCCCACCCACAGACCCCGCTTCAGCCAGGCGGATCATGCGATCGACGCGGCGTTGGCAGGCGTTGGCGTCGTTCTGGGACGGCGCGCATTGGTCGTGAAAGATAT
>JBFFFS010000189.1:0-5967 GCA_041557855.1 Roseobacter sp. | reverse complement strand
CGCGAGATGTCGTCCGCACCGACCGTCACATATGCAATCATCTCAGATGGTCCTTCGCGGCAAACCGACCCTTGCGCCGAGGCTACCGCGTGCTACCGCCGCGCTCATCACGAGGCCCCAGCGACGGCCAGCCTCGTCAGGCTGAATGCGCGCCGTCCGCAAGTGATTTCACGAAGGCCAGCACGTCGGCCATGCTGTTGCCCGCTGCAATCTTGCTGACGATGGCAGAGCCTACCACCACACCGTCGGCCACTTCCGCGATGGCGCGCGACTTCTCGGGTGAATTGACCCCGAACCCCACGATTACCGGCAAGCCGCTTGCGGCCTTGATCCGGGCGACCTCCGGGCTGACCTCGCCGGCCTGCGCCTCGGCCGAGCCGGTGATCCCGGTGATCGACACGTAATAGACGAAGCCCGAGGTGTTCTGCACCACGCGCGGCAAACGTTTGTCATCTGTCGTGGGCGTGGCCAGACGGATGAAATTCAGACCTGCCTTATTGGCCGGAATGCAAAGCTCGCTGTCCTCCTCGGGCGGCAGATCGACGACGATCAGCCCGTCGATCCCGGCCTCGCGCGCCTCTTCGAGGAACTTGTCCACCCCGCAGCTGTAGATCGGGTTGTAATAGCCCATCAGCACGATCGGCGTGGTCTGGTCTTGCTCGCGGAACGCCCGCGCCAGCGCCAGCGTCTTTTTCAGCGTCATGCCGCCTTCCAGTGCCCGCTGCCCGGCCAACTGGATCGTCGGACCATCGGCCATCGGATCGGTAAAGGGCAGGCCCAGCTCGATGATATCGACACCGGCGCCGGGAAGACCGCGCACGATTTCAAGCGATGTGTCAAAGTCCGGGTCCCCGGCCATCACGTAAGACACGAAGGCTTTTTTGCCCTCCGCCTGAAGGGCTGCGAATTTGGCGTCGATGCGAGTCATTGAAGGTACCTCTGCTGGCGGATGCGCGTGAAATGCCCAAAATCCGGCGGGAAATCAATGCACCAAAACGGCCTGTATCCCGCCAAATCCGCACAAGGGGACAAATTCGCAAGGTTTTCCCCTTCAACCACCCCCCAACGCGCACCTATTTGCCTGTCATGAATTACCTGCTCGCCATATTGCTGCCGCCCCTGTCGATCGTTCTGACGGGTCGTCCGATCATCGGGATCATCGTTTTCTTCATCTGGATCCCGGCACTGATGTTCTCGGGCGGTCTTACGCACCCGATGTTCATCCTTTTGGCATGGGCGCTGATCTTTCACGCCCGCGAGGATCGCCGGCAGCGGTTCTGAACGCTGCGGACCTTGTGCCCGCCTCCCATTCGATCTAGGTGAAGCGCCAATACGACATGGGGTGCCTCTATGGGTTTCAAGATGGGAATCGTTGGTTTGCCGAATGTGGGCAAATCCACGCTGTTCAACGCGCTGACACGCACCGCCGCCGCGCAGGCGGCCAACTTTCCGTTCTGCACGATCGAGCCGAACGTCGGCGAGGTCGCGGTCCCCGATGCGCGGCTGGACAGGCTGGCGGAAATCGCCAAATCCAAACAGATCATTCCGACCAGGATGACCTTTGTAGATATCGCGGGCCTCGTCAAAGGCGCGTCGAAAGGCGAGGGGCTGGGCAACCAGTTTCTGGCCAACATTCGCGAGGTCGATGCCATCGCCCATGTGCTGCGCTGTTTCGAGGACGGTGACGTAACCCACGTGGAAGGGCGCGTCGATCCGGTGGCGGATGCCGAAACGATCGAGACCGAACTGATGCTCGCCGATATCGAAAGCATCGAAAAGCGGCTTCAGAACATCGTGCGCAAGGTGCGCGGCGGTGACAAGGAGGTGGTGCAGCAGCAACGGCTGTTGCGCGCGGCGCTCGAGGTGCTCGAAGAGGGAAAACCGGCCCGCGTAGTCGAGGTGGACGCCGAGGACCGGCGCGCCTGGAATATGTTGCAGCTTCTGACCACCAAGCCGGTCCTCTATGTCTGCAACGTGGGCGAGGCAGAGGCGGCGGAGGGCAATGCCCATGCCGCCAAGGTCGCGGAGATGGCGGCAGCACAAGGCAATGCCCATGTCATAATTTCCGCCCAGATCGAAGAAGAGATCAGCCAGCTGGAGCCTGACGAGGCTAAGATGTTCCTCGACGAGATGGGGCTCGAGGAGCCCGGCCTCGACAGGCTGATCCGCGCGGGCTACCAGCTGCTGCATCTCGAAACCTACTTCACCGTGGGACCCAAGGAGGCGCGGGCATGGACGATCCGCAAGGGCACCACCGCGCCGCGCGCCGCCGGCGTGATCCACGGCGATTTCGAGAAGGGCTTCATCCGTGCCGAAACGATCGCCTATGACGATTTCGTGTCGCTTGGCGGTGAAGTGCCTGCCAAGGAGGCGGGCAAGATGCGGGCGGAAGGCAAGAGCTACGTGGTCAAGGACGGCGACGTTCTGCATTTCCTCTTCAATACCTGAGCCGGGGTCTTGAGCTGGTCCTTCCTCATCTATCTGGGCCTCGCGCTGCAAGTCAGCGGGTTCCTGGTGCGGGAGGAATTGCTGCTGCGGGTTCTCGTGGCCTCCGGTATCTTCTGCGATCTGCTGTTTTTCGCACTACAGACGCCACCGATCCTGCCGTCAGTGTTCTCGAACGCGGTCCTGATCGTGGTCAATATCGCGATCCTCTGCGTGATCGTGATGGAGCGCACCACCATCACCATGACAGCGCGCCAGAAACGGCTGTTTCAGGCCTTGGGCAGCCTGACACCCGGGCAGTTCCGACGACTGATGCGTCTCGGAGAGTGGCATGAGGCGACGGAGGAGACGACCCTCGTGCGCGAAGGCGCGCAGGTGCTCAACGTCTGTTTCGTGGAAGGTGAAGCGTTCTTTCTGCAAAAGGGGACCGAGGTGGCACGCGGCGAAGGTCCGGCCTTCATCGGCGAGGTTGCCTTTCTGCGGGGGTCGCGTGCTTCAGCCAGCGTATATGTTCCGGCGGGAACACCCTATGTCACCTGGCCTGTGGCGAAACTGCAGCCGCTGCTCGACAAATCGCCGGCTCTGCGCAACGGGCTGATGACGGCCATGGCCCGCGATCTGGCCACCAAGGTCGCGCTCAGCCTGCCCGTCGGGCCGCGCAAGCAAAGCCCCGCGGCGCAGGAATAGGACCGCTCTCAGGCTGCCGTCACACCTATTCCCATGCGGGAAAATCCACCTGTTTTACCGATCACGCTTGCCCCACCCGGCCTGATGCAGAGGATGGTCCCTATTTGCTTTGGCCGGGGGCTTCTTCGCCAGCAGCAAGCCTGTCGGCTTTCTTGCGCACCAACATGGTGCGCAGATCGTGCATCGCCAGCAAAAGCTTGTCGGTGACCGCCTCCAGTTCTTCCGCGCTTGCCTTGGACTGCGCCCATTGCGTGGTCAGGTTCATGTGGTCGATGGTACGGAAAATATCGTCGAGGCCGCGCTGCGCGAGCAGAGCGCTGCGCTCCTCCACCCAGCCATTGATGGCGTCCATGTCCGCTGCGTCCAGCACCCGGTTTCCCTGCGGCTTGATCTCGCCATTGCGTATATTGACGACGGCGATCTGGTCCATTTCGATCCGGCGATTGCGGTTTTCGGTGTCCACGCGGAATACCGCCGCGCCATTTTCGCGCACCCTGAAATAGTAGTCCGGCAGATCCGTCATCGGGTCGTCCTCCTTGCGGCTGGGTGCCTGTCAGGTCAGCGCGGCGCAAAAACCCTGAATGCGGCTGCAGGCTTCTTTCAGCGCCTCGTCCGAGGTCGCGTAGCTGACCCGGAAGTTCGGGCTCAGTCCGAAGGCCGCACCGAAGACCACCGCCACGCCAGTCTCTTCGAGCAGCGCCGTCGCAAAGGCCTCGTCCGTATCGATCAGCGTGCCGCCGGCGCTTGTCTTGCCGATCAGCCCCTCGATCGAGGGATAGACGTAAAAGGCGCCCTCTGGGGTCGGGCAGATCACGCCGTCGATCTCGTTGAGCATCGATACCACCAGGTTGCGTCGCCGCGTGAACATGTCGTTGTTGGGCGCGATGTAATCCTGCGTGCCGTTCAGCGCCTCGACCGCCGCCCATTGCGAGATGGTGCAGGGGTTCGAGGTGCTCTGGCTCTGGATCTTGCGCATCGCCGCGATCAGCTTCTCGGGGCCGGCGGCATAGCCGATCCGCCAGCCGGTCATGGCATAGGCCTTGCTGACCCCGTTGACCGTCAGTGTGCGGTCGTAAAGCCCGGGCTCCACCTCCGCCGGCGTGCAGAATTCGAAGCCGTCATAGGCCAGGTGCTCGTACATGTCGTCGCTCATCACCCAGACATGGGGATGGCGGAGCAACACATCGGTCAGCGCCTTCAGTTCCGCACGGCTGTAGCCGGCGCCCGTTGGGTTGCTCGGCGAGTTGAAGATCAGCCATTTCGTCTTTGGCGTGATCGCCGCCTCCAGCGCCTCGGGCGTCAGTTTGAAATCCTGCTCCAGCGTCGCGGGCGCTACCACTGGCTCACCTCCCGCCAGCAACACCATGTCGGGATAGCTCACCCAGTAGGGCGCGGGAATCACCACCTCGTCACCGGGGTTCAGCGTCGCCATCAGCGCGTTGTAGAGGATTTGTTTACCTCCCGTCCCGACACTGACCTGCGATGGCGTGTAGCTTAAGTTATTGTCACGCTTGAATTTTTCGAAGATGGCTTTTTTAAGTTCGGGAATTCCGTCGACAGCCGTGTATTTCGTCTTACCTGATGTTATGGCTGCTATAGCGGCCTGCTTGATGTTTTCCGGCGTGTCGAAGTCGGGTTCGCCCGCACCAAGGCCGATCACGTCGCGGCCTGCTGCCTTCAGTTCGGCAGCTTTTGTAGTCACGGCGATTGTGGGCGACGGTTTGACGCGCGCGAGTGTCGTAGACAGGAATTCCATAAGAGTCTCGCTTTGATAGAAGGTGAGGCGTTCATAGGGGCTCTACCGGCCCCGTTCAAGCGCGTTGGCTGCCAAGGAGAAAGCGAAATGAACGATTTTCATGACTGGTACGGTCCCGACACGGCAACCTTCGGGGATCGCGTCGCCGCAGCACGTGAAATGGCCGACATGACTCAGGCCGAACTGGCCCGCCGACTCGGTGTGCGCCTGGCTACGCTGCGCGCCTGGGAAGACGATCTCAGCGAGCCGCGCGCCAACCGCCTGTCGATGATGGCCGGGCTGCTCAACGTGTCCATGATGTGGCTGATAAACGGGCAGGGCGAGGGGCTGGAAGCGCCGATCGAAGAGGCCAGCCTGCCGTCTTCCGCCCATGACATCCTCAACGAATTGCGCGATCTGCGTGCGGATATGGTCGCAAGGGTCGAACAACTCGGCCGGTTGGAGAAGAAACTGCGCAACGCGCTGAAGGACGAGGCGGATGAGCGAGCCGCGTGAACACCGGATCAAACGGCTGAAAATGCGGTCGATGCGGCGCGGGATCAAGGAGATGGACCTGATCCTGCAACGCTTCGCCGAAGGCCATGTTGAGGCCATGACCGACGATCAACTCGACCGCTACGATGCGCTGCTCAGTGAAAACGATCATGACCTTTATCAATGGGTTACAGGTCAAAAGATGCCGCCCGAGCACTTTGGGCCGCTGATCGGCGCGATCATCGACGACCTGCCGCGTACCGACGCCTGACGCGCAGCGTACGCAGTTTTTTTCATTTTTAACGAAATATTGGGCTTTCGCGCGCAGGGTCCCGGCAGATGAGCAATGTCGGAGCGCGTAAATGAGTATTCAGGATTCGATTTCAGCCAACACTGGCGGCATGCCGCAGAACAGCGGTTTCATGGTCGGCTATCTGGAGGCGTTGTCGCTGGTGGAGCGGCTGCACAGGTTGCTGCTGGATGTCATCAAGGATGAATTCGAACGCGTTGGCGTGCTTGAGATCAACGCGGTGCAAGCGCTATTGCTTTTCAACATAGGCGAGAACGAGGTCACCGCCGGTGAGTTGAAAAGCAGAGGCTACTAT
>JBFFFS010000188.1:0-5970 GCA_041557855.1 Roseobacter sp. | reverse complement strand
GTATGGCGCCTTGTGCGCACCCTACCGTCTTGGCGCCGCCGGCGGGCACGCTTTTGAAATGCTCGCAGCAGAATGGACCAAGCAGCTCAGGTGTTCTGCGGATAACTGATAATGGCCAGATAGCGCGCCGGCAGCTTGACGAGTGTCTCGGGCCCGTGCGGCGCGTCGGCATCGAAAAAGAGGGTGTCGCCCGGCCGCAACGGATAGACATTATCGCCGTGGCGGTAATCCACTTCGCCTTCGAGCATGTAGATCGTTTCAATGCCGCCGTGTTGGAACGTGGGGAACACATCGGCTTCATTCGAGAGGGTTATCAGATACGGCTCCACGATCACCCCGCTGGTATTCGCTCCGATATGGCCCAGAAGATTGTACTGGTGATTTGCGCGGGTGCCTTCCCGTTCAAGCTCGACGCCTTCGCCCGCTTTCGTGTGAACGGCCTGACGCTGCTCTTCAAAACCTTTGAAAAACGTGGTGAGCGGCACAGATAGCGCGTTGGCAAGCGTGTGCAGCGTGGTCAGCGACGGCGAGGTATTTCCGTTCTCGATCTTGGACAACATGCCGATGGACAGACCGGTTGCCGCCGACAGTTCGGCAACCGTGATATTCTGCTGGCGGCGATGACTGCGCACTTCGCGCCCAATCGCGATTTCGAGAACCTTCTCTCTCGTTTCGCTTATGCTGTGCGGGTCCTGTAACAGCTTGGCCTGCCGGGTAGCCGAAGTCTTTTTCGCCGTTTCCAAGTCTGTCTCCCCTGCCTGTCGATGACCGCTGGAACTTTGCGTCAATCGCGCCCCATGAAAGGCTACCATGCAACAAAAATTTCCTGTTAATATAAAAATATGACGCAGAATAAAAAAATGACAGTGGGTTTCCTGATTTTTCCCGGTTTTCCGATGGCCTGCCTTACGTCGATGATTGAGCCATTGCGTGCGGCCAACGAAATTGTCGGCTTCGACGCCTTCGACTGGACAATTCTGTCCGAGGACGGCGCTACGGTGACCTCAAGTGCGCGGGTGATCTTTCAGGCGGATGCGCCGCTTGGTGATACGGGGGCCTTCGAGCAGCTCTTTTTGCTCTCGGGGCCATCCAGTGAATTCGAAAACCCCGGTCGTTCGCGCGCGTGCCTGCGCAAACTGGAACGGCATGGCGTGCGTCTGGGCGCGGTCAGCGGCGGGGTGTTTCCGCTGGCACGCGCGGGGTTGCTCGACTGGGTCAAGGTTTCGGTTCACTGATGCTACGCGGCCGCCTTTGCCCAGGAGTTTCCGCGCTTGACCGCCATCAACGAAGTGATCTCAATGGATGGGCGTGCCACGACCGTGTCGGGCGCGGCGGCGGCGTTCGATCTTGCGTTGTTGCTGGTTGGCGAACGGCTGGGGCAGGGGGTCTCAACCGAAGTGGCCTGCTGGTTCCAGCACGCAATGGTGCGTGGCGAAGGTGTCCGGCAAAAAGTCCCGACCGTGCGCAGCGAAAGCACTGACGATATGTTGCCGTCAATCGTGCGCGAAGCGGTGGAGATTTTCGCAGATCATATCGAGGACCCGATCAAGGTGGCGGATGCGGCGGACATGATTGGCATTTCCGCAAGACAGCTTGAAAGGATGTTCCGCAAAGCAACGGGCCGCAGCCCGCTGCATTATTACCGCGCGATGCGCATGAATGCGGCACGACAGTTGGTGCTCTATTCGAATGACAACCTCACCAGCATCGCGCTGGCCGTTGGTTATGCCTCTGCAACGCCGATGGTCCAGAACTACCGGGAAATCTTCGGAATCCACCCGGCAGAAGACCGTGAAAAGATCAATCTGTTTCGCGTAAGGCGCAACGCGACCGTGCCGGCTGCGACTTAGGAAACCGACTGCGCTGCGGTTACGAGCGCATGGTGCAGAGATCCCGCCGATGAGCGGGGCCCGATAAAGCGCATCTTCGCGCCGCTTTCCAGGCAGATCAGGAAACATCCCATGTGGTGGACCGTCGTGCGCTGTGCATCGGCTGTCCGCATGCGGCGCGCGGGTGCGGCGCTGAGACGCTCGCTGAGATCGACAACCTGCTCTCCCGTCACATCGAAACAGACCCAGGCGTCACTTTGCTCCGTAACTGCAGCCTTTGTTTTCAAAGTTTCCCGCATCTGTCCCGCCAGCAGTTCATGGCTTGAATAAGCGGCCATCAGCATCCACTGATCCGGAGCCATCCACACTGCCGAGACTGGATCGGCGAGAGTGGACTTTCCGGGACCGGGCAGGTCTGCTTTCAGCATCTTGGACAAAGCGGCGGTACAGGCCATTTCTTGCCCGCGACGCGCGGCGACGGAAGCCAGCGCCAGATCTGGCACTTCGGTGAGGGTCAGCGTGCCAATCGTATCGGCCCGGGCGGTGGCGGCCCCGAGCGCGGTGAGGGGTATGAGATCATGCACGCAACCGGTCTCCTTCAGGATCGACAAAATGGGCGCTGACGATTTCGACCTTGGTTTCGACACCGGTCAGTGGGCTGACAAGCCGCATGGTTTCGCCCATGCGATCGGCGCCCTTCTTGACGAAAGCCAGCGCAATGTGGTGCCCGAGGTTGGGCGAGTAACAGGCCGAAGTCACGTATCCCTGATCGTGGGCTGCATCCACCGGCCCCGTGGCGGCCATGAGATGCGCGCCCGCAGGCACCTTGTCTTCCCTGGCGACCGGCCTGAGCCCAACAAGGCGCAGCGCGTCGGGCGTATTGAGCCCCTCACGCTCCGACAGCACCGATCCGATGCTGTCCTTGGACTTGCTGACCATCCGGCCCATCCCGAGGTTGAGAGCCGTTGTTGTTCCGTTTAACTCGTTTCCGGCGGCATGCCCTTTTTCGATCCGCATCACCCCAAGCGCTTCGGTGCCGTAGGGGACGATGTCAAACTCGGCACCAGCCTCCATGATCCGGCGGATCAGCGCGTCGCCGTACCGCGTGGGCACGGCGATCTCGTAGGCCAGTTCGCCGCTGAAGGAGATGCGGAAAAGCCGCGCCCGCAGCCCGCCGCAGACCGTGATCTCGCCGCAGGCCATGAACGGGAAGGCCTCGTTGGAAATATCGTGCTCGGGATCGACGATCTTCTGGAGCACCTTCCGTGAATTCGGCCCTGCGATGGCATATTGCGCCCATGCCTCGGTGGTCGAGATGAGGTGCACATCAAGGTCGGGAAACAGGCACTGGCGTACAAATTCCATGTGGCGATAAACACTGACCGCGTTTGCCGTGGTTGTGGTGACAATGAAATGATCCTCCGCGAGCCGGGCGGCGGTGCCGTCATCCATGGCAATGCCGTCTTCACGAAGCATCAGTCCGTAACGGGTTTTCCCGACCGCGAGCTTGGCGAAACCGTTACAGTAAATCTTGTTGAGGAACGCCGCCGCGTCCGCGCCCTGCACGTCGATCTTACCCAGCGTGGTGACGTCGCAGACGCCGACCGAAGCGCGTGTCGCGAGCACTTCACGGTCCACGCTCTCGCGCCAGTTTGCCTCTCCCGGTTGAGGGAACCACTGTGCGCGCAACCAATTTCCGACCTCGACAAAGACCGCACCCTGTTCTTCGGCCCAGACATGGCTGGGGTTTTTGCGCGTGGGGTGAAACTCCATGCCAACGGACCGCCCGGCAAAGGCTCCGATGGCGGTCGGCGTGTATGGGGGGCGGAACATGGTGGTGCCAACGTCGGGAATGGCCTTGCCCGCGAGTTCCGCCATGATCGCGAGCCCGCCCATATTGGAGGTCTTGCCTTGATCGGTGGCCATGCCGAGGGTGGTGTACCGCTTGAGGTGCTCGACCGATCGGAACCCTTCAAGGTGGCTGAGCTTCACGTCTTTCACGGTCACGTCGTTTTGCTGGTCGAGCCAGGCGCGGCTGGCGCCTTCGACATACCAGAAAGGTTTCAGCGTGACGGGCGCATCTTCGGCTACGGGCAGTTTCGGCTTGCGGCCCCTCAGCCCCAAAGCGCGCCGCGCGGCGTCGGCCCCGCTGCGCAGGGCCGCAGCTGTGGACATCTCTCCGGCAGCGGCGCCGGCAACCTGCATCCCCGGGGGCAGGGTGCCGCCCGGTACGAAGGCCGCGATGTCTTCGCGCCAAACGGGGCGTCCGCGCTGATGGCAGGTGAGGTGCACATTGGGATTCCATCCCCCCGACACTCCCAGCGCGCCGCACTCCAGCGTGCGCATGTTTCCATCCGCCAGCCGCACATCGACGAATTTCAGCCCGAGCCGACCTTTCGTGTCGATAACCTGCGCTCCTGCAAGAACTTCGAATTCAGTGGCACGTGGCGCGTCTGGGCGTACATCGACCACGGCTGCGATTTTGACGCCTTTCACGATCAGATCGCGCGCAGTCTGATGGCCTTCATCCGATGCGGTGAACAGGGCGACGCGGGGGGCTGGGGTAGCCGCGAAGCGGTTGACGTAGGTGCGCATGGCGCTGCCGAGCATGATCCCGGGGCGGTCGTTATTTTCAAAGGCAATGGGACGTTCGGTAGCGCCCGCTGCCAGTACGGTGGCGCGGGTGTAAATGCGCCAGAGCACCTGCCGTGGCTTGCCGGGATCAGGGTGGAACAGGTGATCGCTGACCCGTTCCAGCGCGCCGTATATCCCGTGGTCGAACGCGCCGATAACGGTGGTGCGCGGCATCAGCCGGACATTCGGCATGGCGGAGAGTTCTGCCACGGCGCGCGCGGCCCAATCTGCGCCGGGCTGATCGTCGATGCTCAGCGTTTCGCTGTTGAGCCGCCCGCCCATGGCAAAGTCTTCATCCGCGAGAATGACATCGGCACCTGTACGTCCCGCCGTGAGAGCGGCCATCAAACCGGATGGGCCGGCACCGATCACCAGCACGTCGCAATGCAAAAAGCCCTTGTCATAAACATCCGGGTCGGGCTGTTGCGACAGCGCGCCCAGACCAGCGGCCCGGCGGATCATCGGCTCGTAGAGCTTTTCCCAGAAAGCGGCGGGCCACATGAAGGTCTTGTAGTAGAAACCAGCAGTCAGGAAGGGTGCCAACCTGTCGTTGATGGCCATGAGATCGAAGGAGAGCGATCCCACCCGGTTCTGCGAGCACGCCCAGAGCCCGTCGAAAAGCTCGACCGTGGTGGCGCGGGTATTGGGTTCCTGACGCGCGCCGCCGCGCAACTCCACCAGCGCGTTGGGTTCCTCGGAGCCTGCTGTCAGTGGGCCGCGCGGGCGGTGGTATTTGAACGACCGCCCCATGAGCCGAACCCCATTGGCAAGAAGCGCGGAGGCGAGCGTGTCGCCGGGGTGCCCTTTATATTCCTTGCGATCAAAGTGGAACTTGAGCGTCTTCGTGCGGTCGATCTGGCCGCCAGGCAGGCGATTGGGCTGGGTCATCTGCTGCGGCCCCGGCGGCGCGCGACATCGCGGGCCAACTCTACCTTTGTGATTTCATGGGTGACCGTGTCGCGCGTCACCACCAGCCATGAGCGATCCCCGGCTTCGTGGTACCAAAGTTCCTGATGGCTCCCGGCGGGATTGTCCCGCAAGTACTGGTACTCGTAAAAATCCTGCGCGGCCGTTTGTGACTGCCAGTCCGGCCGGTCGATCAGGCGCGCATCGCCCAGGTAGGTGAATTCGGCGCTGTCGCGAGGGCCAAGCAGGGGGTGGTCAATAATCATCAGTGCAAATTGGGCTGAGCACCCATCCCTTTTTCGTCAATCATCAGGCCCTTTTCGAAACGGTCGAAGCGGTAGGCCGTGGCGGTCGGATGCGGCGTATCGGTGCTAAGCAGGTGCGCGAAGCAGTAGCCCGACGCCGGAGTCGCCTTGAAGCCGCCGTAACACCAGCCGCCGTTGAAATAGAGCCCGTCGATATGGGTGCGGTCGATGATTGGCGATCCGTCCATCGACATGTCCATGATCCCGCCCCACATGCGCAGCAGCCGCGCCCGCCCGATCATCGGCATAAGCGCCATGCCGCCCTCGCAGACATCCTCGACAACGGGCAGGTTCCC
>JBFFFS010000187.1:0-5989 GCA_041557855.1 Roseobacter sp. | reverse complement strand
TCTTGTCCAGCCCGTACAGCACGCCTGCAATAGTCGCCAGCCCTGCCACGATCAACCAGGTGATCATGACGACGCGCTCGGGGTTGATCCCCGACAGCAACGCGAGATCCTCGTTGTCGGAATAGGCGCGCATCGATTTTCCGGTGCGGGTCCGGTTGAGAAACCAGAACAGCACCGCGACCACTACGACGGCGGTGATCACGGTTATGCCTTGCGTGGTCTTGATCGCCAGTCCCTCGTCGAGGCCGGTCATTTCCTTGAAGGTGCGCGCCGAGACGATGAAGCGTTCACCATCGGCAAAACGCTGGTCGTCCGGACCGATGATGAAGCGCACGATCCCGTTGAGAATGAAGGTCACGCCAAGGCTGACGATCACGAGGATAACCGGCTTTGCCTTCTGCTCGCGGTAGAAGCGGTACACCACCCGGTCGGTCACCAGCAGCAGCCCCATGCAGGCGACGATACCGAGGGGCAGGGCCAGCAAGGCCGTCGGCAGCGGGCCCAGCGACAGCCCCCAGCTCTGGAACAGCCAGGTAAACAGAACCGTCACCATCGCGCCGAAGGCCATCGTGTCGCCATGGGCGAAGTTGGAAAACCGCAGGATGCCGTAGATCAGCGTCACCCCCAACGCCCCCAGGGCAAGCTGCGAACCATAGGCCATCGCCGGCACCACAACGAAATTCAGCAGGGCAATCAGCGCATTGAGAAACTCCATCAGCCGGTCTCCTTGCCGCTCAGGGTGGGACTGCACGCGCGGATGGCGAAAAGCCCCATCAGGGCGCCCGCCAGAAAAAGGCCAGCACCCTGGGTCATCGTTTCGGTCAGAGCGAATTCTTTCAATGCTTCACCCAGTTCCGGCGTCCCGACAAAAGGCCACGGCAAGAAAAGACCGTGCCCAACCGCGATAGCCCCGACACCAATCATCACCCGTGCCAGAATTCTGGCAAATCGACCGAATACCATCCTAGCCTCCCAAAAACGACTTGCGCACTTCAGGGTCTTCCAGCAGTTCCTTGCCGGTCCCGGTGTAGGCATTGCGTCCCTGCACCAGCACATAGCCCTTGTCGGCGATCTCTAGCGCTTGGCGCGCGTTCTGTTCCACCATCAGGATCGGGATGCCCGTGCGCGCCACTTCGATGATCCGGTCAAACAATTCATCCATTACGATGGGACTTACGCCCGCGGTCGGCTCGTCCAGCATCAGAACCTTGGGCTGTGTCATCAGCGCCCGACCCACGGCCACCTGCTGGCGCTGCCCGCCCGACAATTCGCCGGCGGCCTGGTTGCGTTTGTCGCGCAGGATCGGAAACAGGTCATAGATCTGCTCCATCGTCGGTCGGATGTCATCGGTGCGGATGAAGGCCCCCATTTCAAGGTTTTCCTCGACAGTCATGGAGGTGAAGATATTCGAGGTCTGCGGCACGAAACCCATGCCCTTGGCAACCCGGGCCTGCGGGCTCAGCGCGGTGATGTCCTCGCCATCAAGTTTCACATGCCCCTGACGCAGGTTCAGCATCCCAAAGACAGCCTTCATCCCGGTGGACTTTCCAGCGCCGTTGGGTCCGACGATCACCGCGATCTCGCCGCGGTCCACGGCGATCGTGCAGTCGTGCAGAATATCTGGCCCCGCGCCGTACCCGCCGGTCATGTTCTCGCCGATCAGGAACGGCCCGCCAGCTGACGGGCGCGACTGCCCGCCTTCCTTTACGGGTTGCGACGTCCCCATGCCCTTTGCATTGCCCAGCGACAGGTCCCGGTTGCCGCGTCCCTCGTATTCCTTGTCACTCATGCGTGAATGCTCTTTTCATCTTGCCGGATAAACTCCGGGGGAGGCGCTCCACAGGAGCGGCGGGGGCAGCGCCCCCTTAACGGCGCGGTAACACCACGCGCGCCGCGCACCGACATGATACCGACACGATATCGATGCGGCACCGACAGCGAAATGATGCTCATGCGCCCACCTTGTCCTTGTTCTTCAAGCCGGTGCCCAGATAGGCTTCTATCACCTGTTCATTGGCCTTGATTTCGGCAAGCGTTCCTTCCGCCAGCACCCGGCCTTCCGCCATGCAGATGACCGGATCGCAGAGCCGCCCGATGAAATCCATATCGTGCTCGATAACGACGAACGTGTAACCGCGCTCCTTGTTGAGGCGCAGGATCGCATCCCCGATGGTGTTGAGCAGGGTGCGGTTCACCCCGGCGCCCACCTCGTCGAGAAAGACGATGCGCGCATCCACCATCATCGTGCGCCCGAGTTCCAGCAGTTTCTTCTGACCGCCCGAGATCTGGCCGGCCTTGTGATCCGCAAGGTGCTCCACGGTCAGGAATTCCAGCACTTCATCCGCCTTGGCACGCAGCGCGCGTTCCTGATCGGCGATCCGCTTGCGTCCGAACCAGGTGTTCCAAAGGCGCTCGCCCACTTGGTCGCCCGGAACCATCATCAGGTTCTCTCGGCAGGTCATGGAGGCGAACTCATGCGCAATCTGGAAGGTTCGCAACAGCCCCTTGTGGAACAATTCATGCGGCGGCAGCCCGGTGATGTCCTCGCCGGCCATGGTCACCCGGCCGGACGTCGGTTCAAGCACGCCCGCAATCACGTTGAAAAGGGTGGTTTTCCCGGCGCCGTTCGGTCCGATCAACCCGGTGATGGAGCCTTGCCCGATTTCCAGGTTGGCGCCGTCCACGGCGTGAAATCCTCCGAAATGCTTGTGCAGGTCGTCAACGACGATCATGTCTTTCCCCCGAACTGAACGCGTATTTTCCGCGTCTTCTTATTCGTTCAAAAGGAACAGCCCGACGTGCATGACCCCGGGCTGTCCTTGACTTTCAGATCAGGTCACTTGAACCCGATGGTGACGTTTTTGCCATCCTGAACTTCGATCATGCGATAGGTACCCGCTGATTCACCCGGTCCGATCAGTTCCACGGCGGACGCACCGACATAGTCCACGTCGCCGCCATCGCGGATGATGTCGAGCGCCTTGCCCAGCTCGCCGGGATAGATCTTCTCGCCGGGTGCGTTGGCCACATGCAAAATGTGTTTGCCATATTCGGCCGGATCGGTGCTGTTCGCCGCCTGCATGGCCAGCATGAACAGGGCCGCCGCATCATAGCTCTCTGGCGTGTAGGGCGAAGTGGCATCGAACGCGTCACCGGCCATTGCCTTGAGCTTTTCGATACCTTCACCGCCCGAACCCGCGATCTGACCATAGGAGCCGTTCAGCGCCGGGCCCACGTTGTTGGGCAGGCTGTCGCCGATCATCCCGCCCGGCAGGCCGAACGTATCGAAGGCGCCGGTGTCGAGGGCCGCGTTGATGATGCCAAGACCACCCTGGTCGAGATAACCCGCGACCACCAGCAGGTCACCGCCGGCAGAGGCCAGCGCGCCCATCTCGGCGGAGTAATCCGCCTTGCCGTCTTCATGGGCGGCCACGATGGTCACTTCGCCGCCAATGGCTTCGAAGTTGCTCTGGATGGCATCGGCAAGGCCCTTGCCGTAGTCGTTGTTGGTGTAGGTCAGAGCGATGGATTCAACGCCGCGTTCCTGGAGGATTTCGGCCATCACCTGACCTTCGCGTGCGTCCGAAGGTGCGGTGCGGAAAAACAGGTCATTGTCTTCCACCGTGCTCAGGCCCGGCGAGGTCGCCGATGGCGAAATCATCACCATGCCATTCGGGATCGCCACGTTTTGCAGAATCGCCCCGGTCACCCCGGAACAGTCGCCGCCGATCAGCCCGTTGATGCCTTCGGCGATCAGGCGTTCGCCGTTGGAGGTGCTCAGGCCGTTGTCGATGCAGCCGGTGTCGGCGCGGATCGGTGTCACCGTCGCCGCGTCCAGCAGCTTGCCGCTTTCCGTGACCTCGGACATGGCCAGTTCGGCACCCGCCGCCATCGGGCCGGTCAGGGATTCGATCGGGCCGGTGAAGCCGATCAGAATCCCCAGTTTTACTTCCTTGGCATGTCCCCCCGCTATCGCGGTGGTTGCCATCAGTGCCGCGGCCGTTGTGGCCATAAGCATCTTCTTCATCAGGTACTCTCCCATATTGGAACTTGACGTTCGACGGGCAGGTTATTCGGCCTATTTCCAAAAGAAAAGCAGTTTCGCCCGTTTCCGCAAACGGTATCCGGCCATCGCGGTCAGGAACTGCGCGACGTGGCAGCGGGCAGAAAAACACTTCAATGGAGGAATGGTGGCGTGCCCGTACTTTTATCTCTCATGCTCTCTCTTGCCATCTTGCTGAGCAGTGTCATATCGCCCGCCCGGGCTGAGCTGCGGGTGACACCGGTGGTCACCGGGCTCGACGAGCCCTGGGCGTTCGATTTCCTGCCTGACGGGTCGGTGCTCGTCACCGAAATCGATGGCCGGTTGTTACTGGCAAAGGAGGGCACGATCACCACGGTCGCAGGCGCGCCAGACGTGGTGGAAATCGGGCAGGGTGGTCTGCTCGATCTGACGGTGGCGCGCGATTTCGCGCAAAGCCGGACACTTTGGATGACATACTCCAAGCGGATCGGGGAGGGTGTCGGTACCGCGATGGCGGCGGCTGAACTGTCGCGGGATGGCAGCCGGCTGCTCAACCTGAGCGATCTTTTCGTGATGACGCCCGGCACGTCGGCGGGCCGTCACTTCGGCTCCCGCGTGGTCGAGGCGCGCGACGGCACCCTCTTCGTTACCATCGGGGACCGCGGCGCACGCGCCGAGGCACAGAATCGCAATACGCATATCGGCAGCATCGTCCGCATCAACCGTGACGGCTCCGTTCCCGATAACAATCCATTCGTCGGCGGCTTCGACATGCGTCCGGAAATCTGGTCCTATGGCCACCGTAACCCGCAGGGCGCCGGGCTGGACGGAGAGGGGCGGCTGTGGACCGCCGAGCACGGCGCGCGCGGCGGCGACGAGATCAATCTCATCCGCAAGGGAGCAAATTACGGCTGGCCGGTGATTTCCTATGGGCGCCACTACTCCGGCGGCAAGATCGGCGAAGGGACCGCAAAGCCCGGGATGGAGCAGCCTGCTCACTACTGGGACCCGTCCATCGCGCCATCCGGCCTGATGATCTACGAGGGCGACATGTTTCCCGAGTGGCGCGGTGACATGTTCGTGGGTTCACTGAAGTTGGATTACATTTCCCGGCTGAAGATTTCGGGCGACAAGGCGCGCGAGGTTGGTCAGATAAAGAACCGCACAACGGAGCGCGTGCGCGACATCAATGAGGCGCCCGATGGCAGCATCTGGTTCATCTCGGTTGGTAAAGGCACGATCTACCGCATCTCGCAATAGCGTGGCTGGCTTCTTTGGACGAAAAAATATCCCCGCCGGAGGCACGGTCGCCCCGCCACCGTATCGCGCTCAGAAAGACAGCCGGGACGCGTGACTGCCGCGCTCGCGGTAGGGCGTCGTATCATAATGCGCGCGGTAGCATTTGGAAAAATGCGACGGTGAGGCAAAGCCGCAGGCCAGTGCCACGTTGATGACGCTCATGTCGGTCTGCATCAGCAGGTTGCGCGCCTTTTGCAGCCGCAATTCCATATAGTAACGCTTCGGGCTTCGGTTCAGATAGCGCCGGAAGAGCCGCTCCAGCTGTCGTGTGCTCATGCCCACATCCCGTGCCAGCGTCGAGGGGCTGATCGGTTCCTCAATGTTGTTTTCCATCATCTGGATCACAGCCGACAGCTTCGGATGTCGTACGCCGATCCGCGTCGGGACCGATAGCCGTTGCGTATCCTGATCGGTGCGGATGGACGAATAGATCAACTGGTCGGCCACCATATTGGCCAGGTCCTCGCCCTCATCGTCGGCGATCAGTTTCAGCATCAGGTCGATCGACGACGTGCCGCCGGCTGTTGTCAGCCGGTTCCCGTCAATCACGAAGACCGACTTGGTCAGGATCACGTCGGGAAAATCCTCACCGAAACTGTCCTGGTTTTCCCAGTGGATGGTGGCCTTCTTGCCATCGAGAAGTCCGGCCTTGGCCAGCGTATGCGC
>JBFFFS010000186.1:0-5997 GCA_041557855.1 Roseobacter sp. | reverse complement strand
TGCTGGGCATGGTCTGGGGTATCCATATGTCCGCAAGTCACGATCATACGCTGTCACCGGCGCATGGGCATCTAAACCTGATCGGCTTTGTCGCGATGGCAGTCTTCGGAACCTACTACGCGCTGAGCCCGGGTGCCGTGCAGAGCCGTTTGTCCAAAATTCACTACCTGATGACACGGTGACGGTCATCATATTGATCCCCGGCATCGTTTTGGCGATTACCGACCGGGGCGAGGTTCTGGCGCAGATCGGATCTCTTTTGGCCGTGCTGACCATGGCGCTTTTTGCCTATATCGTGATCCGTCATGGCGTAGGCCCGTCGGGAGCGTCGTCTCATACGACAGAGTAGCCCGCACAAATCGTGACAAAGGGTCAGGGCGCGCCCCGGAGCCGGACCAGCGCTCAGAGCGGCGCTTCGGCAAGCCCCGCGCGGTCAAGAAGGATTTCCGCGCTGTCATTCCAGACATTGGTGCAGATGATCTTGCCGTCTCTGACCTGAAACGAGTCCATGTACCTGTTGGTCTCGAACGGGGTACCGTCCGGCCATTCGCCGTAAAGGTACCCGGTGTTGTAAACGTAAACATCTCCGGTGTCGGGGTCGAGCGCGGCGTCGGTACGCAAAAAGCGTTTCTTGACCCATTTGTAGCGTTTAGCGTTGAATGCCGTGGTGTCGGCGGGCCTGCTGAAACGGCGGCCTCCGGTAAAGATTACTTCCAGATCATCGGCCACGAAGGCGGTAGCCCCTTCCGGGTCCGGGACCATCGATCTTTCCAGATAACTTTCAACGATCTGTTTTGCGTCGGCGACGGGGTCTGACATCTGATTTCCTTGCCTGATGTGTGAAGGGTTATGACGTTCTGCCCAGACCTTCGGCGAGCTTTATCAGCTGGCGGTCCTGTCCGGGGGCACCGAGAAGGCTAAGGCCTACGGGGCCCTGATCCACGGTGCCGGCGGGCACCGAGAGTTGCGGCAGACCTGCAAGTCCCGCGGTGCAAAGCATCTCGAAGGCGCGCATTCGGAAATCATTGAGCGCGTCTTCTGGCTCAGCGCGCAAGGGCGCAGGGCCGGGACTAGTCGGCATCACGAGCACGGTTTCGGGCGTCATGATTTCACGGATTTGCGCCTGAATCTCCACCTTACGTTCAAAGGCCGCTTCGAACTCCGAAGGTGTGATCTTGGAGGCAATCTCGAAGCGCTCCTTGATGCCCGGTCCAAAGTCGGGCGTATTCGCACTGACCCATTCCCCATGTACATCCCAGATTTCCGAAGCCTGACAGACCCTGAAAATCTCACGCCAGTTCTCAAGGCCCTCAGGGCAGAGAATAATCGGCGTGGCAGGACCCATATCCGCCTCAAGCGCGGCGAGAGTTGGTGCGAGCGCGGCAACGGTATCGGCGCTGGCGCGGGCCCATACATCAACCGGCAAGAGCAGGCGGGTTGGGGCCGATGCGTCTGGGCAAGCGAATGCCTCCGCAACCCGTGCCATAACGTCCGCGCTGCGCGCGAACCAGCCCACCGTGTCGAATGAATGCGTGAATGGCATGGCTCCATCGAGGCTAATCAGTCCAAAGGTCGTGCGGATACCCCAGACCCCGCAGAAGGACGCGGGCAAACGCACCGATCCCCCGGTGTCACTGCCCAGGCCGAAATCGACCATCCCGGCGGCGACGGCGGCGGCGGAGCCCGAAGAAGAACCCCCAGGTACACGGCGGGGGTCGGCCGTGTTGAGGGGGGTGCCGTAGTGCACGTTGACGCCCATCAGGCTGTAGGCGAGCTCATCCGTATGGGTCATTCCCACGAGGCGCGCACCAGCCTCCAGCAGTTGCGCCACCGCAGGAGCATGCTCTGTCGCTGGCTGATGGGTGCGTGCCCATTCCGGGTTGCCGCAGCCGGCAATCCGCCCGGCAACGTCAAAAAGATCCTTGGCACCGAACGTCAGCCCGGCCAGCGGCCCGGCGGTGCTTTCTTCCAGCGTGAATGTATCGATGAAGGCGTTTGCGATGTCTTCCATGATGCGCCTTCAATGGTCGTGCAACTGTGGCAGATCGTGGGTAAAGACCGGCCGACCGCGCTTGAAGCCGAACATCGGTTGAGCCAGTTCCGCAACGGCCATGGTCGGGTCCGTAGCGTCGATCACAACCAGGTCGGCAGGCGCGCCTTTCTCGATGCCATAGTCCTTGAGGTTCATTAATTTCGCCGACCGCGAGGAGACCATATCGAGGCAGGTCGCCATATCCTCGCGCTGCCCGATCTGGGCGATATTGGCGTAAAGGTTCGCCATCCGGATCAAGGAACAATCGCCAAAAGGCGTGAAAGGGTTCAACACGTTGTTCGTGGAAAGCGAGCAGTTAACGCCCTCGGCGGCCATCAGGTGCAAAGGGGTCACCCCGCGCGGCACGCTCAGGTTTTCCGTATGATCGCGGTGCATCAGGAACAGGTCGGTGGAGGGCAGCACGGTCACGGCGACGCCAGCGTCGGCCAGACGGCGCGACAAGGCTTGCAACCGATCCGCCGACATATTGGCGAACTTTGTCACATGGCCGACCGTTACGCGTCCGCCCCACCCGTATTCATCGGTTTTGCGGCATACGTATTCCACATCGAGCGACGAAGCATCGGAGCCAAAGTCGAGATGCATGTCGATGTCGACGTCGAAATCGCGCGCCATTTCGAAGATACGGTCGATTTGCCCCTGCGGGTCAGTGTCGGTATAGGGAGCGGCTCCAACGGCGCCAGCGCAATCCTTGAGGGAGGCGACCATCAGCTCATCCGTGCCGGGATTATTCAGTAGCCCGTCTTGTGGGAACACACAGATTTCCACGTCGATTGCCCATGCATACTCAGCGATGGCCCGCTTGACCCCTTCAATGCCGCGCAGTCCGATGACCGGATCCACTTCCACGTGAGTGCGCATTCGCGTGGTGCCTTTCAACACGCATTTGCGCAGCGTCTTTGCCGCCCTTTCGGCCACGTCGTCCTCGGTAAAATCCGCCTTGAGACCAACAACCTCGGCGATGGCATCTTCAAGGCCGCCCTGCATCTTGCAGCGGTCCAGAATGCAGGACTTGTCGAGGTGTATATGGGTTTCCACGAAACCCGGGAGAACAATGCGACCTTCGAGTTCAAGCGCACGGTCTCCCTTCTCCAGCCCCCCGGCAGCCTTCATCTCCACGATCTTCTGGCCATGTACGCCCAGATCGAAGGTTTGCCCGAGGCGAGAGGGAAGCGAAATATTGTGAAGGGTCAGGTCCATTCGATTTCCTTTACATTTATTCGGCGGCAACGTCGCTGCCGAGGTACGCTTTTTCGATCGAGCTGTCTTTTTGCAGGTCGGCGGACAGGCCCGATTTCACTACATGCCCGCTTTCCAGCACGTAGGCGCGATCCGCGATCGTCAGCGCCAGGGTTGCCATCTGATCCACCAGCAGGACCGTGACACCTTCGTCGCGCAGGTCCGCCAGAACATCGTAAAGTTCGGCGATGATCGAGGGCGCGAGGCCGAGGGACGGCTCGTCCAACAGCAGGATGCGCGGGTTTGCGATCAGACCGCGTGCAATAGCGAGCATTTGCTGCTCGCCACCCGACAAGACGCCGGCAGGCGCATCGATCCGGTCGCGCAGCCGTGGGAACCGCGCCAGCAAAGCATCGATTTCCGCTTCACGGTCCAAGTCGTCCCTGCGCGTGTAGGCTCCCATCAGGATGTTGTCGCGCACGCTCATCAGTGGAAAGACCTGACGGCCTTCCGGCACCAGCGCGAGGCCCGCCTGCGCAATCTGGTGAGCCTGCAGTTCGTCGATCGGCGCCAGATCGAGAAGGATGGCACCGGAAACCGGTCTGTGGAGGCCGGACAGCGCACGCATCATCGTTGACTTGCCCGCACCATTGGCACCTAGAACCGCAACCATCTCTCCCGGTTCGACGCTGACATCGACGGCTTCCAGCGCCGCGGCGGCACCATAACCTGCGGTCAGCCCCCGGGTGCTCAGCACTTCCTTTTTGCCGCCGTGTTTCCATTCGCCGACGCGTTTGCGGCCCTGGTAGGCGCTGTCTCCCAGGTAAGCGCGGCGCACGTCAGCGTCGTTTTGCACCTCCGAAGGAACACCGGTCTTGATCGGAACGCCTGCGTCCAGAACCACGATCTCGTCGGAAATGCTCATGATCATCGACATGTCATGTTCGACCAGAACCACCGCGACACCGGTTTCGGCAATCTTGCGGATCAACGCGGTCAACGCTTCCTTGTCACTGTACATGAGGCCTGCGGCAGGTTCGTCGAGCAGCAGCACGGCGGGGCGGGTCGCAAGGGCTCGCGCGATCTCGACCAGCCGTTTGTCCACATGCGGCAGATCTCCAGCACGGCGCGCTACCGGCCCCTTGTAGCCCACGAAGGCCAGCAAATCCTCGGTTATCGCGATCTGGTCGTCGCCGGGTGCCCCGCCCAGAAGCCAGCCCAGATGTCCGGTGCCGAGTGCGATCAATATATTGTCACGCACACTCAGGTCTTCGAAAAGCTGCGTCGTCTGGTAGGTGCGCGCGATGCCGCTGCGGGCCATCTGGAAGGCGGTATTACCGGCGAGGTCCCGGTCCATCTCGATGCGGCCGCTGTCAGGCTTGTAAAAGCCGCTCACCATGTTCAGAACCGTGGTCTTGCCCGCTCCGTTGGGGCCGATCACACTGGTAACCCGTCCGGGCGGAGCTGTGAAAGACACGTTCTTTGCCGCCTGCACACCGCCGAAGTTGATCCCCAGGTCGGTGATCTTCAAGCCGCGCGGCGCCGCGTCGCCACCGCCCAGAAGCGCCGCGGGTTCCTTGCCGGAGGATTTGGCCGGGGTCGGGTCCTCGAAGTTGATGTATTGCATCAGGCCACCGACGACCCCTTTCGGTGCCAGCAGCAGAACGCCCAGCATGATACCGCCGAAAATAAGCAGCCGATATTCCGCCAATCCTGAAAGTACCTCGGGGAGCAGCACGACGATGAGACTGCCTACGACCGGCCCGAAGAGCCTGCCCGTTCCGCCGACGATGACAGCGAGCAAGAAGAGGATCGACTGAAAGAAGGGAAAGGAGCCAGGACTGATGAACATCTGCAGCGGCGTGAAAAGAGCCCCTGCGAGCCCCGTTAGCAAGGCTGATAGCACGAACGCCACAGTCTTGATCGCAAAGGGATTGAGGCCGATGGATTGCGCGGCCACCTCGCTGTCGGCCACCGCGCGCATTGCCGTACCCCAGCGGCCACGAGAGAGTCTCAGAAAGAACAGCAACGACACGCCCGCAAGAACAGCTGCGCATATCGCCACTTCCGTTTCGAAGAACATCCGCCCGCCGAGTTCCAGGGCAGGGAACCCCATCAACCCGTTGTGTCCGCCGGTCAGGTGGCGCAGTTCGATCGCCGCATGTTCGACGATGAAGGCGAAGGCAATTGTCATCATCGCGAGATATGGCCCGGCAACGCGCAGCGCCGGCATCGCCAGCAGCATCCCCGCAAGCGCACTGAGCACGCCGGAGACGAGAAAGGCCAGCCAGTAATCAAAGCCGGCGAGCACCATGATCGCGGTTGTATAGGCCCCGATTGCGAAAAAACCGACATGACCAAAGGATATCTGTCCTGAGAGTCCCAGCAAAATATTGAGGCCCACACCGACCGTTACGTTCATCGCGAAAAGCGCGAGTATGAATACGAGATAGCCGTTGGCATTGAGCGCAAGCAGGATCGTCAGAAGCGTCAGCGTGACGATACTGACCACCGAGGTCGCGGGATGGGACAGCAACCGTGTCAGGCGTGCGCGGATCGGAAAGGTGGAGGTGTCGTTCATTGCTCAGACCTTTTTCAGCTCGGCGCGGCCGAAAAGGCCGTTCGGCACGAAGACAAGCACCAAAATCACGATGCTGAAGGAGACGATCTGCGTGTAGCTCGAGCCGATGTACGCAGTCGTCAGAGCTTCGACGCAGCCGTAGAGGATTCCGGCGATCATCACGCCCCACGCGCTGTTGATCCCG
>JBFFFS010000185.1:0-5998 GCA_041557855.1 Roseobacter sp. | reverse complement strand
CCCGCCCAACCTACGCCGAATGCCGCCGCGCTTTGAAAGCGCACATGCCCGAGCTTGTGCCGCTTTACGAAAACCTGTGCGACCTGGCCGGGGGCAGTGATCTCGCGGCACGCTGTGTGTCCTTCTATTGCCCGCCACCCTATCTCGCCGGATGCAGCCAGGCCATCTGGACCGGCGCCGAGCCGGTTCTGGTGCGCAACTACGATTACAACCCTCACGCTTTCGACAGCTTGGTTCTGCGTACCGGATGGAAGGGGCGGCAGGTGCTGGGCACTTCCGATGGATTGTGGGGGATGGTCGATGGGATGAACGATGCGGGTCTCGCCATCTCACTCACCTTCGGCGGGCGACGGATCGTGGGTGAAGGCTTCGGTGTGCCCCTGATCCTGCGCTACGTGCTGCAGACCTGTGAGACGCTGGAGCAGGCGCGCGCCGTGCTGGCTCGGATACCGACCCACATGAGCTACAACGTCACCGTTCTGGATAAAAATCGCAAATATCTGACCGCGATGATGGCGCCGGACAGACCTACCATCATCACCCATGCAGCGGTTGCCACGAACCATCAGGAAACCGTGGAATGGGTCAGCCATGCGCGCTTTACCGCCACGGTGGAACGAGAACGCTTCCTGCTTCACAGGCTCACACTGCACCGTGACCCGGAAGACAAATTCATAGGTGCCTTTTTGAAGCCACCACTCTATTCAACGGCCTTTCAGGCGGGGTTCGGCACTCTTTATACAGCCGTTTACCGGCCACGGCTGCAGGAAATGGAAGTCCGCTGGCCTGGAACGGTCTGGCCGATGTCCATGGCGGATTTTCACGAAGGTGGCAGGCGGGTTCAGATTCCGACACCGGCCCCCGAGGCCACTTTCTGAGGTGTACCGCATTTCGAGCCCCTTGGAGTTCTAAACGTAAAGCGCGTCAGAACCTTGCTATGCGGTCGAGTTGCGGTGCGATCGTGCACCAGTTGCTCTCGGTCTCGACCCATCTGACGGGTCCTTGCTCGGCATGGACGATGAACAGCCCCGGCCGGCTTTCAACCAATTCAGGGCCGATAATATTGAGAAATACAAGTAAAGCTTCTAGTGTCATGCACATGGGGCACGTCCTTTCCTGTCTGCACAGTTTCCGCCTCCCCTTGTTACAAACCAGTATCCATACCGTTCGCAGTGGCACCAAATCAAAAACGCGGAGCCTCAGGAACTCTTGAAAACTGCGGCAAAACTGTCGCGTCAGATGCACAATGCTTGGGCAACGGCAAAGGACCCAAGGTGCAAGTACCAGTACGGCACCTGCGGGTTCGACGATTTTTAATCCTTCGCACATGTTGCCGGACCCTCGATTTGCGTGAATAGTTCACTCAAGGCGGATCAGCGCGGCAAAGCGTTCACGCCCGCTGATAATTGGGACCTGAAATGGAATTTCGACAGTCTTTGCCCTCACCAAAGCCATTTTTCGCGAGGTACAAAAACCCATGAGCGGACCACTATTTTCACTGCGCGTGATAGTGTTTACGGGTCTTGGCCCGGCACCACTCGCCGGGCAGTTGCTTGCCGATCTGGGCGCAGAGGTAACGGTCATCGACCGCAAATCAGCCCCCGCCGATCCTACCGACATCAACCGCCGCGGCAAGAAAAGCGTGGCGCTCAACCTCAAAACTGAGGCGGGGCAGGGGGCAGCGCTCAGGCTCGTGGCGCAAGCGGATGTGTTGATAGAGGGTTTCCGCCCCGGCGTCATGGAGCGGTTGGGGCTCGGGCCGGACAACTGCCCGGAAACCCTGATCTATGCGCGAATGACGGGTTGGGGGCAGGACGGCCCGTGGGCGCAGCGCGCGGGGCATGACATCAACTATCTCGCTATGACCGGCGCGTTGCATGCCATTGGCCCCGCGGATCAGCCACCGGTCGTGCCGTTGAATCTTATCGCGGATTTTGGCGGCGGCACGATGTTCCTGATTTTCGGCATTCTCGCTGCGGTGATCGAAAGAGGTATTTCCGGCAAAGGGCAGGTCGTCGACGCGGCGATGATCGACGGGGTGCCTGCGATGATGGGGCTTATACATATGTTGGTCGCGCGGGGCGACTGGAGCCCGGATCGGAAGAGCAACTGGCTGCAGGGGGCATCCCATTTTTACCGCTGCTATGCCTGCGCGGACGGCGAATACATCTCGGTCGGCGCACTTGAGCCGCAATTTTTCGCTAAACTTCTCGAACTGGCAGGATTGCCGGCAGATCTCGCAGAAACCCAGTATGATCCGCAGGCATGGATCGCACAAAACGATGCGCTTGCGGCGCTTTTCAAGAGCCGTACCCGCGATGAATGGGCCGAACATTTCCAAGACAGTGATGCCTGCGTTGCGCCGGTACTGAATTTCACCGAAGCCACGATGCATCCCGTCAACAAGGCCCGCAATGTATTTTACGACGCTGATGGCGTCTGGCAGGCAAGCCCCGCCCCCAGGTTCAGCCGAAGCACAGCCGAGCGTGCGGAGGCGCCGCGCGCCGCGGGGGCCGACACGCACGCGGCACTGCTCGAAGCCGGGTACAGCGCAGCGGAAATCGACGCCCTTGCCGCCGCCGGCGCGCTGACATGAGTGTCGCCATTGCAGGGGCCGGCATTGCCGGGCTGACCTTGGGGCTGACTCTGCACCAGATCGGTGTGCCGTTCCGCATCTTCGAGGCCGTCGGGACGCTCAAACCCTTGGGCGTCGGCATCAACCTGCAACCCAACGCGGTACGTGAACTCGACAATCTGGGGCTTGCCGAACACCTCGATACTATCGGAATCGCCACCCGTTCGCTCGGCTTCTACACCAAGACCGGGCTTGAGATCTGGACCGAGCCGCGCGGGCGTCATGCCGGATACAACTGGCCGCAATATTCCGTCCATCGCGGCGCGTTGCAGATGATGCTCAGGGCGGCGCTAATCGAACGGGCAGGTGCGGATTGCCTCGTCACCGGGCAAAAGGCAATTGGTTTCGACACGACCGCATCCGAAGCCACGCTGCATATGGAGGCCGGGGGCAGGCGCAGCACCGCCAACGCGCAGATCATCTTGGCAGCCGACGGGATTCACTCCGCCCTACGTGCGCAAATGTACCCCCAAGAAGGTGCGCCTGTCTGGGGTGGAGCAATCCTTTGGCGCGGCACGTCTCGCATGTCGCCCTTTCTTTCCGGTGCCGACATGATCCTTGCCGGCCATGATAACCAGCGGATCGTCGCGTATCCAATCTCAGCGACGGACCCGAAGACCGGATTGGCCACAATCAACTGGATTGCCGAACGGCGCTTCGACCCGGAAGGTGGCTGGCGCAGGGAAGACTGGAATAGAACCGCCAATACCGCCGAGTTTCTGCCCCATTTCCGGGACTGGGTCTTTAACTGGCTGGATGTGCCTTCGATGATCGAACGTGCCGAGCAGGTCTTTGAATATCCGATGGTGGATCGCGATCCGTTGCCGGGCTGGCAAGTTGGTCGCGTTACACTCATGGGAGACGCGGCCCATCCCACCTATCCCGTCGGATCGAACGGCGCCTCACAGGCCATCGTCGATGCACGCGTTCTGGGCGCCGCCTTTCTGGAGCACGGTCTGAACGAGGCGGCTCTTGCCGCATACGAAGAAACAGTGCGCCCGCGTACCACACAGGTGACACTGGCCAATCGCGGCAGTGGTCCGGACGCAATCCTGCAGCGTGTCGAGGATCTTTGCGGTGGCCGTTTCGAACGCATCGAGGACGTACTCCCGGCCGAGGAACTGGCCACGCATGCCTCCCGGTACAAGGATATCGCGGGCTTCGGGATAAAGGCGCTGAATGAGGCAGCACCGCTGATCCCGCCAGATGCAAAATTGAGGAGACGAGAATGAAACGGATTGCAGTCGTGACGGGTGCTGCAGGCGGGCTGGGGCGCGCCATAACACATCATCTGTCGAAAGAAGGGCTGCACGTCATCGGCATCGACCTGGTGTCCGATGGCCTGGCGGATATGGCACAAGAAGGCTTTACGCCAGTTACCTGCGATCTGACCGACGCGCTGGCGATCATTAATGCCTTCGAAAGGATCGGTCGGGATTTCGGCGGAATCGACGTACTTGTGAACAACGCGGGCACCTGCTTCATGTCCGAGTTTCCCGATATCCCGCCGACGGAATTCGAGGCGCAGATGGCCGTCAATTTCGGCAGCGCCTTTCATTGCAGTCAGGCAGCGGTCAAACTGATGGCCGGGCGGGACGGCGTGCGCAAGATCATCAATATCTCGTCTAACGGGGCGTATAATTTCGACGTTTTCGACCCGCCGCATTACCGCGCGTCCAAAGCGGCAATGGATACGCTGACCAAGGATCTTGCGCGCCGCTATGCCCGAGACCGGATCGCCGTAAATTCTCTGGCTCCCGCGATGACGGAAACACCGCTTTTCAACGTGGTCAGCCCGGAAGTTCTGGCCGGGGCCATTGCCCAGATGCCACATGGCCGGGCAATGAAACCCGAAGAAGTCGCGTCCTGGGTGGGTTTCCTCGTCTCCCCCGCGGGCGATATCTGCAGCGGCAACGTGATCATTCTCAACCAGGGGCGCGACGTGCGCTAAAGATACCAATCCGGAGCCTTTGGCAGTTCCGGCCATTGCTCGGGACTGTGACCGAAAATGACCAACGCACGGTCACGGGCGGCCCGCTCCATCAGGCGCATCGCATGATGGCTTGCCTGCTGCGCATCCCAGGCACCGGCAAATCCGGTATCGAACTCCGAAGCGCGGCTAATTGCATCCGAGGTCAGAAGCACCGAGCCCGTTTCAGGCAACACAAGTTGAAAAGCCAGCTGTCCGGGCGCATGGCCCGGCACATGCAACACTTCGAATCCGGGGCCGATCAGTGTATCCTGATCCAACAGCAGGTAGTCGGCATCCGGCCATTCCATCGCCTGCTTGCCCGACCAGTAAAGCGGGCGGGGCAGGGATCGTTCCGCAGCGGAGATGACAATCGGCACGCCGGGAAACGCGTCCATGAACCCCACGTGATCAATATGGGTATGGCTCTGAATCATAAGATCGATGTCGCTTGCCTCCAGCCCAAGTAATGCAAGCTGCCCGGGCGCGAGATTCTCTGTACTTAACTCCAATACCTCCCCGAAAGCCCCCAGATCGTCTTCTGCGGTCGCGGCGGCGGCATCATGCGCGTATTTGGCGGGAAAGCCCGTGTCGATCAGCACCGTCTCGCCCGCATCGGTCTGGATTACATAGCCGCAGATACCGATGATCCGCGCGTTCTCGTGGACCTTGAAAAGCCCGTAGTCGAGCACCGCCATCCGCTTTGGCTGACCGGTAAGGAGGGGTTGCATCTTGTTGTCTGGACCTTTCTTGTTACCTCTGAAGTAGGCGAGGCAGGGCCCATGAAAGTCAAGATACATCGGCTTTTCGAATACCTGATTGAGAGCACGGAGGCCGACCCGGAAGCGATCGTCGGATTTTCGCTTTCGGCCTCGCCGAAGCTTGGGTCGTTTCTTGCCGATCTCGATCCAGAGCAGTCGCTAGACTGGAATGGCCGGGATTTCCGTGGGCTGCCTGAATTGCGCACGCATGTGCTGACACAGGCGGGACTGAATGATACCTGCACAGCCGACGATGTGCTGATCACCGCCGGGGCCGCCGAGGCCAACTATCTCGCCATGATGCAACTTCTGGAGCGGGGCGACGAGATTGTGATCGAGACACCCGGATGGCCACAGGCCGAGGTTCTGGCGCATGCAATCGGCGTCACGATCCACCGCATCAGCCGCCGGGAGGAAAATAATTGGGCACTGCCCTTGGATGAACTCGCGGACGCCGTAACCCGACGCACGAAACTCATCTTTCTCAGTAATCCCAATAATCCCACAGGGCAGTTGCTGACCGCCGCGGACCTGAACCAACTCGTGCAGATCGCAGACCGTGTTGGGGCATGGCTTCTGGTCGATGAGGTCTATGCCGGACTTGAATGGCAGGCGCCACGCGCGCCTTCGATT
>JBFFFS010000184.1:0-6040 GCA_041557855.1 Roseobacter sp. | reverse complement strand
CTCGATCGAGGCCGGCTTCTTGTTCTTTGGCGGGTTTGAACTGGCTTATTCACGATTGCCGAAACGCTGAAGCAACATCATGAACATGTTGATGAAGTTCAGGTAGAGGCTCAGCGCGCCCATGATGCCGGACTTCTGCAGCCATTCCTGATCGCCATGATGTGCATGGGCGAGGTAGGTGTTCTTGATGTTTTGCGTGTCGTATGCGGTCAGACCTGCGAAGATCAGCACACCAATCGCGGAAATCGCGAACATGATTGCAGGGCTTCCGAGGAACAGGTTGATGATCGAAGCAACCACCAGCCCGATCACACCCATGATGAGGAAGCTGCCCCAGCCCGAGATATCTTTCTTGGTCGTGTAGCCCCAAAGAGACAGACTGGCGAACGCAATGGACGTCACCAGGAAGATCTGGGCAATGGAGAAGCCGGTAAAGGCCACGAAAATCCACGCCAGCGACAGCCCCATGACCGCCGCGAAGGTGTAGAAGAACAGTTGCGCGCCGGCTGCAGACAGTTTGTTGATTGCAGCACCGAACATGAAAACCATACCCAGCGGCGCGAACATCACGATCCAGCCGAGGATGTTGGGTTGCAGCGTGACCGGATCGCGGAACACAGCCAGCAGAGCGGGTGCTGTACCGACGGCCCAAGCGATTGCGAATGTTATCAACATGCCTACCGACATTGTCGCGTAGACTTTGTTCATATGGGTGCGCAGACCCTCGTCAATCTGGGCGGCGCGGGACCCGGCAGATGTCCGGATTGTATTCACGTCAGCCATGTAGCAAGACCTCCAAAACATAAAAATCGTCGCGTCAGGTAATCTGCGCGCTCTCGACACAGAATATCGGCGTCTCAACATGCCTTTTCAAGGCTTTTCGCTCAGGAATATCCGCAATTGCTTTGAAAGACGGAGGGATCGGCGTGATTTGTGCGACAGTGTGCTAAAAAAAGATCTTTTATTCAGTAAATTGAGCCGGATGCACCATGCCGGGTGCATCCGGTCAGCCCGCGAAATTCTGCATTATTTCGAAACCCAGGTGTGTGGTACATCCCAGGCGGCCAGTTTCGCTTCTCGGCGTGCCTCTTGCGGGCTGACGCCAATATCTTCCAGCGCCCGTGCGTCAAGCTTTGCCAGCGCTCTGCGCGAGCGCCAGACGGAGAGGCGCGTCATCAGTGAATTGCGCCGGCGCGCGCGGCCACAGGAGGAGAATCCGAAGGTGTTTTCGATCATTGCCATGGTGTGTTCCTTTCATCGTATCTAGATGAGTTTTGCTTCTTTCATCAAATTGCTTGATGTATATGGCAAAGTCTGTATGATTTTTAAAACGAATGTTTGTGAACAAACTCATCAGGAATTTTGATATGAGGAATCTCGACGTCACCACCCTTCGATCTTTTGTCGCCGTGGCTGATTCCGGTGGCGTGACCCGCGCCGCAGGTTTCCTGCATCTCACGCAGTCAGCGGTCTCGATGCAGCTGAAGAGGCTTGAGGAACTGCTGGGAGTTGCGCTGTTCGACCGGTCGGGCCGAACGATTGCCCTGACGGCATCCGGAGAGCAGTTGCTGACCTACGCGCGCCGGATGGTAGCCCTGAATGATGAGGTGGTAGGGCGGTTAACCGATCAGGCTTACGAAGGCGAGATCGTGCTCGGCGTGCCGCATGACATCGTGTACCCGACCATTCCGCAGGTGCTCAAGCAGTTTCACGCAGCCTTCCCTCGGGTGAAGGTGCAATTGGTTTCGTCCTACACGCGAGCCCTGAAAGAGCAATTTGGCAAGGGAGAATGCGATCTAATTCTGACGACCGAAGCGTCGCAGGAACCGGGTGCGGAAACGCTTTGCCGCAAACCTCTGATCTGGATCGGTGCGCCGGGTGGATGCGCTTGGCGGCATAAACCGCTGAAACTGGCGTTCGGGCGCTTGTGCACGTTCCGGCCCCGCGTGGTTGAGGCGCTCGACAAGGCTGGCATCCCGTGGGACGTCATTGTCGAGACAGAGAGCGACCGGACAATAGAGGCAACCGTAAGCGCTGATCTCGCCATTAACACGATGATCGAAGGGACAGAGCCACCGCATCTGGAACGTATCGAACATGGGGGCGTGCTGCCGGATCTGCCGATGCAGCAGATCAATCTCTACGGGGCGCATACTAACAAGGATGTTGTGCACGACACCCTTGCAGACTTTTTGCGACGGGCCTTCAAAGGGGCGGATGCTGCGCGGTTGAAGGCCGGATAAGCTTGAAGAGATAGCCCGACCGAACGCGAGTTGAGATGATGTCTATTGGAGGCCGGTTATTTACGGGCTTTGGGTCCGATATTGGGATATTCCAGTCTTCAGTTTCTCGTGCTGCGGAAATCTTGGTTCCCTTTTTTGGCGAATCCTTTTTTGACGTTTCACCTTCAGGCAAACCGGCCGAATAAGTGATTAACAAACCAATTTCCGAAATTTTTATTTCAAAATTTAAAATTTAATCCCAATATGTGGAACCGGCTAACATCAACGGGGCAATTGAAAAAACACGCTAAGATTGATTTAGGTGCCCTGTTACACACGTACTCGTGCAGTGTTTGGTATTGATCCATATCAGTTTTTCCGTATCCTATTAGGTGTAAAAACTATGTGGCGCTGCATGCGATCGCGCTGAATGTGAGTATTTAGCATTGGCGCCCGGCGCATCACGTCGCATCCGGGTAGAAGGTGAGGAACGACCATGGCACATGTAGTTGACGTTCATGTAGGAAAGCGGATCAGGCAACGTCGTTGGTTGGTCGGCATGACCCAGCAAAAGCTTGCGGAAGCCGTTGGTATCAAGTTTCAGCAGATTCAGAAGTACGAGACTGGCGCCAACCGTGTCAGTGCGTCTCGGCTGTGGGACATCGCGGACGCGCTGGAAGTGGACGTAGCCTTTTTCTTCGAGGGTCTTAAGGACGAAGCTGACGCCCGTAAGGAAGAATCGTCTGGTATGATCCCGGCGGATATGATGGGCGACAAGGAAGCGATGGACCTGGTCCGTTCTTATTATGCGATCCCTGAAAATCAACGGCGGCGCTTGTTCGAATTGGCGCGCGTGTTGAGCGACGTCGCCTGAGGCGACGTATATATCCGAGACATTGCAGGATTGACTTGCGGTGGTGTCATGAAACTGGCACCCCTTGTCCATGATGCTTCAAGACATTGATTTTAACGAAGTAGATGCAGTGGCGCAGGCGCTTGCCGATTGCGCCCGCAAAGAGATATTGCCGCTCTTCCGTAAGACGTCGCTCGTTCAGGACAACAAGAGCTTCACGGGATTCGATCCGGTTACCGAAGCAGATCGTGCTGCAGAGCGGGCAATGCGCGCGTTACTGGCCGAGCACCGGCCGCAGGACAGTGTGCTAGGCGAAGAATATGGCGCCACATCCGGTCGAAGCGGACTGACATGGGTTCTTGATCCGATTGACGGTACGCGTGGGTTCATCAGCGGAACACCGACATGGGGTGTCCTAATCGCGGTTGCGGACGCCAGCGGCCCGCGCTATGGCCTGATCGATCAACCTTACATCGGGGAACGGTTCATCGGTATGCAGGGGCGCGCCTCTCTTCACGGACCGCACGGGCTGATGGATATTTCGACCTGTGCGCCTCGCCCATTGTCGCAAGCCACTGTTTTTACCACTTTTCCGGAGGTCGGGTCGGAAGAGGAAAGCGCTGCATTCCACGCGGTTGCCCGCCGCGCCAAGCTGACGCGTTACGGTATGGACTGCTATGCCTATGCAATGCTGGCGGCGGGGCAGATCGATCTGGTCATCGAGGCGGGTCTGCAGGCCTATGACATACAGGCGCCGATCGCGCTGATCGAAGCGGCTGGCGGCGTGGTGACGGACTGGTCTGGTGGTCCGGCCCATGAGGGTGGGCGTGCAATTGCGGCAGCGAACGCGACCATACACGCCGAAGCGCTTCAGGTACTCACAGAGGCGCTGGCGTGACGCGTCTGCTTGTACGCGGCGCCGATCACTTGCTGACGATGGACGATGCGCGCCGGGAATTGCGCGACGGCGATATCCTGATGGAGGACGGAGTCATTCTTGAGGTGGGCAGCGGCCTGTCGCATGATGGCGCGGTCATCGATGCGCGCGGCTGCGTGGTCACGCCCGGTCTCGTCAATACCCACCACCACCTGTTTCAGACGCTGACGCGAGCCGTTCCGGCTGGGCAGGACGCGCTGCTCTTTGGCTGGCTGCAGAGCCTCTATCCGATCTGGTCCGCCTTCACACCGGAGCACATCTATACTTCGGCGCTGGTCGGTCTCGCGGAATTGGCGCTGTCCGGATGTACCCTGAGCAGTGATCATCTGTATCTCTATCCAAACGGGGTCCGGCTCGAAGATACCATTCACGCGGCGGCGGAGATCGGGCTGCGCTTTCATCCCACCCGAGGGTCGATGAGCATCGGTGTGTCTCGGGGCGGGTTGCCGCCGGACAGTCTTGTCGAGCGGGAGGAGGATATCCTGCAGGACTGCATCAGGGTGATTGATGGTTTTCATGACCCTGCGCCCGGCGCCATGTGTCGTGTCGGCCTTGCACCATGCTCGCCCTTTTCGATAAGTCGCGAATTGATGCGGGAGACGGCGCAGCTGGCGCGGGACAAGGGCGTGATGATGCACACCCATCTGGCAGAAAACGAAGAGGATATCGCCTATTCGCTCGAGACCTTCGGATGCCGCCCGGGTGCATATGCAGAAAGCCTCGGCTGGGTCGGTCCTGATGTCTGGCACGCCCATTGCGTCAAGCTTGATGCCTCCGAAATTGCGCTGTTCGCCCGGACCCGGACGGGGGTGGCGCATTGTCCCTGTTCCAATTGCCGTCTCGGCAGCGGTATCGCGCCGTTGCGTGCGATGAGGGATGCGGCGGTGCCGGTGGGGCTGGGAGTCGACGGCTCTGCCAGCAACGATGCAGGAAATCTTGTCGCCGAGGCGCGTCAGGCCATGTTGCTGCAGCGTGTGGCGCGCGGCGCGGACGCAATGAGCGCGCGAGAAGCGCTTGAGATTGCCACGCGCGGCGGCGCGGATGTTCTGGGGCGGCCGGACTGCGGCCGCATCGTCGCGGGCGCGCGGGCCGATATCGCGATCTGGGATGTGAGCGGGATCGAGGCGGCGGGCAGTTGGGATCCAGCCGCGATTCTGCTGGCGGGGCCCACAACCGTCCGCGATCTCATCGTGGACGGACGGCAGGTGGCAAGGGACGGGCAGATGACGAACATAGATCTCGCGGCGGTGATCGCCCGGCAAAACCGTCTGGCCCGTACCCTGATGGTGCAGTTATGATCCGGTGGGCTCTGCTTTCATGGGGGCTGGTCCTTTCGCCCGCAGCGGCTGACCCAGCGGCAATTGCCAGTCTCAATGCCCTGCGCGCGCAGGAAGGTCGGGCGCCTTTGATCTATTCCGAGCGGCTGGAGGAGGCCGCCCGCTTGCATGCAAGAGAAATGGCGGAGGCCGATTATTTCTCACATATCGGCTCGGACGGATCGAACGTCGGTCAGCGCGTTACCGCTACGGATTACAACTGGTGCATGGTTGCGGAGAACATCGCCAAAGGGCAGGGGGATCTCGATGAGGTCATGAAGGCATGGGCGTCATCGCCGTCCCATCGGGAAAACATGCTGCGCCGAGGCATAGAGGCTTTCGCGCTATTTCATGGGGAGGCGGGAATTTGGGTCATGGTGCTGGCCGCGCGCAACTGCTGAGACCGCGCCGGTTGAGCGCAGGCCGCAACCCCCCAGATATTCACGGGTTCCAAAAGGTGTCGTGCGTTATTTTATTTTCCGACCGGCGATCCATACATCCGCGATGGCTCGGTCATCGCCCATCATGATCGTGGGGAACAGTGCTTCCCAGATGTCCTCTGCCGTTGCCCGCCGTTGCGCGATAGCCGGCGTGGAGGCCAGATCGAGGATTGTAAGGTCCGCATCAAAGCCCGCTGCCAGGGTGCCGATCCTGTCATGAAGGTGCAGGCTGCGCGCGGAGCCTGCGGTTGCCAGCCACATCAGTTGTGCCG
>JBFFFS010000183.1:0-6044 GCA_041557855.1 Roseobacter sp. | reverse complement strand
GCTCTGGCCGCTTTTTTCCGCGCTGAGCCAGCCCGGGCAGGTCATCAGCACGCCGCTGGTGCAACTGGGGCGCGCCCGGGTGCAGTTCGACTGTTACGCGGTGGCCGAGGTTATTGGCGAGCCGCGCTACAATACGCCGCCTCTGGTAGAAGCCAGCATGCTTCTATTGCCGGGCAGTACCGCGGCAGTCGAGGATGCGCTTCAGGTCGGATCCACCTGCGGGGTCTGCCCGAAGGAGGCGTGCCCGGGCCGCCGGGAGCCGTCGATGCTGACCGAAGGTCTCTAGCGGCTTGCACCTGCCGGCCGCGCGGCGCACAAACGGGCGCAGCAGTCAAAGAGGAGAGAAGTCATGCGTATCTTGTTTACGGGGGGCGCCGGCAAGGCGGGACGCCATGCAGTGGCCCATCTCGTGTCGCAGGGGCATAGGGTGCTGAACGTCGATCTGCAGCCGCTGGAAATGGACGGTGTGGATAACCGGATTGTTGATCTGACCGATGCCGGTCAGGTTTATGACGTGATGATGAGCTATGCCGGATTTGACGAACTGAAGCCGGGCACGGGCGTGCCGTCTTTCGATGCGGTGGTACATTTTGCGGCCGTTCCGCGCATCCTGCTGAAACCGGACAATGAATGTTACCGTGTTAATACATTGAGTACTTACAATGTCCTCGATGCGGCGACGAAATTTGGCGTGCCGAAGGTCATCTTTGCCTCTTCTGAGACGACCTATGGCGTCTGCTTTGCCGACGGCGAGCGCAAGCCGGACTATCTTCCGATCGACGAAGAACATCCGACTGTGCCCGAAGACAGCTACGCGATGTCGAAAGTCGTCAACGAGGTGACCGGACGCAGCTTTCAGGCACGCTCTGGCGCAGACATCTATGGGCTGCGCATCAATAACGTCGTGGAGCCGCATGAATACGAGCAGAACTTCCCCGCATACGTGAAAGACCCGGAATTGAGGCTGCGCAACATCTTTGCCTACATCGATGCTCGCGATCTGGGCCATATGGTCGAGTGCTGCCTGCGCACCGATGGCCTGGGTTTCGAAGTCTTCAACGTGGCGAATGACGATCATTCGGTCGCCCTCAGCACCGATGAGCTTTGTGTGCAATTTTATCAAGGGGTGCCGCTGCGGCGCGAAATAGGGCCGCGCGAGACCTTTTACAGCGCAGAAAAAGCCAAGCGTATGTTGGGCTTCAAGCCACAATATGGATGGCGCGACATAGTCGAAACCTGAAAGGACCACAGAGTATCAAGGTTTTGACAGTGTTTGAAAAACCGTCGATACTCGCACCGTCATCGCAGCCGAGCGGAGGGCTGGCGCGGCGACACATGACCCTGGGGAGGAGGGGGACATGGGCAAGAACGTACTTTTGGTTGAGGATGAACTCAACATTATCGAGGCGATGCGCTTTCTGCTCAGCCGTGAAGGGTGGCAGGTGGACACCCACTCCAACGGGGCGGACGCCGTTCAGGTCATTCGCGAATTGGGGCCGGACCTCGTCGTGCTCGATGTGATGCTGCCGGGGCGGAATGGCTTCGATATTCTCGAAGAGCTGCGCTCTCACGAGCAGACCGCCGATCTGCCGGTGCTGATGCTGACCGCGCGCGGTCAGAGCAGGGATCGCGAAATGGCTGAAAAAGCCGGTGTCAGCAGGTTCATGACCAAGCCCTTCTCCAATGCCGAAGTGCTCACCGCCGTGCGCGATCTGCTCTACGTGCACAGTCAGAAAAGCTGATCCGGATGGCGCAGGACAAAGCGCCCCTGTTTCTTGAACGCGGCACGTATCGCCGCCGCCGCATGATGGATGCGGTCAAGCTGGTCGTCGTGCTGGGCACGGGCCTTTGGATGATGCCGGTGCTCTGGCCGGTGCCGGAGGCTGAGGGCGCGCCTTCCGTATCGATGTCGAATGCGCTCTATTACGTGTTCGGCGTCTGGCTGATCCTGATTGTGATCTCTTTTCTGTTGTCTTCAAGATTGCGGGGGCCGGGCACTGACTTCGGTGCCGGTGGCGAAGACACGGGCGCAGAGCAATGACCTCGCTCAATCTCCTGATTGCGGTGTGCCTGTGTTATGTGGCCGGGCTCTTCACGATCGCCTTTGCGGCGGAACGCGCGGGAGTACAGGGGCGCGCCCGATGGCTGCTGCGTTCTCCTTTGGTCTATACCCTTTCGCTCTCCATCTATTGCACTGCCTGGACCTTCTACGGCGCTGTTGGAAATGCGGCGCGGTCCGGGCTCGAGTATGTCACGATTTATCTCGGACCGAGCCTCGTGATCCTCGGCTGGTGGTGGATTCTGCGGCGGCTCGTGCGGATCGGGCGCAGTCACAAGGTCACCTCGATCGCCGACCTGATATCGTCGCGCTTTGGTAAATCGAACATTCTGGCGATTGTCGTCACTGTCATGGCCGTGATCGGCGTGACGCCATACATCGCGCTGCAGCTTCAGTCGGTGACCTTGTCGCTTTCCATCTTCGCCGCAGCCGAGCAGGGGACCGCCATTGCCGAAGCAGACACCGGGGCTTCGGCGCTTTGGATTGCTTTGGGACTGGCGGTGTTCACCGTTCTTTTCGGCACGCGAAACCTCAATGCAAATGAGCGCCACCACGGGGTTGTCATTGCCGTGGCGGTGGAATCGGTCGTCAAGCTGGTGGCACTTCTTGCCGTCGGGATTTTCGTCGTCTGGGGCGTGGCCGGCGGCATGAGCCAGACCATGGCGCGGATCGACGCCTCTGATCTGGGGCATTGGCACACCGATGGCAGCCGTTGGGCGACGCTGACGTTTCTGTCCGCCGCGGCGTTTTTGTGCCTGCCGCGCATGTTTCAGGTCATGGTCGTCGAGAATGACGACGAACGGCATCTGCGG
The DNA here is from genome assembly GCA_041557855.1 of Roseobacter sp. GTDB lineage: Bacteria > Pseudomonadota > Alphaproteobacteria > Rhodobacterales > Rhodobacteraceae > Roseobacter. Next base: position 3,173 of record JBFFFS010000183.1, on the reverse strand, counting down.
ATCGCCTCCTGGGCCTTCCCGCTCTACCTGATGCTGATGAGCCTTTTCGTGGTGCCGATCGCGGTCATCGGTCTCGAGGTCTTGCCGGAAGGCTCCAACCCGGACCTTTTCGTATTGAGCCTGCCACTCAGCCAGAACCGTGAAGGGCTGGCCATGCTGAGTTTCCTTGGAGGGTTTTCCTCTGCGACCTCGATGGTGATCGTGGCCACGCTGGCGCTGTCGACGATGGTGTCGAACCATGTGGTAATGCCGGTCTTCCTGTTTCTGCGACAGGGCGGGGCCAGCCAGTCCGGCGACGTGCGCGATGTCGTGATCCTGTCGCGCCGCCTTTCTATTCTCGGGATCATCGGCCTTGGGTACCTTTATTATGAGCTCTCGGGTGGCTCCGGCGCGCTGGCCGCGATCGGTCTGATCTCATTTGCAGGGGTGGCGCAGTTTCTGCCGGCGATGCTGGGTGGCATTTTCTGGCGTGGTGCCACACGTCTCGGAGCGCTGTCGGGGCTGGCGGTGGGCTTTACGTTGTGGCTTTTCACCATGCTGTTGCCGAGTTTCGGTCCGGACGGGCTGTTGAGTGCGGTCACCTTCGAGCAAGGCCTGTGGGGGCTGTGGTGGCTACGACCGCAGGCCATGTTCGGTATCGAGGGGCTGGACCCGATGGTTCATGCGGTTTTCTGGAGCCTGCTTCTCAACGGGGCGGCCTTCGCTGTGGTGTCGCTGCTCACGTTTCCCGGACCGCTGGAGCGGCTTCAGGGCGCACAATTCGTCAACGTCTTCGATCACTCCGTTCAACGGCGCGGCTGGAACGCATCGGTGGCCGAGAGCGAGGACCTGATGATCATGGCGCAGCGGATACTGGGAGCGGGCGAGGCCCGCGCATTCTTTGAAACACAGGCGCGGCTACAGGGGAAATCTGGTCATCTTCCGGAACCGACACCGGACTTTCTGCAACGGCTAGAACGGGAACTGTCGGGATCGGTGGGGGCTGCGACTGCCCATGCGATGATCGGCCAGATCGTTGGCGGCACCTCGGTGTCGGTACAGGACCTTCTGGCTGTGGCTGACGAGTCGGCGCAGATGCTGGAATACTCCAGCCAGTTGGAGGCGAAGTCGCGCGAATTAAGCCAGACCGCCGCGCAGTTGCGTGACGCCAATGCCAAGCTGATGCAGCTCAGCGCGCAGAAAGATGCATTCCTGAGCCAGATCAGCCATGAGCTGCGCACACCGATGACCTCGATCCGCGCGTTTTCCGAGATTCTGCGTGATGCCGAGGGGGTCACGGCCTCCGAAAAAGCCAAATACGCCGATATCATTCATGTTGAAGCGATCCGCCTGACGCGGCTGCTCAACGATCTGCTGGATCTCAGCGTACTGGAAAACGGCCAGGTGACGCTCAACCGTCAGAGCGGCAACCTCGGTGATCTGCTCGATAAGGCGATCGTGACGGCGCAGGCTGGTTTTGTGTCTCCCATCAAAGTCACACGCCGCCATCTGACCGAAACGGTGGAACTGAATACCGACCTCGACCGTCTTGCGCAGGTGTTCATCAATCTTATCACCAACGCGCAGAAATATTGCGTGGCCTCCGAGCCGGAACTTAGGATCGAAGTCAAGAACATCGAAGATGCGATCATCGTGGATTTTATCGACAATGGTGAGGGGATCCCCGAGGAGGCGCGCGAGATGATGTTTGAGAAATTCAGCCGCATCGGTGCACAGGACAGCAATGGTGCTGGATTGGGGCTGGCGATCTGTCGTGAAATCATGGGACGGCTCGGCGGTGATGTGAGCTACCTTGCGCATGTCGAAGGAACAGGGTTCCGCGTGGTCCTGCCGCAATCGCTGGCGCTGGCAGCGCAGTAGATTTTCTGCAAAATGTTCCATGTTTCTGATGGTATAAAGGCAATGGTAACCATTGTTGCCTAAAACCGCTTCGGTGAGATGCGTGCCCGGGCTTCGGTGCCGTGGGTCAGCCGGATGAGGGCGGCAGATGTCAGTTTTGCAGCGCAAGGCGCGAGCCAGAAAACAAGAGCATCAGGCGCGGGCAATGACCGTTGCCAAGGCCTTGCGCGTGAGCTTTGCCAAGGTCGCGGACAAACTGCTGGATCTGGCGCTGGCGGTGATCGGGGTCACGCGCGAGAGGTGCGATGGGGATCAGTTGCCGGATAAGATCGACGAGGCAGGGCTACTGCTGCTGCTTGACGGGCCGGGCGGCGCAACCGGGGGGGCCGTTCTCGGTGCCGGACTGGTCACGGCATTGGTGCAGCAACAGACAACGGGCAGGGTGCATCCTGCCCCCGCCACACCTGCCGAACGACGTATGACGGCCACGGATGCGGCCCTCTGCGCGCCGGTTTTGGAGGCGCTATTCGAGCGCGCCCACGGCATGCTGGAGACGCCAAAGGACAAAGGTGTGCTGAACCGCTACAGCTTCGGTGCGCGATGTGAAAACGCGAGACTGTTCAATCTCGCGCTGGGGGCGCATGAGTATCACCTCATTCACATGACGGTAGATCTTGCGGGGGGCGCCGTACAATCGACAATGACCCTTATTTTGCCGGAACCCGCGGAAGAGGAGCAACCAGATGAGGCCGGCAGCGGAGGCTATGTGCCGCGCGAGGCGCGCACGCTGGGCGAGACGCTTCTTTGCGTCCCGGCGGAGTTGTCCGCCGTTTTGTGCCAGGTGCGGATGTCTCTGTCTCAAATGAATGCACTGAAGCCAGGCAAAACGATTCCGGTGCCGAGCGAAGCCTTTGAGAACGTGAGCCTCGTGTCCCTGGATGGTCGTCGGGTGGCGCGAGGCGTGATGGGGCAGGTTGATGGCTGCATTGATGCTTGAACAGCATGTGGATCGCGCGTCTGCCAATATGTCCTTGGACACAGGACGCGGTGATACCCGGGGCGCGCCCAGGGCCGCACCTCTTGATGCAGGCGATTTCCCGGAGCAGGTGCTCGAAGCTGCACCTGTGGCTGCGTCGGGCGATCTTCCCGACTTGCCTGAAATTGATGGCCTTGGTGTTGATGCGGCTGCAGATGTCATCCCCGACTTGCCGGACCTCGCAGAACCGTTGGATTTGCCTGATCTTGGCGACCCGCCGAATCTGCCCGATTTGCCGGATCTGCCAGACCTGACAGACACGGATGCCGGCCTGTCCGAGCTTGGCGATCTGCCCAAG
>JBFFFS010000182.1:0-6096 GCA_041557855.1 Roseobacter sp. | reverse complement strand
CGAACGCACAAATACCATTTTATTAAAATGACTTAGGGATATTTCCTGAGTAACTAAAATTTAACAAAGTTTTTAGGAAGCAATCTAAGGTTGATTCAAAAAAACAACGAATTGGCGGAAGCGGTGATCGAACAAGAAGTACACAAACCGGATTTTTTTGAACTGGTTCTGGATCAGTCCAGCGATGTTTCCTGCGACAACTCGACCTTGAATTACCTCGCCCATACCGAAGGGGGCGTCAGCCTCCGGGCGTTGGCGCGGCAGTCGGGCGTACATGCCTCGACCGTAATGCGCCAGATACGGCGGGTCGAGGCGAAGCGAGATGATCCTGTGGTCGATGCATTCCTGCAAAACCTTGGTCAGCTTTGGACTCAGAAATCAAAGATAGGAAAAACCAGCGTGACAATACATACCCCTTTGAAAAAAGCGGATCCGAAAGCCGTCCGCCGGGCGGAAGCCGAAACCCTGCGTGTGATGCGGAGACTTTGCGAGAAGGGCTCTTTTCTGGCCGTGACCCCCGGTCTGGAAAAATCCGTCATCATGAAGCAGCTGGACTGTGGAGAGCAGAAGCGCGTTGCTGTTCTGGACTGCACACTGGCGCAGAACCTCGTGGCCCGCGACTGGGTGGAACGCACGCGGGCAGGACGGGTGATGTGCTATGCCGTCACCGATGCCGGACGGGCCGCGCTGCGGCGTATGCTGGCTGAGCAGGAAGGCGATGCGATGACGGGCTTCGCCGAGGCGCCGACGCCGTTCGGCGAACAGCACCGCACATGGGGGCACCGTGACATCAAAGAGCAAGGCGCAAAAAAGCCGCGCCGCGTCCGGGTCAATCTTGCCGAAAGCCCGGTCACGATGCTTGCACGCAAGAAAGGCAGGGACGGCAAGGCGTTCCTGTCCCACGACTTGGTCGATGCCGCCGAGAGGCTGCGAGAGGATTTCGAACTGGCCCAGCTTGGTCCGCGCGTGACACAGAACTGGGAAAAATTCATTACCGGAAGTGACCGCGGCAATTTCGGCAGCGGCACCGGCGGCGGCTCTGCCGCTGCGCAGAAACGGTTGGGCGAGGCGCTGACGGCGCTCGGCTCCGGTCTGGCCGATATTGTCATGCGGTGCTGTTGTTTTCTGGAAGGCCTTGAAAGCGCCGAAAAACGCATGGGCTGGTCAGCGCGGTCCGGCAAGATTGTTCTGCGCATCGCATTGCTGAGGCTGCGTCAGCACTATGACGAGATGCAGCAAGCGGGCCATTCCCGCAAGATCGGTTAACCGGCGGCGTTGATGATCTGGGCGAAATCGGCGGCCTTCAGCGAAGCGCCGCCGACAAGCCCGCCATCCACGTTTGATGTCCCAAAAATCTCCACCGCATTTTTCGGGTTGACCGATCCGCCATAAAGGATGCGGATACTGCGGCCCACACTGGTCCCAAAGCGGTTTTCAAGCTCTGCGCGGATGTAATCATGGACCTCCGCGATCTGGTCTGTGCTTGCCGTGCGGCCGGTGCCGATGGCCCAGACCGGTTCATAGGCGATCACGGTGTTCCCGGCCGTTGCGCCATCCGGGACAGAGCCCGACAATTGCCCGCCGACGACGTCCAGCGTCCGGCCGGCATCGCGGTCTGCCAGCGTTTCGCCAATGCAGATGACGGCGGTCAGCCCCACGCCCCAGACGGAAGTTGTCTTTACTGCCACGTCCGAGTTTGTCTCGCCATGATCGGCGCGGCGTTCCGAGTGCCCCAGGATAACTGCCGAGGCGCCGGCATCCGCCAGCATCGCCGCCGAGATATCGCCGGTATGCGCACCCGAGGCAGCGGAGTGGCAGTTCTGGCCGCCGACCTTGATCGGGGTTCCTTCACATTCGTCCGCCATGGCCGCGATTAAAGTCGCGGGCGGGCAGATCAGGATATCGCAATCGGGGGTGGGGCAGAGCTTCGCCAATGCGTCGATTTGGGTCAACGAGGCCTTCAGGCCGTTCATCTTCCAGTTGCCGGCGGCAAGTTTTCTGCGCATTGTCGGTCCCGTCCGGCGGTTTTTCGTGCCGCTCTAGCTGTTCATCTCGTTGAATTTGATCGATTCGCCGCAGCCGCATGCCTCGGAGACATTCGGGTTGTTGAACTTGAAACCTGACTCCAGCAGCGCTGTTTCATAGTCGATTTCGGTTCCAAACAGAAACATCTGCGCCATGGGCGCGATCATCACGCGTGCGCCATCCTGTTCGACGACCTCGTCCATCGGGTCGATTTCATCGACATATTCCATGGTGTATTCCATGCCCGCACAGCCGCCCTTCTTGACGCCGATGCGCAGGCCTTTCTTGTCACCGCCGCTCATCAGCTTGCGAATCTGGTTCGCAGCCTTGTCGGTGATCGTGACGGCTTGTTTTCCGGGGATGGCAAACATTCTCTTAATTCCGTTCTGTTACACAGTGTAAATATAAGAGCGAACTCCCGCCCGCTCAAGTCACGCTTACATGAACCCCAGCTCCAGCCGCGCTTCGTCGGACATCATGTCCATGCCCCACTGCGGTTCCCACACCAGCTTGACATTGACCGCCTGAACGCCGGGGATCGGTGCGACCGCCTCCTCGACCCATCCCGGCATTTCGCCGGCCACGGGACAGCCGGGCGCGGTCAGGGTCATCACGATATCAACCATGCCTTCGTCAGATATCTCGATGGTATAGATCAGTCCGAGGTCAAAGATATTGACCGGAATTTCCGGGTCATGCACGGACCGGCAGGCCTCGGCGATAGAGTCATACAAAGGATGATCCGTCGAAGAGGGCTTGATCAGGGGCGCGCCTTCCATCGGGGCGTCGGTTTCTACGTTCATCACTCATTCTCTGGTTGGATTTCCTGAGTAAATATATAAGAAAAGACCGGCAAAGGTCCAGAGGACAATAATGACAGATCGTTTCGCGTTCAAAATCGCCGTCAGGGACGGCAAGGCCCGCACCGGCACCATCCACACGCCGCGCGGCGAAATTCGCACGCCGGCCTTTATGCCTGTCGGTACGGCGGCGACCGTCAAGGCGATGCTGCCGGAGAGTGTGCGCGCGACCGGTGCCGATATCCTGCTTGGCAACACCTATCACCTGATGCTGCGCCCGGGGGCGGAGCGGATCGCGTCGCTGGGCGGATTGCACAGGTTCATGAACTGGCATCGTCCGATCCTGACCGACTCAGGCGGGTTTCAGGTGATGAGCCTGACCGAACTGCGCAAGCTCACCGAGGACGGCGTAAAATTCAAATCCCATATCGACGGGTCGGAACACAACCTGACGCCGGAGCGCTCGATGGAGATCCAGAAACTGCTGGGTTCCGACATCGTGATGAGCTTTGACGAATGCACGCCCTTTCCCGCGACAGAGAAAGAGGCGACCGACAGCATGCGCCTGTCGATGCGCTGGGCGGAACGCTCGCGCGAAGCCTTTGGCGATCGTCCGGGCTATGCGCTGTTCGGCATCCAGCAGGGCAGCACTTTGAAGCATCTGCGTGAGGAAAGCGCCGAGGCGCTGACCAAAATCGGCTTCGACGGCTATGCCATCGGGGGTCTGGCCGTGGGCGAGGGGCAGGACCTGATGTTCGAGGCTCTGGACTATGCCCCCGGACAACTGCCTGCCGATAAGCCGCGTTACCTGATGGGTGTCGGCAAGCCGGACGATATCGTTGGCGCAGTGCAGCGCGGCGTCGATATGTTCGACTGCGTGCTGCCGTCCCGTTCCGGCCGCACCGGTCAGGCGCTGACGCGCCGCGGGGCGCTGAATTTGAAAAATGCCCGCCACCGCGACGATCCGCGTCCGCTGGACGAGGCGTGTACCTGTCCGGCCTGTGCGAACTATTCGCGGGCCTACCTGCATCATGTCGTCCGGTCGCAGGAAATCATCGGCTCTATGCTGCTGACATGGCACAACCTGCACTACTATCAGGAACTGATGGCGGGTCTGCGCGCCGCGATTGCGGACGGCACGCTCGACGGCTTTGTCGCGGCGTTTCACGAATTGCGGGCAGAGGGCGATATCGAGCGGATATGACGGTGTCGCAGGTCGTATTTTCCAGATGAAGCCGTGCGGGCTTCCTGCTACGCATCGCGCATGAGACAACCCAAGATTCTCACCACTTTGCAGAACTACAGCCGGCCGCTGTTCATCGCCGATCTGCTGGCCGGAACGACCGTGGCCATGGTCGCGCTGCCGCTGAGCCTCGCTATCGCAATCGCATCCGGTGCCGATCCTGCGCAGGGGCTGGTGACCGCAATCGTCGGCGGTTTCTTTATTTCGCTGCTCGGTGGCAGCCGGGTGCAGATCGGCGGCCCAACGGGGGCCTTTATCGTCGTGGTGTTCAGCGTGATCGCCGAGCACGGCTACGATGGTTTGGTGCTGGCGACCTTCATGGCCGGCCTGATCCTGCTGATCGCGGGGTACCTGCGGATCGGAAACCTGGTCGCCTATGTGCCCGAGGCCGTGGTGAACGGTTTTACCATCGGCATCGCGGTGATCATCGCCACCAGTCAGCTCGCAGATTTTCTCGGGCTGCGGCTTGACCATGCGCCGGCCGATTTTCTGGAAAAGATACCGGTGATCTGGGGGGCGCTGGACGGGGTCAACGGCGCTGCGGTGCTGGTGGCTGTGCTGACAATGGCATTGATAATCCTGTTTCGTCGCATGGCGCCGAAACTGCCCGGCTTGATCTTTGCGGTAGGCATCGGCTCTGCGCTTGTGCTGCTTGCGGATCTGCCGGTGGATACAATCGGATCGCGGTTCGGGGACCTGCCGAATAGCCTCCCACTGCCACGCCTGCCGGAGATTTCCGTTGCGCGGATCACGGAGCTCTTTCCATCGGCTTTGTTGATAGCTTTTCTTGCCGGCATTGAATCACTGCTGTCCGCGGTGGTCGGTGACCGGATGATGGGCGGCAAGCACCGCCCGAATGCCGAGGTGACTGCGCAAGGCGTCGCAAATATCGCCTCTTCTCTGTTCGGCGGTCTGCCCGCGACCGGCGCGATTGCCCGCACGGCTACGAACGTCAGGGCAGGGGGTAAGACACCGGTTGCCGGGGTGGTGCATGCGCTGGTCATTCTGCTGGTCATGCTGGTGGCCGCGCCGCTGGCCGGTTACCTCGCCATGCCTGCTCTCGCGGGTTTGCTGGTCTTGACGGCATGGAACATGAGCGAACCGCACAAATGGCGCGGTTATATTGCCAAACCGCTGTCCGACCGGATGCTGCTGGTGATCACGCTGGTGCTTACGGTGCTGGTCGATCTGGCCTTCGCAATCGGCGTCGGCGTGTCCATTGGTCTGGCGCTGCGACTTCGTCGGCGTGCTATCCCGCCCGCTCACTGGACAGAGCCAAAGGAATGACACGGGCCATGCGCAAAAATCGGCTCGGTTTGGCCCGAAGGATATTTAATTGACCGTCGGACAGGCTTGCCCCCGGTGCCGGTAACAGGCAGAATGACCTTAAAATAAAAGTGCCATTCTTGACTCTCCGCCAAGAAATGCCACCTATAAATCCGAACAGGAGAAGCCGCGCGTTGCCGAAGGATCGGGACACAGGCTTCTTGCTAGACAAAAGGAAAAAATATGACCGACGCGAGCAGCGTATCTTACCCAGTCCTCCCACTGCGCGACATCGTGGTTTTCCCGCACATGATAGTTCCGCTCTTCGTAGGCCGCGAAAAATCGGTTCGCGCGCTTGAAGCGGTGATGCAGGATAACAAGGAAATCCTGCTTTCCTCGCAGATCGACCCGTCAGAGGACGAGCCGACACCGGAAAGCATTTATCAGACAGGCGTTCTGGCCACCGTGCTGCAACTGCTGAAACTGCCAGACGGCACCGTTAAAGTGCTGGTCGAAGGCAAGGAGCGCGTTCTGATCACGGAATACACCCAGAACGAAGATTATTTCGAAGCGCATGCGGAAATTCTGCGCGAGACGGAAAAGGATCCTGACGCCATCGTGGCGCTGACCCGGTCCGTCACGCAGGAATTCGAACGCTATGCCAAGCTGAATAACAATGTTCCCGAAGAGGCGCTGACCTCGGTGGCCGAAAGCGAAGGCCCCGCCAAGCTGGCCGACACCGTCGCCGGACACCTGTCCGTG
>JBFFFS010000181.1:0-6136 GCA_041557855.1 Roseobacter sp. | reverse complement strand
TTCCGGAGAGCATGCCTACGAGATCGCGGTGCCGGCGCGTTTCGGGGCGCATCTTTTCGAGCTGCTGGTAACGCGGGCCGAAGCGCTAGGCGGCGGGGCCTACGGCATGGAGGCTCTGAATGTCCTGAGGATCGAAAAGGGGCATATCACCCATGCGGAGATTCACGGGGCGACGACTACCTTCGACATCGGGTTTGACCGGATGGTCAGCCGCAAGAAGGACTGTATCGGGCAGCGGATGGCGGCCCGTCCGGGGCTTGTGGACAAGAACCGCCCACAGCTTGTCGGCCTGAAGCCGGTCGATGCGGGCGCGGTGCTGACCGCAGGCGCGCATCTGTTCGAACGCGGCGCGCCGGCGCGGCGGGTCAACGATCAGGGCTATGTCACATCGGCGGCCTATTCACCCACGCTCGGTCATGCCATCGCTCTGGGCTTTCTGGAGCGGGGGCGCGCGCGCCATGGCGAGATCATCCGTGCGGCCGATGCGCTACGCGAAACCGAATTGCTCTGCGAGGTCTGCGCGCCGGTCTTTTTCGATCCGGAAGGAGGGCGGCTGCATGGTTGATCTGCGCGCAACTCCCGCTTTCGGTGATCTGCTGCCATTGACCATCGGCACGGTGACCCTCTCGGAAGAGGACCCGGGGCCGTTCTCGCTGGTGATGCCTTTCAGGGGCCAACAGCAGGCGGTCGCAGGCATCCTGCGGGACGGACTGCGCCTCGGCTGGCCTGAGCCGAACCAACATTTGCGGTCCGGTGATGCGTCGGTGATCTGGTTCGGTAGGGATGCGGCGCTGCTGGCCGGGGCCGAATGCCCTGCGATGGACGGATTGGCCGCCATCACAGATCAAAGCGACGGCTGGGCCTGCGTTCGCCTGACAGGGGGTGCAGGTGTCGATGTGCTGGCCCGGCTTGTACCTGTCGATCTGCGGCCGGCCGTGTTTCCGCCCGGCATGACGGCGCGCACGCTCTTGGGGCATATGAATGCGTCGATCACCCGCCTGGATGACGATAGCTTGCTGATCCTTGTTTTCCGCTCCGTGGCCGCTACCCTCGTGGAGGAGATCAAAGAAGCTATGGAAGCTGTCGCCGCGCGCGGTTAAACTGCCCGCCAGACAGAAACAGGAGAAGTTCAATGGTGCGTTTGCCCCTTATCGCCGTGCTGGCTTTTGTCGGTGCCCCTGCTTTTGCACAGAGCGAGAAAGAGGTCAGTTGCGAGTATCAGGCGCAGGTGGTCTCTGCCGTTCAGCAGGCCCGTCTCGACCGCGTGAAAGAGCGCGAGGTGCCCGCAGCGATCGCGGAAACGAGCCCGACCTGGCCGGACAATTACAACGCCGCGATCCCGCTGATCGCGCCTTGGGTCTATAGTCTGCCGATCAAGGATGTTCGCGAGAAGGATCTCGCAGCGGCCTGGAATGAGCTTTGCCTGAAGCAATAGCGGTCGCCCGTACCGTACCTTGAAAATCTGCAGCATGATCTGCGGCGTCTGGACTTTGCCCGGTCGCGGACGGATACTCGACGCATGAGCCTGCCGCCCGGATTCCTTGACGAATTGCGAAGCCGAAGCAGCCTGTCCCAGGTGGTCGGGCGCAAGGTCATGTGGGATGCGCGCAAGTCGAACCAGGCCAAGGGCGACATGTGGGCACCATGCCCCTTCCACCAGGAAAAATCCGCGTCTTTCCATGTGGATGACCGCAAGGGCTTCTATTATTGCTTTGGTTGCCACGCGAAAGGAGATGCAATTTCCTTCGTGCGGGAGACTGAGAACGTCGGCTTCATGGAGGCGGTGGAAATCCTCGCGCGCGAAGCCGGAATGCCGATGCCCGAACGCGATCCGCAGGCCCAGCAGAAGGCCGATACCCGCACTCGTTTGGCTGAGGTGATGGAACAGGCCGTCAAATACTTCCGCCTGCAATTGAACACCGCAGCCGCAGCTGACGCCCGCGCCTATCTCGAGCGCCGCGGCCTCGATGCGGCGGCACTGGACCGGTGGGAAATCGGTTTTGCGCCGAACCTGTGGCAGGGGTTGTGGGATCATCTGAAAGCCAAGGATGTCGAGGATGAACTGATCCTCGGTGCCGGGCTGGCCAAGCCGTCCAGTAAGGGCAGCAAACCATATGATACCTTCCGTGGACGCATCATTTTCCCAATCCGCGATGCCCGTGGACGCGCGATTGCTTTCGGCGGCCGGGCGATGGACCCCGACGATAACGCCAAATATCTCAATTCGCCCGAGACCGAGCTTTTCGACAAGGGCCGCAGCCTGTTCAACCATGGTCCGGCACGCACCGCTGCAGGCAAGGGCCAGCCGCTGATCGTCGCCGAAGGCTATATGGACGTGATCGCGCTCGCCTCCGCCGGGTTCGAGGCTGCCGTGGCACCGCTGGGGACTGCGATCACGGAAAACCAGTTGCAGATGCTCTGGCGGATATCACCGGAGCCGATCATCGCGCTTGACGGGGACAAGGCCGGGATCGGGGCGGCAATGCGCCTGATCGACCTGGCCTTGCCGTTGCTTGTAGCCGGGCGGTCACTGCGGTTCGCACTGATGCCGCCGGGTCAGGACCCGGACGACCTGTTGCGCGCGAGTGGAGCGTCAGCCCTGCAAAAGCTGCTCGACGAGGCTGTGCCCATGGTGCGCCTGTTGTGGCAGCGTGAAACCGAGGGCCGGGTCTTCGACAGCCCCGAGCGCAAGGCCGCGCTCGACAAGGCGCTGCGCGAAAAGATCCTGACAATACGGGATCCGTCGATCCGCAGCCACTACGGGCAGGAGATCAAGGGACTGCGCTGGCAATTGTTCAGACCGCAGCGACAAAATGCAGCGCGCGGCAGCAGCAGGCCCGGGCGCTGGGGGCAGACGCCGCAGCCGGTACTGCCGCAGACAAAGGCCTCCGCGCTGGCAATGGCGGAAAGTCTCGCGGTCGCCGAGAGCATGCGGGAAGCGGTCATTCTCGGGGCCCTCGCAACCTGCCCATCCGAGATCGACAGTTTCGAAAGTGATCTGGAGAGGATGCGATGCTCTGACGCGTTTCACGCCGGGCTGCGCGATGTACTCTTGCGCAACATGGGGTGTGATGCCGCCGAAATGCGGAACAGGATTTCCGAGGCTCTCGGCGCGGATGCACTTGAAAACCTGCTCAAGCAAAGCCATGTGGCTGTCATACCTTGTATCCGTCATGCCGGCGACGCCGAGAAGGTTCAGATGACCGTCGCGGAGGAACTGGAAAAGCTTCATACGGTGCGCGGTCTGGATGCGGAAATCGCCGAGGCGGTGGAGGATCTGGACGGTCTTGCCGATGAAGGGCTTACATGGCGACTGTCGGAAGCGGCCAAAGCCGCAGATCGCGCGCGCCGGAGTGGCCAGGAAGACCGGGCGGAATACGATGTTGGCAAGAACGGAGTGCGAATCAGTCGTGACGAGCGAAACGCACTGGACGCACTGCTGGAAACGATTAAGTCGCAAAAACCGCACGGTTAACCAATTATGAACCGTAAAGATTGAGAAAATACTGGTGTATGGGTGGTCGAATCACCCAAAACGCGAGATGATTTCCCCTAGTGATTCGGTAAGCGAATCGATGTCATCCTTGAGGAGCAGCCATGGCCGCGAAAGATACCAACGACGACGCAAAGCCGGACGATCAGGACGCAGGGCATTCCCTCGACATGAGTCAGGCCGCCGTCAAGAAGATGATCGGCGAAGCGCGTGAAAAGGGCTACATCACTTATGACCAGTTGAATACGGTCCTGCCGCCAGATCAGGTCAGTTCGGAACAGATCGAAGACGTAATGTCGATGCTGTCCGAAATGGGCATCAACATCATCGAGGATGAAGATGCGGAAGAGGAAGAGGCCAAAGGTTCGACCGAACTGACGACCACCGAGGGCACGCGTGACCTTACGCTGGGCTCGACAGGCCAGGAAAAACTCGACCGCACCGACGACCCGGTGCGCATGTACCTGCGCGAGATGGGCTCGGTGGAACTTCTGAGCCGCGAGGGCGAGATCGCCATCGCCAAGCGGATCGAAGCCGGACGCAACACGATGATTGCGGGGCTTTGCGAAAGCCCGCTGACCTTCCAGGCCATTACCATCTGGCGCGACGAACTTCTGTCGGAAGATATTCTGCTGCGTGATGTCATCGATCTCGAAGCCACCTTTGGCAATCAGATGGATGAGGACGGTGCCGTTGATGAGCCTGTGGTGGCTGCCGACGGGGCGACGGGCAAACGGGAAGACAACGGCCCTGAGCTTGACGCGGACGGCAACCCGATTGCGCAGGACGACGAGGAGGACGAAGACGAACAGGCGAATATGAGCCTTGCCGCCATGGAAGCGGCGCTCAAACCGCAGGTTTTGGAATCCCTCGACATCATCGCCAATGATTACGCCAAGCTGAGCGAGATGCAGGACAGCCGGATTTCGGCCACGCTCAATGAAGACGGTACGTTCAGTCAGGACGATGAGGAGCTTTACCAGAAGCTTCGTTCTGAAATCGTGCTGCTCGTGAATGAGTTGCATCTGCATAACAACCGCATCGAAGCGCTGATCGACCAGCTTTACGGCATCAACCGCCGTATCATGCAGATCGACTCAGCGATGGTGAAGCTGGCCGACCAGGCGCGCATCAACCGCAAGGAATTCGTCGACGAGTATCGCGGATACGAGCTTGACCCGAACTGGCTGGACCGGATGGCCGAGAAATCCGGTCGCGGCTGGCAGATGTTCATCGAGCGTTCCACCGACAAGGTCGAAGAGTTGCGCGCGGACATGGCGCAGGTTGGCCAGTACGTCGGCCTCGATATCTCGGAATTCCGGCGCATCGTGCAACAGGTCCAGAAAGGCGAGAAGGAAGCCCGGCAGGCCAAGAAGGAAATGGTCGAGGCAAACCTGCGCCTCGTGATTTCCATTGCGAAGAAATATACCAACCGTGGGCTGCAGTTCCTTGATCTCATTCAGGAAGGCAACATCGGCCTGATGAAGGCGGTGGACAAGTTCGAGTATCGCCGGGGCTACAAGTTCTCCACTTACGCCACATGGTGGATCCGGCAGGCGATCACTCGCTCCATTGCGGATCAGGCCCGCACAATCCGCATCCCGGTGCATATGATCGAGACGATCAACAAGCTGGTACGTACCGGGCGCCAGATGCTGCACGAGATTGGCCGCGAGCCGACACCGGAGGAACTGGCCGAGAAGCTGCAGATGCCGCTTGAGAAGGTGCGCAAGGTGATGAAGATCGCCAAGGAGCCGATCTCCCTCGAGACGCCCATCGGTGATGAGGAAGACAGCCAGCTGGGCGATTTCATCGAGGACAAGAATGCCGTGCTGCCCCTGGACAGCGCCATTCAGGAGAACCTCAAGGAAACGACGACCCGCGTTTTGGCGTCTCTTACTCCGCGAGAAGAGCGTGTTCTGAGGATGCGTTTCGGTATCGGCATGAATACCGACCACACCCTTGAGGAGGTTGGCCAGCAGTTCAGCGTGACGCGCGAACGTATTCGTCAGATCGAGGCGAAGGCACTGCGCAAGCTCAAGCATCCGAGCCGGAGCAGAAAGCTGCGGTCGTTCCTTGACCAGTAGCGGCTGTGGCTATGAGAATTTGCCTCTCCAAAGTCGAAAGAGGGAAAAGCCGTTAGCCGCCAGAATTGGCGAATTTTCGCCCGGCGTTCGCGCTATAGGTTTAATTCGTTACGATGATGAACAGGGCGTTAACAGAAAATTAGTTAATTGAGGTTAATCGAGCGAAGGGAACCTGAGTTCCCTTCGCTTATCAGTTTATTCATTTTTGGCTTGATAAGTTTAGTGGCCGCTTTGCAGAGCGGCCACTATCATTTATGACAACATCCATACCAAATAGTTAAGCCTATAGTTTTTCTGATCCTTTTGCGGACGAGCTAAAATCGCCGGAATCTGACAAATCGAGACTTGATCTAGAAGGTCTGCATAGTGATCTTTCGACAAAATTGTATGCTCTAAAAAGGCCATTTGGCGGCGTATACATTCAGCGAATTCCGGTTCACAATGGAACTTCCGGCAAAGCAGGGGGAGCAATGTCACTGTTCAGATCACTTTTCGGCGGCGGTAAATCCGCGAAGGAGGTTAAGAGCGAAGGCTACGAAGGCTACCGCATCACGCC
>JBFFFS010000180.1:0-6243 GCA_041557855.1 Roseobacter sp. | reverse complement strand
GGGCCGGACGGATATACTAAGCTAGGATTACGCCTCAGATACCGGCGTTGATGGCCTGGGCCGCGTCGATGTTTTCCTGACCGACGTCATCCTTGAACTGGTCCCAGACGGGCTTCATGGTCGCGACCCACTCCGCACGGGCATCCGCGTCGAGCTCGCGCACCACGCCACCGGCGTCGATGATCGCCTGCTTGGCTTCCTGGTTCACCTTGTAGGATTCGGAGTTACGCGCGGTGGTCACTTCCTCGATGATGGTCGCCAGATGGTCGCGCACATCGCCGTCGAGGCTGTCCCACCAGTCCGTGGAAGTCACCAGCATGTAGTCGATCACACCGTGGTTGGTCTCCGTGGTGCCGTCCTGCACTTCAAAGAACTTCTGGCCGTAGATGTTGGACCAGGTGTTTTCCTGGCCGTCCACGACACCGGTTTGAAGCGCGCCATAGACTTCGGAGAAGGCCATCGGCTGGGGCGAACCGCCGAGTGCCGCCATCTGTGCCTTGAGCACGTCGGAGTTCTGCACGCGGAACTTCAGACCCTTGGCGTCCGTCGGGCTGACCAGCGGCACGTTTGCCGACATCTGCTTCATGCCATTGTGCCAGAACGCCAGACCCAGAAGGCCGCGGCGGGTCATCGATTCCTTCATCGCCTGACCGGTGTCGGAGTTCTGGAACGCATCAACCGCTTCGATGTTCTTGAACATGAAGGGCAAATCGAAGATGCGGAAGACCTTTGTGAACTGCTCGAATTTGGACAGCGACGGCGCGGCAAGCTGCACATCGCCCTGCAGCAACGCTTCGAGCACCTGGTCGTCGTTGTAGAGCGTGGAGTTCGGGAAGACCTCCATACAGGCCTTGCCGTTCATCTCTTCGTTGACGCGTTCCTGCAGCAGGCTGGCCGCAATCCCCTTGGGGTGGCGGTCGGTGTTGGTGACGTGGCTGAACTTGATGACGATTTCGCCATCGTCGCAAGCCGCCTGCACGGCCGTTGCGCTTACAGTCAGGGTCAGGGCCGTCAGAGCGGCTGTGATCATTTTCATGGTGTTTCCTCCCAGAAACGAATTTATCGTTTAGCAGGCATCACCCGAAAGTGATGCGCCGACGCAGAGAAAAACGCCGCGCGCCGGGAAGTTCAAGCGGCCAGAAAATCGCCCTCTGAATTCATTTTTTTCTATTTTATTAAAGTCCCTTAAAGGACGTATCTAAACTATCCACGGCGTCTTTTGTGCGATCTTTCGCACAGCCCCGAACAGCTTTGTGCGGATTTCCACACACTATTCCGAGCGAAAGTCCTCCGCCCGAATCCCGTATCTGGCCAGTTTGTCGTAAAAGGTCTTGCGCGGCAGTTTCAGGGCGCGTGCCGCCTCTACCGCCTTGCCCTGCGCGCGGCGCAGAGCCTGCTCCAGCAGGCTCTGCTCGACCTGCGCCAGTTGTTCGGCCAGCCCCAGCGACGTATCCGCGGCCGGATCCTCGCCCAGCCCCAGCGAAAAGCGCATGGCCTCGGACATCAGGGCGCGCGCATTCCCCGGCCAGTCCCGCGCCATCAGGCTGCTTACCACCTGCGGCGTGATCGGGCGCGGCGTCAGCCCGGCTTGCTCGCAGGCCTGCTGCACGTAATGATCGAAAAGCACGGGGATATCCTCGGGCCGTTCGGCCAGCGAGGGTATGCGCACGGTCGTCACTTCGAGGCGGTAATAGAGTTCGGGGTTGAGCTGCCCGGTCTCGACGCTGGCCGCGAGGTCGCGGTTCGACCCGGCGATGACGCGCGCGCTGCACCCCAGTTCCAGCGCTTCGAGCAGCCCGATCTGCGCCTGCGCGGGAAGTTGCGTGATCTCGTCGAGAAACAGGCTGCCCGATTGTGCGACTGCGAGCCCATCATGAAGCGCCGCGCTATCAAGCCCGGCCGCCGCGCGCTTGACGAAAGGCGCCTTGGAATGCGCCGAGCACAAGTGAATGACCTCGGCGACCTTGGAAATGCCCGTCCCCGGCGCGCCGGTCACCAGCACGTCAGTTTCGGCAAGGGCCACACGGCGGACGCGTGCCCGGAGCCCTTCGGCCATCTGCGACGTGCCGAAAAGCATCCGCGCCGCCGGGTCCCCGGTTTCGGCCAAGCGCCGCTGCGCGCGCTGCTCCAGCACCTGCTTGCGGCGCGACAGCGCCCGGTTGAGGACGGCAAGCAGACCGCTCGGCGCACAGGGCTTTTCGAGAAAATCGAATGCACCCTGTTCGACGGCCTTCATCGCTGTCGGGATGTCACCCTCCCCGGTCAGCAGGATCACCGGCAGATCCGGATCCTGCGCACGCGCATAGGACAGAAGGTGAAAGCCGTCGCGGCCGGGCATCCGCAGGTCGGAGAGGATCACACCGTCGAAATCGGCGGTGATATGGTCCTTTGCCGCCACGAAGGACGCCATGGCCAGCGTATCCAGATCCGCCAGTTCCAGCGTTTGCGACAGCGCGTCGCGCACTGCGGCATCGTCATCGACCAGCAGCACCCGGGCGCTCATGCCGCCTCCGCCACGCGCCAGGGCTGCAGCGTCACGATGAACAGCGCGCCGGGATCACAGTTGCGCACACGAATGTCGCCGCCGAACCCCTTGACGATCCCATAGGAGATTGACAGCCCCAGCCCCATGCCTTCGGAGGCTCCGACCTCCTTGGTCGAATAGAAAGGATCGAAGACCTTTTCGGGGTCCGCCACGCCGGGGCCCGTATCCTGCACCTGCACGACAATCTCTTCGCTCTCGGGCAGGCTAAGGCTGATGCGGCGCTCTGCCTGATCCTTGGTGGCGTCAAGCGCATTGGTCAGCAGGTTGACAAAGACCTGCCCCAGCCGCACCTCGCCGCCCTGAACCCAGACTTCCTTCTGCGGCAGGTCGAGCACGATCTCGGCCTCAAGCTGATGCGCCCGGGCCGACACCATCTCCACCGCATCGTGCAGGATCGCCACCAGATCGACGCGCGCCGTGGGCTCGGACTGCTGCTTGGAAAAGGCCCGCAGGTTCTTGATGATCCGCCCCATTCGACGGGCCATGTCGGAGATTCGCGTGAGATTTTCCGCGGCCCGGTCGGACTGGCCCCGCTCGATGAACTGGACCGCATTCTCCGCAAAGGAGCGGATCGCCATCAACGGCTGATTGAGCTCGTGACTGATGCCGGCGCTCATCTGCCCCAGTGCGCTGAGTTTTCCGGCCTGAACGAGGTCTTCCTGCGCCCGTGCAAGCGCGGCCTGCGCCTGCTCGCGCTCGGTCACTTCACGGCGCAGTGCGGCGTTGGTCTCGGACAAAGCACGGGTCCGACGCTCGACGCGTGTTTCAAGCTCCGCGTTGGCGCGCGCGAGGGTGCGGCGGCGTTCGGTGGCCAGAAACAGCAAGGCCCCGAAAGCAAGGCAGAGCGCGGCTACAGCAGCCGCCTGCAGCCGGGCAAGGCGGCGCGCGGGCGCCACATCCACCAGCGTCTCCCCGGTCAGGTTGATGATCGGCAGGTGCTGGACGAGGTGCAACGCGTTCTGAGGCAGATACGGGCCCCAACCCAGTTGCCAGACTTCATGCGGCCCGGTCCGGTAGCTGTCGAATGGCCGTGGCGCGTGGTCGGGGGGCACCAGCCCCGGCGCGCCTTCTGGCCGCAGCCAGCCGATCAGTTCGGAACGGTTGGTGATGAAAACCTGCCCATCCGTGTCGGTGAAAAAGACCGGCCGGAACCCGCCGCGCCATTCATCCTCGATCGCGGTAATGCTGGCGGCCACGACCACGGCTCCGGTCACCTCGCCGCCCGCACCGAAGACGGGGGCCGCGTGATAAAACGCGCGTTCCTGCAAGGGCGTGCCGACACCATGCCCCCAGCCAAGAGCCCCCTGTTCAGCGCGGTCGATATAGTCGATGCCACGCAGGTCGAGCCCCTGCCCGGCGCGAGCCGCCGCCTGCAAAAGCCCTTCGCTATCCACGAACATCACGTCGAGCGCACCGGTCTTGTCCGCCACTTCCAGAAAGAGGTCCTGCGCGGTCGCCTGCCCTTGTCCGCGCGCAAGCAGGTTCATGAGCGGATGATCCGCCATCAGCACCGCAAGCTCGCGGTACCGCTCAAGCTGGCCGACGAGACGGTCGCTTGCGAGCGCGAGGTCGGCCTCTCCCTGCAGCGACATCTGATCGAGGGCCTGCAAATACCCATAGCGCCAGACCCCGGCGGCGACGGTGGCCACGACGCCGAGAAAGGCGAGGATCAGGATCAGGCGTTGCGACACGGTGGATTGCATGCGCGCAGCTTACAAAGCAGCCCTTGCCTTGACCAGTGTGCTAAGTCTTAAAGGGAGGCATGAAAACGCTCCACCAATCCCCGCTGGATGATGCCTTCGTGCAGGACCCTTACGCGCTCTATTTCCGGGGTCTCGCGGATGAGCCAATTCGGTTCTGGGAAGACTACGGGATGGTCGCGGTCTTCGATGCCGCCACCGTGCAGATGCTGCTGCGCGACCGGCGTCTGGGCCGGGCCGTACCGGCAGATCAGACGCCCGCACCACAGGATCATCTGGCGCATTTCGACGCCGTGGAGCGGTATTCAATGCTGGATCTGGAACCGCCCCGTCACACGCGCCTGCGCGGCCTTGCTCTGCGCGCCTTCACCTCGCGCCGTATCAAGGCACTGGCACCGGACATCCATGCGATCTGCGATGATCTTCTGGAGAATTTCCCACGCGATCCTTTCGATGCGATCCCGGCCTATTGCGCGCCACTGCCCGTGCGGATCATCGCACGCCTGCTAGGGGTGCCCGAGACGATGGCGCCGGATCTGCTGCGCTGGTCGAACACGATGGTGGCCATGTATATGGCCGGCCGGACCCGGGTCGTGGAGGAGGCCGCCGACGCGGCCGCCGCCGAGTTCGCAGACTTCCTGTCTGGATATATCGACGCGCGGCGCACAACGCCTGCCGACGATCTCATCACCCACCTTATCGCGGCCGAAGAGGACGGTGAAAAGCTCAGCCGCGACGAGATGATAAGCACCTGCATCCTGCTGCTGAACGCAGGTCACGAGGCGACCTTGCATACGATGGGGAACGCCATCCACTGCCTGTTACGCCACGAAACACCGCACGCGGCGCTGGATGACGCCCATGTCGCCGCCACCGTCGAGGAAGTGCTGCGTTTCGATCCGCCGCTGCACATGTTCACCCGCTATGCCTACGAAGACATCGCGGTCGGTGAACACGTGCTGAAGAAAGGATCGCAGGTGGCTCTGATCCTTGGTTCGGCGGGGCGCGATCCGTCGCTCTGTGCCGACCCGATGCGGTTCGATCCCGGACGGACACCTGTTGCCCATGCCGCCTTTGGCGCCGGGCTGCACTTCTGCATCGGCGCGCCGCTGGCGCGGTTGGAATTGCAGATCGGCCTGAACCTCCTGTTCAACCGGTTCCCGCAGCTTCGGCTCGTGGGTACGCCCCGCTACGGGCGCACCTATCATTTCCACGGGCTGAGCGAGCTGATGCTGGCGCGCTGAACAGCGCCGCATCCCCGGATCAGGGCCTAGAGCGGCAGCATGGTGGTGGATTTGATCTCTTCCATCGAAAGAAGTGCTGTGACGTTGTAGACCCGCACCTCCGAGATCAGCGCCTGGTAGAAGGCATCATAAGCGCGCGCATTCTCTACCCGTACTTTGAGAATATAGTCGATATCTCCCGCCAGACGGTGCGCCTCCTGCACCTCGGGGCGGTCGCGCAACGCCTTGAGAAAGGCCGCCTGCCATTCGGCTTCATGTTCAGAGGTGCGGATCAGCACGAAGAAACAGGCCTCGAAACCGAGCGCCTCGGCATCGAGAACAACAGTCTGCTGGCCGATCACCCCGGCATCCCGCATCTTGCGAATCCGGTTCCACACCGGGGTCTTGGAAGAGCCCACCTGCGCGGCAATGTCATCCAGTGACTGGCTGGCGTCCATCTGTAGCGCCCTGAGAATTTTCCGATCTGTGTCGTCAATCCGAACTGTCATTCCGTCCTTGCGCCTCGCTTACGCCATTTGTTCCATAATTTCTAATAATCAGAACATACGTCCTTATCAACCGGCTTGTATGGTAATTATTCAGAATTTTGTCCTATATTTTATCCAAGAAATTAAAAAGGCAGTGTTCCATGGATCACTTTCCCATCTTCCTGCGCGTCCACGGACGGCGCATCGTTCTCTCTGGCGGCGGCGAGGCGGCTCTGGCCAAGTTGCGGCTGCTGCTCAAGACGCGCGGCCAGATCACGGTTTTTGCC
>JBFFFS010000179.1:0-6243 GCA_041557855.1 Roseobacter sp. | reverse complement strand
CGGCACCGAAATCAACTTTCCGCCGCTGCATTTCCAGAAGTATCGCCCGGACAAAGGAATTTTTGTAATCAAGGTTTTGCCCGTACATGTTCGGTCCGGCAAAGTAGTGGCTGTTGAGCGCATCGAGCCCCTGGTTGTCGGAATGGCCGAAGACCACGTCCAGGATCAGCTTTTTCGGCTTGCCGGGAAAATTATGCAGGACGGCGGCGAAATCCACCAGCTCATCCGGTCTGCCAGTTTCGAGCAGAACCGGATTGACCGTACCCATGCCCGAAATGACCACGTCATAGCCCCAATTGGTAGTATTGGGCCGCATCAGGCTGACGTTCACTTGGTCACCTTCGTCCCCGCTTTCTGTCCAGAAGGCGGGGCCGGCCTCGAACACGGTGGTGGGTTCGACCGGCAGCGGTTGCACGGCATCGTAGCCGACGAAGATTTCATCCTGCGGCTCCAGTGGCAGCCCCCGTTCGACGCGCTCCGCCAAGCGGTGGAACCGCCGGGTAAGACTGGCCAGCGTGCCACCCGCTGTCGCGGTCGGGATGTGCAGTTGCAGGATGCTGACTGGCGGGTCGAACTTATGAGGTTTGTCGCCTTTGAGTGCCTCGAAGTAGGCCTTGTCCTCGCGGCATTCCTGAATTTTGGCGACATCATAGACTTCGGCAGGTGCGAAAGCGCCGTAGGGCAGGGACATGGCCAGCGGATCGAGAATGCGGTGAAAGCCACCGTCCATGTCGCGCCAGACCAGCGTGTAGAAATCGCCGACCTGGTCCCGGCATCCGGCGGTGACACCGGTCGCAACGGAAAAGACATAGGCATCACAGCGCGTGACCGGAACGAGCGTGCGAGAGAACGTCACGTCGGTATGTGCCGCGGTGAGGTCCAGATCATCCGTCGGCCGCAAGATTTCGACGAAGATGTCGCCATCTGACACGTTTCGGTCCAGCAACTCCGGAGCCCAGAAGCCGAATGTGACCCGCTCGCCCTCGACCTGTGCGCCCAGTTTGCGGGCGATTTCACGCGCCGCCGTGAAGCGGTCGCCGGACACAGTCAGCGTCTCATCACACCATGCGGCAAGATCATCGCTGGTGCTCTCGTCGAACGCGATGTCCTTGAGTTTTTTTAACATCGTTGATGTCCTTCGTAATTTTTTCGCAGTTTTTGGTTCAGCTGGTCTGGAGACGCAGAATAACGGTGGAAAGCGGCGGCACCGTTACCTCTGCCGAGGCGGGCTGCCCATCGCATGGGTGATCGGCGGCGGTGACGCGCCCCATGTTGCCCGTTCCTGTTCCACCGTAGGTTTCCGCATTGGTATTGAGCACTTCGGTCCAGACACCGGCTCGCGGCAGTCCGATCCGGCGTGCCCGCCGAGGCACCGGTGTGAAGTTGCAAAGCACCACGACCGGCGCGTCTCCGTCATTGCCTTTGCGAACCCACGCGTAAAGGGATTCGTCTTCGGCATCACTTACGATCCACTCGAAACCTGCCGGGTCCGCGTCGAGCGCGTGCAAAGCAGGTTCCTCGCGGTAGAGTTTATTCAGATCGCGAACGAGGGCCTGCACCCCCTTGTGCGCCGGGTTTTTAAGCGATGCCCAGTCCAGCATGGTGGCATGGTTCCACTCGGTGCGTTGGGCAAATTCCTGTCCCATGAACAACAGCTTTTTGCCAGGATGACCCCACATGAAGCCGTAGTAAGCGCGTAGGTTCGCGAACTTCTGCCAGTCGTCGCCCGGCATTTTCTGCAGCATCGATCCCTTGCCATGGACCACTTCATCATGGCTGATCGGCAGTACGAAATTTTCCGAAAAGGCATAGACCAGCCCGAAGGTCATCTTGTGGTGATGGTATTTCCGGTTGATCGGGTCTTCGCCCATGTAGCTGAGCGTATCGTTCATCCAGCCCATGTTCCACTTGAAGCCGAACCCAAGCCCGCCGGCGTCGACGGGCTGAGATACGCCAGGAAAGGCGGTACTTTCCTCGGCCACGGTCATGACCCCGGCGTCGTCTGCATAGACGGCGGTATTCATCTTGCGCAGCAATTCGATCGCCTCGTAGTTTTCGCGGCCACCGTCCTTGTTGGGAACCCACTCACCGTGGTTGCGGCTGTAATCGCGGTAAAGCATGGAGGCGACAGCGTCCACGCGCAGGCCGTCCACATGGTATTCGTTCATCCAATAGCGCGCATTGGACACCAGGAAGTTGGACACTTCGGTGCGGCCGAAATTATAGATCAGCGTGTTCCAGTCTTTGTGGAAGCCTTCTTTCGGGTCCGCGTGCTCGTAAAGCGCCGTACCATCGAATTGGCCCAGGCCATGTGCGTCGGAAGGAAAATGCGCCGGCACCCAGTCAAGAATGACGCCGAGGCCCGCACCATGCGCCGCATCGACGAGGTCGCGGAATTCGTGCGGGGGACCATGACGCACCGTTGGTGCGAACAGACCAACCGGCTGGTATCCCCAAGACCCGTCAAAAGGATATTCCGAGATTGGCATCAGCTCGATATGGGTGAACCCCATATCGGAGACATAGTCGACCAGTTCTTCCGCCGCTTCTCGGTAGGAGATGGGCCGCCCGTTCTGATCTACATCCCGCTTCCAGGATGCCAGATGAACCTCGTAGATCGAAATCGGTGCAGTGCGGCTGTTATGTGCCTGCCTGCGGGTCATCCACTCCTGATCGTGCCAGCCGTACCCTGAGATGTCGCGCACGACGCTGGCGTTCTCCGGCGGGTGCTGCGAGCCGAAACCGACGGGATCCGATTTCAGCGGCAGAACATGCCCGTCGCGGGACAAGATCTCGTATTTGTAAACAGTTCCTTCACCGATGTCGGGCAGGAAAATTTCCCAGACACCGGTCGCGCCGCGCTTTCGCATCACATCACGGCGTCCATCCCAGTCATTGAAGTCGCCGACGACAGACACCCGTTTAGCCTCGGGTGCCCAGACGGCGAAATGCGTGCCCTTCACGCCCTCGTGGGTCATGACATGGGCCCCGAGAACCGACCAGAGGCGCGCGTGCGTGCCTTCACCGATCAGATATTCGTCCATTTCCCCGATCACCGGGCCAAAGCTATACGGGTCTCGGTAGGTCATGGTGTCGCTTTCAGAAATTTGTTTTCGCAACAGATAGTTGCCGTTGGCAGGTAACTGGCCTGCAAAGATATCCTGCGTCCCGGCGACAGGTTTGAGGGGGAATTCCCTACTGTCCACGATGGCGCAGAGCGACTTGGCCCCCGGCGCAAAAGCGGTCAGGGTGCGGTGTTCACCACTCTGTCTGGGACCAAGTTCGGCAAATAGATTGTCTGCATGACCTCTCACAATTGCGTGGTAGTTCTGCAACGACATCTGATCTCCTTATCGGTTTCTTGCGTTTCTATAGTGGAACGCCAGCGGCTGGGCTGGCGGTTCATCGTCTTTTCGCGTGTCGTAACGCCTGCATCGGCGTGCCGGGCTCGTTTATGCTGCGATCGCAGCATTTTTGCCCGAGCTACGTTGTTCCTGTGCTCAACGCGCGGTTTACGTGCTGGTTCCCCGAAAGTCAAAAATCGGACCCTTTAGCCGCCTTTTTTCAGTTATTTTATGCAAATATGACGGTTTTTTCAGCGAATGCTTGATTTTGATCGTTTGGAAAAGGCTGCGGTTCGGCGAGAGTGATCAACTGTCACGCACACGCAGCATCCCGGGGTCATAGATCATTCGCGCGCAAACCTTGGCCAGAACGGCGTGGCCAAGGACGTCGACGTACAAGTCCGTGCCGGGCACGCTGAGTGCCGGCTCGACATAGGCCATCGCAAGGTTCTTACCGGTCCGGTGGCCCCAGTCCGCCGAGGTAACGGTGCCCACAACTTCCGCGCCTCGGGTGATGCTCGCGCCAGCGTGGGAGGGCGCGTGGCTGCAGGCAATTTCAAGCGTGACCAGTTTTTTTACAGGTCCCCTCGCGTGATGGCCCATTAGTGCGCTCTTGCCGATGAATTCCGGCTTATCGAGGCGAACAAATCGATCGAGCCCCGCTTCGAAGGGATCTCTTTCAGTGAGAATTTCCGATTTCCAGTGCAGATAGCCTTTCTCCAGCCGCATAGACTCGATCGCACGCGCGCCGAAAAGCTGCAGGCCGAGGTTGCGTCCCGCGCGCTCCAGGGCCTGCCAGGCAGCGAGGAGGTGAGGATTGGCCACATGGATTTCATAGGCGAGCTCGCCGCAATAGCTCACGGACATAACGGTGGTGGGGGCGGTACCGATGAAATCCTCTCGCAGGCTGAGCCAGGGGAAGGCATCTGCGGACCAGTCCGCGCGCGAGGCGGCACAAAGAACTTCGCGCGATCGAGGGCCTGCGAGCACAATCGTGGTATGACTCTGCGTCAGTGACCGCAGGTGGACGTCTTCACCCTCGCGCAGATGCTGCACCAGCCAGTCCATATCGTGCTGT
Organism: Roseobacter sp.; assembly: GCA_041557855.1. GTDB lineage: Bacteria > Pseudomonadota > Alphaproteobacteria > Rhodobacterales > Rhodobacteraceae > Roseobacter. Next base: position 1,821 of record JBFFFS010000179.1, on the reverse strand, counting down.
TCTGAAGCTGCGGCAGAACCATACCAGATGCGCCCGTCCGGGAAGATGCCGAGGGTGGCTTCGGATTTCAGTCGCCCGTCCTCGTTGAGCAGGTAGGCCAGCCCCACCTTGCCCGACTTTCCGGGGAGCTTGCCGCAGACCATCCTGTCCAGGAATCCACGCGCGTCTTTGCCGGAGATTTCGATCCGGTTGAAGCCGCTGACCTCGGTTAATCCGACGGTGGTCTGCACCGCCTGAACCTCCCTGGCCACGACATCGAAACTTTCGTTGAAGCGGAACGTATGGGTTTCCTGAAAATCGGGAGAGGGCTTGATATAAGCTATCCGTTCCCACCCGCTGACCACGTCGAAATGTGCGCCCACCGAGGCCAAAACCGGTGTCAGGGGCGTGGATTTCATCGGTCTGCCCGCCGGCCGGTGTTCGTGCGGAAAGTGGAACCGAAATTCGTTTTGGTAATCCTCTACGGCCTTGAGCGCCGTCAGCTCGACTGTTCCGTGTCCGGTGAACCGCCTTGGATCGAGCACCCATGTATCAAGACAGGCGTCTCCGTGCACGATCTGTTGTGCCAGCAACCAACCGTGACCGCCGCCTTCGCCGAGACCGGCACGCAGCCCGACGATGCAGAAAGCATTGCGCCGGCCGGGAACAGGGCCCACCAGCGGCGCGCCATCGATGGTGTAGGTGATCGGACCGTTGACGATTGTGTGAATGCCCGCTTCGCCGAGCGCCGGCAGGCGCGCAATTGCCCCTTCGAGCACATCCAACACCCGCTCAGGGTCGTCCGGGCAAAGCGCGTTGACGAAATTGGGATCGATCCCGTCGAGCCCCCATGTCCGGCAGCCCTGCTCGTAGAAGCCAACCAGAAGACCGGTTTTTTCCTGACGGCAGTAGAAATCGCTGATCGGGCAGCGCAGCAGCGGCATGCGGTGGCTGGCCCGGGCAATTTCGGTGATGGGCTCGGTCAGGAAATACTGGTGTTCCATTGAGGCGACCGGGTGCTGAACCCCCATCATGGCGGCAACTTCGTTAACCCGGTAACCGCCCGCGTTTACGACGATTTTGGCGCGGATATCAGCAGCTTCGGTATGTACGGTCCAGCTGTCATCGGCATGCTGTGTCAACCCTATCACCGGCGTGTTGCGATGCACCTCTGCCCCGGCCAGCCGTGCCCGCCGCGCCAGTGCCTGACAGAGCTGCGCGGGGTCGATGTCGCCGTCCAGCGGGTCCCAAAGGCCGCCCAGCAGGTTGTCGGTCGTGATAAGCGGATGCCTGCGGGCACATTCATCGGCATCTATGACTTCGAAATGGACGCCCATGCCCCGCGCCATGGAGGCAAAATGGCGATAGCCTTCCATTTGCGCCTCGGTATTGGCCAGTCTGATGCCGCCGTCGGCATGGTGATAATTGATCGGATATTCGGGGTCTTCGGCCAGTTCCTTGTAAAGCGCGATAGAGTGGCTCTTGAGGCCAACCATCGTCTGATTGACTCCGAAGTTGGTCACCTGAGCTGCGGAGTACCAGGTGCTGCCGCTGGTAAGTTCATTACGCTCGAGCAGCATCACATCCGTCCAGCCTTCACGCGTGAGGTGGTAGAGTGCCGAGCATCCGGCGATCCCGCCGCCGATGACGACAACACGTGTCTGGGTTTTCATCCGTTATCCTCCGCTAATGGTAGAGAACTCAATTGGCGCGCGGCAATCAAGAGGCCGTCTTTCGGAGCAACCCCTGTCAATCGGCAAGGCAGGCGTGTCGCGCCCGCGCCCGCCACCGATCAAAAGGAGGCGGGTCATGGTGTTCCGCCCCATCGGGACGAGCGGCTTT
>JBFFFS010000178.1:0-6261 GCA_041557855.1 Roseobacter sp. | reverse complement strand
GGCTCGTCCCGGACATAGTTGTAGGAAGCGATCTGCATGTGCAGGTCGCTGATCGCCAAAAGGCGTAGTCCCACCTTGCGCCCTGATGTCGGTGCACGCGTTTTCACAGACGCCTCGCCCCCTTCTCCCGATTCAATGTAGCCTGCAAGAACAACAACTATAGGATGTATTTTATTGCATCAGATCGCGCTTGGGTTGGCAACCCTTGTAACGCGCCGATGCTGCCATTGCCCTTGCAAGCCGCGTAACTGCATGCAAAAGCCTCATCAGACAAAAGGTGAGGCGGCCATGAAACTTGCAGAAACGGTGACCTTTGGCGGCTCGGCGCTGGATCGCGCCGGTGAAGTGCGCGCCGATGCGGCAGCGGTCTTGGCGTTGCGGCAGAGCGCGGATGCGCGTGCGATTCTGTTCTGGCGCGGCAAGCCTCTGATCAGGCTGGAAAACCCCGCGAAACTGGTGAGGTTGCCTCTGGACCATCCGGTACTGAATGACGCGCATGCAGATGCCATTTTGCTGGGGCGCGAAGAGGGGGCAGCGCGTTTTGCCTTTGACCTGTGCAACTGGGACCCGGAAGATCTGGACGAGGACGCCCTTGGCGGGTTCCTCGATCCCACGGAGCAACGCCATCCTGCGCTCGCGGCGGACATGGCCTTTGCGGAACTGCGCCGGGTGATGACGTGGCTGACCCCGCGCGATGCCGAATTGGCGGCCACCGGCAAGGCGATACTCGGATGGCACGACAGCCACGGTTTCTGCGCCAAATGCGGTGAGAAAACCGATATGGCGCAGGCCGGATGGCAACGCCGCTGCCCGGCTTGCAAGGCGGGGCACTTCCCGCGCACCGATCCGGTGGTCATCATGCTCATCACTCACGGTAATTCGGTGCTGATGGGGCGTTCGCCGGGATGGCCCGAGGGTATGTACTCGCTGCTGGCCGGATTCATCGAACCGGGTGAAACGCTCGAAGCTGCCGTGCGTCGGGAGGTGTTCGAGGAATCGGGTATTGAAGTGGGGCAGGTGCACTATCTGGCGAGCCAGCCATGGCCCTTTCCCGCGTCGCTGATGTTCGGATGTGCGGGAGAGGCCACCAGCACCAAGTTGAACATCGATCCACTTGAAATCGAAGACGCCATGTGGGTCAGCCGGGAAGAGATGGCCGTGGCTTTCGCAGGAGAGCATCCGAAAATACTGCCGGCGCGAAAAGGTGCAATTGCCCGGTTTCTGCTGGAGAACTGGCTTGCAGACCGGTTGGATTGACCCGACACTGCAATCGCTGATCCAGCTCGTTCCGCCAAGAGGCCCGCATGAAGTTTTCGACCCGTGAAGATATCGAAGCGCCGATCCAGACCGTCTTTGAAATGCTCTGCGACTTCGAGAAATTCGAACGCGCGGCGATGCGGCGCGGTGCTGAAGTGCAGCGCACCGATAGCCTGACGGCGCCGGGCGTTGGCGCGTCCTGGGATATCCGTTTCATGCTGCGTGGCAAGGACCGGGAGATGTCGATGAGCATCGTTACCTTCCAGCCACCGGAACATATGGTGGTGGCACTGTCGTCCAGCGGTGTAACCGGCAGCATGGAATTCGAACTGATCGCCTTGTCGCGCAGCCGGACGCGGATACTCATCGGTCTGGAATTGCGCCCGCAGACGTTGCCTGCGCGCTTGCTGATCCAGTCGCTCAAACTGACCAAGACATCGCTCAACAAGAAATACAAGGAGCGTATCGCGACCTACATCGAGGATATGGAAGACCGCCTGCGCAGCACGACCTAATGGCGGTCGGGATGCGCGGGATAGACGCCCAGTATTTCAATCATGTTGGTAAAGTAGTCCAGTTCTTCCAACGCGCGCTGGACGCCGGGATCGTCCGGATGGCCTTCGATATCGGCATAGAACTGCGTTGCCGTGAATGAGCCGCCCACCATGTAGCTTTCCAGCTTGGTCATGTTGATGCCGTTTGTCGCGAATCCACCCATTGCCTTGTAGAGCGCTGCCGGGATGTTGCGCACTTCGAATACGAAAGTGGTGATCATCCCGTGTTCGCCGCGCCTGCTGAAATCATGCTCCGGCGACATCAGCAGGAAGCGCGTCGTGTTGTTTCCTTCGTCCTCGATATGCCTCGCAAGCAGGTCGAGGCCGTAAATCTCTCCGGCAAGTTCGCTGGCGAGTGCGGCCATGCTCGGATCTCCCGCGGCAGCCACCTCTCGTGCGGAGCCGGCGGTATCCGCGCCGGTAACCCGGGATATACCGTGTTCGGCCAGAAAACTGCGGCACTGGCCGAGCAGGACCGTATGGCTTTTCGCGCTCTTGATCTGCGAGATATCGGCCCCCTTCACGCCCAGCAGGTTGATGTGGACCCTCACAAAGGCCTCTTCGATGATGTTCAACCCCGATTTCGGCAACAGCGAGTGGATATCGGCCACGCGGCCGTAGGTCGAGTTTTCGACTGGCAGCATCGCCAGTTCCGCCTCACCGGATCGCACGGCTTCGATCGCCCCTTCGAAGGTGGCGCAGGGCACGGGGGTCATGTCGGGACGGGCGCTGCGGCAGGCTTCGTGGCTGTAGGCGCCCAACTCACCCTGGAAGGCGATGCGGGCAGGGGTCTGCTTTGTCATTAGATTTTCCCAAAAAACGATAAATGCGACAAAAGGGGCGTTTCGTCGCGGTAAGTACACCTTGCCACGGACAAGGTGAAGACGTAGATACGCCTGCAAACATCTAGCAATGGAATAATACGCCATGTTCGACACAATGACCTTCACCAAAGCGGCCGGCGGTATCTGCGGCGCGCTGCTTGTGTTCCTTCTGGGTAAATGGGCGGCGGAAGAGCTCTACCACATGGACTCTCACGGCGAGGCTTCCTACGTGATCGAAGTCGCGGAAGCGGAAGATGCCGGCGTAGAGGAAGAAGAGGTCAACTTAGAAGAGATTATGGCCTCTGCGGACGTGGACGCTGGCGCGCGTGTGTTCCGTAAGTGCTCGGCCTGCCACAAGCTTGAGCAGGGCGCGAATGGTGTTGGCCCCTACCTCTACGGTGTTGTAGGCCGCGATATCGCGGCTGCGAATGGCTATACCAACTATTCTTCCGCGCTTGCCGATATGGACGGCGCATGGACCCCGGAAAACCTCAGCGGTTTCCTTGAAAAACCGTCCGACTGGGCGCCGGGCACTTCAATGGGCTTTTCCGGCCTGAACAAGATCCAAGACAGGGCAAACGTGATCGCTTATCTCGATAGTCTGGACAACTGATCTTTATCATACTCTGAAAAAAGCCGCTTGCTGAACTGCAAGCGGCTTTTTTGATGGGCAAATGAGGTGAAGACCAGCCAGATAACATTTTCGCAACTTGTATCTTGGCGCTCTGTCCCGTTAGCTTACATGTGAGCGGTAGGCCGGTGAAACCGGCGCACAACAGGAGGATTTCCAGATGAAAACCCCACGGGTTCGCACGCGGACGGCCAGTCTTGCCGTAGAGGTCTTCTGGTCCGGCTTTTCGCTCTTTGTGCTGTGTTTCGCGCTTTTGTGGGCCGGCACCGCGCGCGCGCAAAACAGCGACGGCATGATCGTGAGCCACGGTTATTCCTTCTATGGCGATCTGAAATACCCCGCAGATTACGCACATTTCGACTATGTGAACCCGGACGCCCCAAAAGGTGGCGAGATATCCCTGAGCGTTGTGGGTACATTCGACAGCATGCATCCCTACACGCGGAAGGGTCGTGCGGGAGCATTATCCACGATCATGTACGAAAGCCTGCTTGGTGATGGCACGGGCGGCGCTTCTGCACCGGCGGATGTCTATGGCGAATCCTACTGCCTGCTCTGCGAGCGGATCGAGTACCCCGAGACCAAGGACTGGGTGATTTTCTACATGCGCCCCGAAGCGCGCTTTTCCGACGGCACGCCGGTCACCGCGCATGACATTGCCTTCAGCCACAACCTGCTGCTGGACGAGGGCCTGAAATCCTATGCCGACGCGGTACGCAAGCGAATTCCCAAGGTCGAAGTGATCGACGATTACACGATCAAGTTCTATTTCACCGAAGGTATCTCCCGCCGCAGCCTGATCGATCAGGTGGGTTATGTCCCGGCTTGGTCGAAGAAGTGGTACGAGGAAACCGGCGCGGGTCTCGACGAAAGCCGCCTCGAAATTTCACCCGGGTCGGGGCCGTATATGGCCGAGAGCGTCGATGTAAACCGCCGCATCGTCTACAAGCGCAATCCGGACTACTGGGGTAACGATCTGCCGTTCAATATCGGTCGCAACAACTTCGACGAAATCCGCATCGAGTATTTCGGCGATGATACGGCTGCCTTCGAGGCATTCAAGGCTGGGGAATATACCTTCCGCACGGAAGGCGACTCAAAGAAGTGGGCAACCGGATACGAATTTCCCAAGGCGCGCGAGGGCAATGTGGTCGTGAAGGACTTGCCGGATGGCTCGCCACCCACACCTACCGGTATCGTGTTCAACCTGGGCCGTAACGTGCTGAAAGACCGGCGCGTGCGACAGGCCATTGCGCTTGCCTTCAACTTTGAATGGACCAACGAAAGCCTGCAATACGGCCTGTTCAAGCAGCGCGCCTCCTTCACGCAGGACACGCCGCTCATGGCAACGGGCCTGCCCGAAGGCCCTGAACTGGTGTTTCTGGAAGGCCTTGGCGATATCGTTCCGACCGAAATGCTGACGGAACCGGCGCTGGTGCCGCATACTTCCAAACCCGAACGCCTGCTTGACCGGCGCAACGCGCGTGCGGCCATGAAGCTGCTGGACGAGGCCGGTTGGGGCGTCGGAGATGATGGCATCCGCCGCAACGCGCAGGGCCAGACGCTCAAGTTGAACTTCCTGTTCAACAGCGCCACGTCACCGACCCTGAGTGCTGTCATGGAAAATTTCGTCTCCAACGTGCAGACGCTGGGTGTCGATATCACTTTCGAGAAGGTCGATGCTTCGCAATATACCTCTCGCGAGCGCGACCGGGACTACGACCTCGTTTATGATGCCTATGCGGCCTTTCTCGGCACCGGCACCGGGCTGATGCAGCGCTATGGGTCCGAAGCGGCGGCCTTCTCGCTCTTCAACCCCGCTGGCCTTGCCAGTCCTCTCGTGGATACCATCATCGACCGCTCGCTCAATGCCACCACGCGCGAAGAAGAAAAGGCCAGCCTGATGGCGCTGGACCGGGCGCTGCGTTACGAGTTCATCATGATCCCGGTCTGGTACAATCCCAGCCACTGGGTCGCTTATTACGATCAGTATGAGCACCCCGAGGAAATCCCGCCCTTCGCGCTCGGGCAGCTGGATTTCTGGTGGTACAACCGTGACAAGGCGGATGCCTTGCGCGCCGCCGGAGCGCTGAGGTAAGCGCATGGGCGCCTATATTATCAGACGGCTGCTGCTGATCATTCCGACGCTTCTGGGGATCATGCTCATCAACTTTGCTCTGGTGCAATTCGTGCCGGGCGGCCCGGTGGAGCAGGCGATCGCCCGGATTCAGGGTGGTGGCGACGTGTTCGAGGGGTTCTCAGGCACCAACAACGACGCCGGGGCGTCGGACCTGAGCAGCAACGAAAGCCAGTATGTGGGCGCGCGGGGTTTGCCGCCCGAGTTCATCGCCGAGTTGGAGGCCGAATTCGGCTTTGACAAGCCCCCGGTCGAGCGGTTCCTGAACATGATCTGGAACTACATGCGCTTCGATTTCGGTGAGAGTTATTTTCGGTCCGTTTCGGTAATCGAACTCATTCAGGAAAAACTGCCCGTTTCGATTACGCTGGGCCTGTGGTCCACGCTGATTGCCTATCTGGTCTCGATACCGCTGGGCATCCGCAAGGCGGTCAAGGACGGCAGCAGCTTCGATACATGGACGAGCGGTGCCATCATTGCCGCTTACGCGATCCCCGGCTTCTTGTTCGCCATTCTGCTGCTGGTGCTGTTCGCAGGCGGCTCCTACTGGCAAATCTTCCCGTTACGCGGTCTCACCAGCGACAACTTCGATGAGCTTAGCGCCTGGGGCAAGGTGGTGGATTACTTCTGGCACATCACTTTGCCGGTGCTTGCCTCCACGATATCCGCCTTTGCCACGCTGACGCTTCTGACCAAGAACAGTTTTCTTGACGAGATCAAGAAACACTACGTGATGACTGCCCGCGCCAAGGGTCTGTCGGAAAAGCGCGTGCTTTACGGGCATGTCTTCCGCAACGCGATGCTGATCGTCATCGCCGGTTTTCCAGCCGTCTTCATCGGGGTCTTTTTCGGTGGCTC
>JBFFFS010000177.1:0-6271 GCA_041557855.1 Roseobacter sp. | reverse complement strand
CTGGGTCGGATGGAGGCATCGATTACCTCGGCAAGCGAACAGGCGCAGCGCATCGCGCGGCAATCGGACCGTGTCGACTCCGCTATCGATGCCCTCAGCCCGCATTGAGCAGTATCGACAACGCTGTCATGAGCACGGCCTCGGGAATCGAACAGACGCACCGCCGTATCCTCAAGCTGATCGATACATCCGAATTGATCGTGCAATCTACGGCCCTGCTGGACGACAATGCGCCCGATGCCCGTTTTATCCACGCGGTGCGAGATTTCGCCCGCCAGGCATCAGAGAAACTCGAAGCTGCCGTGGACAGCGGCCACACCACAATGTCACGCCTTTTCGATCGCCAATATCAAGTTATCCCGGGCAGCGATCCTGAACAATTCCTGACCGAAGCGACCGCAGTCATGGACCAACTCCTGCCCGCGATTCAGGAGCCGGCTCTCGACATTGATCCCAAGGTCGTGTTCTGTGCGGCAGTTGACGTGAATGGCTACTTGCCCACTCATAACAAGAAGTTTTCACAACCTCCCAACAACGATCCGGTCTGGAACACTGCTCATTGCCGAAATCGTCGCATTTTTAACGATCGGGTAGGATTGAAAGCAGGGCACAATACCGAAAGTTTCCTGTTACAAGTCTATCGCCGCGACATGGGCGGCGGCGAGTTCAAAATGATGAAGGACCTATCGGCACCCATCTTTATCAAGGGCCAGCACTGGGGAGGATTGCGCCTCGCCTACAGCATTTCATAAAAAAAACGCCGCCATCCCAAGCGGGGTGGCGGCGTAGTCAAAGCGTTACTCACGGGGAATCCGATGGTCACCTGAGGCGTAAGCCGTCCGAGATGGGGAACAGGCAGTAAGTATCTCGGGCACCGGATTGGGGAAGGTGCATGGGTGAGACCGGCGTGAGAGCGCAGGCAGAAATCAAATAAAGTTTGGCAAATGCAGGCCGACCACCAGCATCACCGCCAGGGCGGCCGCGCCCAACGCATCCTGCACCAAAGTGTCCTGGGCGCGTGTGGCAATGGTCTTAATCTGGTTGAATGTAGTCATCGTTGCCTCCGTTCGTGTTGCTTATTTGTTCTCATTTTATTCGCACTTTGTAAAGAACTTTATGAGAACAAAAGAGAACAAAAATCTAACCAACTGAAATCAAACGGATTGCCTCTTCCTGCCGCATCAGCCATAGCAGCAGCCGTGCAGCCTGCCCGCGTGGACTCTTCAACGCGGGATCTTCCGCCAGAAGGCGCCTGGCGTCGCTTTGCGCAACCGCCATCAGTCCTGCTTGACGTTCGAGATCGGCGACCCTGAACCGCGGCATGCCAGACTGGGCCGTGCCGATGACATCGCCCGCGCCGCGCATCTGCAGGTCTGTTTCGGCAATGGCAAAACCATCCTCTGAATCGCGTAATACTTCGAGTCGGCGCTGACCCGACGCCGACAAGGGCGCACGATAGAGCAACAGGCATGTCGAGGCGGCATCCCCACGCCCAACGCGCCCGCGCATCTGGTGCAGTTGTGCCAGCCCGAAAATCTCCGCGCGTTCGATTACCATGATCGTGGCATTGGGCACGTTGACCCCGACCTCGATCACCGTGGTCGCAACAAGCACCTTGGTCTCGCCAGACTGAAACCGGGCCATCGCCGCGTCCTTTTCGGCACTGGGCATCTGACCATGCACCAGACCGACGACACCTTCGCCCAAGACGGCACGCAGATATTTGAACCGCTCTTCGGCCGCGGTCAGATCGACCACCTCGCTCTCTTCGACAAGCGGACAGACCCAATAACACTGCCGCCCTTGGGCGATTACCACACGCAGCCGATCCACCACTTCCTGCAGTCGCGCAGTACTGACGAGGGCGGTCTTTATCGGCTGGCGACCAGCAGGTTTTTCATCGAGTATCGAAACATCCATGTCGCCATATTGCGCCAGCGCCAGCGAACGCGGAATTGGTGTCGCCGTCATGACGAGAACGTCAGCGGCCTGCCCTTTGCGCCCAAGCTCCAGCCGCTGGCGCACGCCAAACCGATGCTGCTCGTCCACGATGGCAAGGCGCAGATCCTCAAATTCGACATCTTTCTGAAACACTGCGTGTGTACCCACGAGCACCTGGATATCACCGCGCGCCAAGGCAGCGAGCTTGGACTTGCGCTCGCTGCCCTTGTCGCGCCCGGTGAGAATTTCAAGCACCACGCCTGCGTCTTCCGCCAGCGGACGCAGGCTCTCAAGATGCTGCCGGGCAAGGATTTCAGTGGGCGCCATCAGCACCCCCTGCCCTCCGGCTTCGACGGCCCTCAGCAACGCCATGAAAGCAACCAGCGTCTTGCCGGAGCCAACGTCGCCTTGCAGCAAGCGGTTCATGCGCCGCGGCGCGGCCATATCGGCATTGATCTCTTCCACCGCGCGTGTCTGGGCGCCGGTCAGCGCATAGGGAAGTGCCGCGAGCACTTTCACCTGCAACCGCCCATCTCCCGCGCTGACCCGCCCCGGCTGCGTCCGGTCCCGCGTCCGCGCCAGCGCCAGCGTCAACTGGTGTGCCATCAATTCGTCATAGGCCAAGCGCTCGCGCGCCGCAGAAGTCATTGCCAGATCACTTTGGCTGGACGGGTTATGAGCGGCGTTCAGGGCCTCGTGAAAGCCCGGCCAACCTGCTGCAGTTTTCTGGGAAGGGTCGATCCATTCCCCCATCTTCGGCACGCGTGCAAGTGCACTTCGCACCGCGGTAAACATCAGTTTTTGCGTAATACCCGCCGTCAACGGATAAACAGGTTCGAAGGCAGGAATGCTCTCCGCGTCCTTAGACGAGACAATGTGGTCGGGATGCACCATCTGCGGCATCCCATCGAAAACCTCCAGCTTGCCCGAGACCACGCGCGTACTGCCTTCTGGAAGCGATTTCAGCAGGTAATCGCCCCGTGCGTGGAAAAACACCAATTGGAAGACGGAGTTTGCATCGCGCACATTGATCCGGTAGGCACCGCCTTTTGTCCGCGCCGGCATATGCGTACCAACGGTTACCGGAACGGTCACGACTGCGGGCAAGGCGATCCCGTCGATGCTGTCACGGCGCTGCCTGTCGATGCCGTTATGCGGCAATGTAAAAAGCAGATCACGCGGGGCATTGATGCCCATCGCCTGAAGATGCTGCGCTGTTTTGGGACCGACACCCTTGAGACTTTCCAAGCTGGAAAACAATTCGAAAAGTGCTTCGGGGCGCCCGCTCATGTGCCCTCGATCAGAGCTAACCAGGCATCCTCATCAAGCGTTTTGATCCCCAGTTCTGCAGCCTTCGTGGCCTTTGACCCGGCTCCCGGACCTGCCACGAGAATATCCGTCTTGGCCGACACGGACCCAGACACTTTGGCACCCAGACGCTCGGCGCGCGCCTTGGCCTCCGCGCGCGTCATTTTTTCCAATGTTCCCGTGAAAACCACGGTCTTCCCGGCGACCGGACTGCCCTCCGTGTTCGGGCGGGTGGCGGACTGAACATCAAGTTCCTCAACAAGCCGGTTGATCGACGCTCTTTCGGAAGGCTGGGTCATGGCCTGTACCAGAGATGCGGCCATCACCGATCCGACACCATCGATCCCCAGCAGATCGTCCCAAGCTGGTCCGGACATTGGTTCCGCCGCCGACATCGCCTCCGCAAAAGCTTCATAGGTGCCGTAATGCAGTGCGATCAGATTGGACGCGGCCTCGCCAACATGACGGATCCCCAATGAAAAGATCAGTCTTGAGAGAGAAATCTTTCTTTTATCGTCGATGGCATCAAAGAGATTACTTGCGGACTTCTCGCCCCAACCCTCGCGGTTCTTCAACTGCTGCAGGCCACCGCCGTAACGCGCGCGCAGCTTGAAGATATCGACCGGTTCCCGGATCCAGCCGTCAGCGTAAAACTGCTCCACCTGTTTGGCACCCAGCCCCTCGATGTCGAATGCGGCGCGCGATACAAAATGCTTGAGTTTTTCCACGGCCTGAGCTGGACAAATCAGCCCGCCCATACAACGTCTGACGGCATCGCCCTCCTCGCGCACTGCATCGCTGCCGCATTCCGGGCATTTGACAGGGAAAACAAAAGGTTGCGCCTCTTTCGGACGTTTTTCAAGATCAACGTCAGAAACCTTCGGGATAACATCCCCGGCGCGATAGACCTGCACCCAGTCGCCGACGCGTATATCCTTGCCGCCACGGATTTCGGCGCCCTTGCTATCTCTGCCGGCGATATAGTCTTCATTGTGCAGCGTCGCGTTGGATACAACCACCCCGCCGACCGTCACCGGATGCAATCGCGCAACCGGTGACAAGGCCCCGGTACGTCCTACCTGAATGTCGATCGCTTCAAGGCGTGTCCAGGCCAGTTCAGCCGGAAACTTATGTGCAATCGCCCATCTCGGCGTCGTCGAGCGGAAACCCAGGCGCGCCTGAAGGCCAAGATCGTTGACCTTATACACCACCCCGTCGATATCATATGTTAACGTCGCGCGCTGCGCTTCGATTTCCTCGTATTGCGAGAGCAGTTCTTCGATGCCCTGACAGAGCCGCGTCAACGGGTTCGTGGAAAACCCGAAATCCGACAGACGTTCAATCGCGCCAAGCTGCGTGTCGGACAGGGGCTCGGACGCTGCTCCCCAGGCATAAGCAAAAAACTTAAGGGGACGATTCCGTGTTATCTCGGCATCAAGTTGCCGAAGAGACCCGGCAGCCGCGTTGCGCGGATTTGCGAAAACCTTGGCACCCTGGGCAGTCTGTCTTTCATTGAGAGCTGCGAAATCCGGATGGGACATATAGACCTCTCCGCGCACTTCAAGCACGTCGGGGGCACCTGCGATCCGCCGGGGAATATCATCTATTGTACGCGCGTTTGCGGTGACATTTTCACCAGTTCGGCCATCGCCGCGCGTAGCCGCACGGACCAGTTCGCCCGCTTCATACCGCAACGAGAGAGACAGGCCGTCAATTTTCGGCTCAGCCGTGTAGGCAAGCGCCGCATCGGCTTCGAGACCGAGGTATCTACGTATCCGCTGGTCGAATTCTTCGATGTCCGCGGCATCGAAAGCATTGGAGAGTGACAGCATCTGCACGTCATGCGTGACCTTCGCAAACCCCTCGGACGGTTGCGCGCCGACCACGTCGGACGGGCTGTCTGTTCTCTTAAGCTGCGGAAACCGCGCCTCGATCGCCGCGTTTCTCTGCTTGAGCGCATCGAAGTCCGCGTCCGACATGAGCGGGCTGTCATCGGCGTGATAGGCGGTGTTGGCCTTCGATAGCAGTTTCGCTAAACGCTCAAGTTCTTCCCGCGCTGCCGCTTCATCCAGCATATCAACTGGTGTCGTCGCCATTTGGCTGCCCTTCTCCCGCTCGCCGTCAACAGATAGGCGCAGCGCCGGGTCAGGTCCAGTCGATTTAAAAGATCACCAAAGAGAAGAACGAACGCCAGAACGATTGCGCTGGTCAGGAAAGACGCAGCACGTCACGCGCCAACGGCAAGTCGCTGCGGGTCGTTCATATGCGAAGGCTCAGGATCGCGCAGGACATAGCCACGTACCCAGACCGTTTCGATATAATTGTCACCGCCCGTTGCGACGCTCAGTTTCTTGCGCAGCTTGCAGATGAACACATCAATAATCTTCAAATCCGGCTCATCCATTCCCCCGTAGAGGTGATTGAGAAACATCTCCTTGGTCAGCGTGGTGCCCTTGCGCAGTGAAAGAAGCTCCAGCATCTGATATTCCTTACCGGTCAGATGCACGGTCTTGTTCTCGACACTGACGGTTTTGGCATCCAGGTTCACCGAAATTGCACCGGTGTCGATAACCGACTGTGAATGGCCCTTCGAACGGCGGATAATGGCATGGATCCGCGCCACCAGTTCCTCGCGATGGAAGGGCTTGGTCAGGTAGTCGTCCGCCCCGAAACCAAAACCCTTGATCTTGTTTTCCGTGTCATCGGCGCCGGACAGGATCAGGATCGGTGTTTCTATGCGCGCCAGTCTCAGTTGCCGCAGAACTTCGTGCCCGTTCATGTCGGGCAGATCGAGATCCAGCAGGATCAGATCGTAATCGTACAGCTTGGCAAGATCGATTCCCTCTTCCCCCAGATCAGTCGCATACACGTTCAAATTCGCATGGGTCAGCATCAATTCGATGCTCTTGGACGTGGTAGGTTCGTCTTCCACAAGTAGTACACGCATATTCTTCTCCGCATCGAGCCATGGTTGTATTGCGATTAACCCTGAACAAAAAAGGTTAATCACACGTTACCGTTT
>JBFFFS010000176.1:0-6286 GCA_041557855.1 Roseobacter sp. | reverse complement strand
GGGTCCCCGGCAGCCAGAAGATGGGCTACAAGTCGAAATTTTCGGGCCTCGAAGTCTTTGCCGGTGGCCAATGGCAGCGGATGACCGACCCAAGCAAGTTTAGCTCGGACACCCATCCTCTTTCCAATGATCCCATAGCCGAACAGGTGGCGAACATCCACCTGCCGGATACGCGTCCCACGCGCTGAACAGCTAAAGCGTCCCGCCCAAAACCTGAATCGGGAGATTCCCTTTCTGCTGACGGTGTGATTCATTCTCTTTGGGAGGATGGATCATGTCAGCACCTTTGCCAGATGCGCTTCGGGCGCGTTTTCAGCGATACATTGAGGAAGGTTTGAGCGGGCGGGCTGCGGCTTTGCGATTGAAGCTGTCACCAGCGACTGGAGCCCGTTGGGCGCTTGCAATCCGGCGTACAGGTCGGGCTCTCCCAGCGCCGCAGGGGCGCCCGCGAGGGAAAGGCAAGCTCGACCCGCACCGCGCCCTTTTCACGGAACTCATCGCGCAGGATGGAGATATTACTATGCCCGAGCTGGCTTCCGCCTTAACAGATGCGACGGGTGTTCAGGCGCATCCGAATGCCATTGGCAAGTTCCTTTGCAAGCTCGGGTTCACATACAAAAAAAGACATTGGTCGCCACCGAGCGACGCCGCGCCAAGGTAATAAAACAGCGCGAAGACTGGTTCAGGCATCGTATGCCAGCCGTATCGGCTCAGCCCGAACGCGTTGTCTTCATTCCCTCTCATCGCTGCAAGCAGCGACTGCCGGGCATTGGATGAAACCTCTGTCAAAACCAACCTGACACGCCAGCGGGGATGGTCGCCGCGCGGGGACCGTTTGGTGATGGATGCCCCCTTCGGATCGTGGGGAACGCAGACCTTCATTGCCGGGCTCACGCCTGATGCCATGATTGCACCCTGGGTGTTCAAAGGCGCAATGGATGGCTTAGCTTTCGCCGCATATGTCGAAAAGGTGCTCGTGCCCGAACTGGAACCCGGCACCGTCGTCATTCTCGACAACCTTGCTACTCACAAGAACGCTGTAGCCGCCAAGGCCATGCGTGACGCAGGCTGCTGGTTCCTGTTCCTGCCGCCATACAGCCCCGATTTGAACCCGATAGAAATGGCCTTCTCCAAACTCAAAGCACACTTACGACGCATCGGAGCTCGAACCTTCACCGACATGTTCGATGCCATCGCCCAAGTCTGTGATCTCTTCTCAACAGAAGAATGCTGGAAATACTTCAAGGCTGCCGGATATGTCTCAGGTTAAAGGCGGGGTGCTCTAGCAGGAGAAAAGCATCCCGCATGGAAGCACGGCTTGCGGTCTCGTGAGTGGGTCGAAGAGCGGCGCTGGATTAACGAGCTTGTGCGTGAGGCTCGTGAGATTGCTGAGAGTTCTGTAAACCGTACACAACGGCTCTGAGACGCGCCCAAATGCAGCGCTAGGGCCACAAAAGTCCACTGGCGAGCGCTGCAAGGCCCCCGCGGAGCGTGGATGGCGTGCATTGTTCAGCGCGCTCGCTTCGGCGCGAATACTACGATATTACCGAAAATTCCCACCCGTTCCCCGTTAAGGTGGGGGACTGAATGGGGGATTCAAAAACAGAAGTCCTAAAAAATCATTATTAATCAACAATTTGATGAAGTGTAGTGGCGGACCCTAGAGGATTCGAACCTCTGGCCTCTGCCTTCGGAGGGCAGCGCTCTATCCAGCTGAGCTAAGGGTCCACTCGGGGCGGTATAGACCGCACGTGCACGGCCTGCAATTGCAAAATCGACCCGCCGCCTCAGGCAAAAAGATCGTGTGCCAACTCAAGCGCTTCGACCAGTACATCGACCTCGGCGCGGGTGTTGTAGAGACCAAAGGACGCGCGGCAGGTGGCGCTGAGGCCCATGTGTTCCATGAGCGGGCCGACGCAGTGCTGACCGGCGCGAACTGCAACGCCCTTCTTGTCGAGGATGGTCGAGATGTCATGCGCATGCGCCGCCCCATCCAGCGTAAAGCTGAAGATCGCCGCCTTGTCGGGCGTGGTGCCCTGCACCTGGAGCCAGTTGAGCCCGCCCAGACGTTCGGTCGTGTAATCGCGCAGATCCGCTTCGTGCGCGGCGATGTTCTCCATCCCCAAGTCCATCATATAGTCGAGCGCAACACCAAATCCGATGGTCTGCACGATGCCTGGCGTGCCTGCCTCGAATTTCATCGGCGGGTCATTGTAGATCACGGACTCCCTGGAGACCTCCCTGATCATGTCGCCACCGCCGATGAAGGGGCGCATTTCCTTCATGCGCTCGGCCTTGACGTAGATCGCGCCCGAACCTGAGGGACCATAAAGTTTGTGCCCCGTAATGGCATAGAAATCACAACCGATATCACGCACATCGACGGGCTGATGAACGGCCGCCTGGCTTCCGTCGACCAGGACCGGCACCCCGCGCGCATGAGCTTCACGGGTGATCGTCTTCACATCGACGCGCGTTCCAAACACATTCGACAGATGGGTGATGGCGATCAGCTTTGTACGGGGGCCGATGGCGTCTATGACAGCCTGCGGATCGAGTGCACCGGTGCTATCCACATCCACCCATTTCAAAACTGCACCCTGACGTTCGCGCAGAAAGTGCCAGGGCACGATATTGGCATGGTGTTCCATCACGCTGAGAATGATCTCATCGCCGGGCTCAAAACGCGGCATCGCCCAGGCATAGGCCACCATGTTGATGCCTTCGGTGGTGCCGGAGTTCAGGATGATCTCCTCCTCCGACCCCGCGTTGAGAAATTTTGCGATGACACCGCGCACGCTCTCGTATTTGTCCGTGGCCAGATTGGACAGGAAATGCAGTCCACGATGCACATTCGCGTATTCATGCGCGTAGGCGTTGGTCACGGCATCGATCACCACCTGCGGCTTTTGCGCCGAAGCACCATTGTCAAGATAGACAAGCGGTTTGCCGTTGACCTCGCGGCTCAGGATCGGGAAATCCGCACGGATTTTTTCAACATCATACATCAAAGGGTACTCCGACGGCGGAGACGCCGATCAAGGATAGCAAAAAGGACAGCCCGACCATGAAGGCGAGCGCGCCGACGATCAGCACCGCGACAGCGCGCCAAAGCGAGTCGAGCCGCAGACCCACGGCAATGAAGTTCACGAAGATCCAGAGTGTGGCGGCACCGACGAAAAGCGCTACAAGACTGCCGAGACCCGGAAGGATGAAAAACGCCGTAAGGATCACCGCCTGCGCGAGGGTGCGCAGCCCCTGCAACCACACGAGCAGCACCATCAGATCTTGCAGACTGCCCTGCCCGCCCAGCATCCGGCCGGTCCAGAAGATCGCCAGCACCATGGCCAGAAATCCGCCTATCGCGATCACGAGGTAGAGAAACGGGTTCTGACCGACGATATCGAAGGGCGCCGGCAGCGGCATTATCATATGCGACAGCGTCGAGAGCATCGTCCCGACCACGCTGACGAGACCGATTGCGACCCAGAGCGCCTCGCCGGAAAGGTTCCACCGCAGCACGATTTGTCCAGCGGCCTTCGGGTCACGCAGCGTCAGCAGCGCCAGGTCGGGCAGGCTCAGGGACTGCGTCATACCGCCTGCCGCTCCGCCGAAACCAATCCACTGAGCCAGAACCACAAAAAAAGGCAAAGCCAGAGAATTCCGCAAAGCTGCAGCGGCGCGCCGGGGCCAATGAAGGCCGCCACCAAGCCGCAAAGCAGGATTACCGGAGAGGACGCAAGAAAGGCCCAAAAAAGAGACAGGCGTATCGCGTAGCCGCTGATTTGCGGCCGCAGCACCCGCGTGACCCCCCAAAGCAGCGCCGCCACTACGTAGAGCAGGAATGGAAAGAGAAAAATCCACAAGAACGCGCTCCAGTAGAGCCGTGCCTCCAGCGGGACATCGGTGCTGAAATGCGCCTCGCGCGCCTGGTAGGGCGCCTGAGCGACAAAAATCACGAGCCCGGCCAGCAGCACGAAGGTAAGCGCGCGCACTTCCTGCCTTCCCTGCCCGGCCAGGCGCGATACAACCCGGGCCGGGCCGCGGTAGGTAGCCACGATATCCTGCGTCACAGACATCAGCTGCGGTGCCGCTCCAGCCAGTCGCTCAGACGGGAGATGATGCCATCGCGCAGCGTTTCGTCCTGGATTTCCTCCACGGCTTCAGCCAGGAAGGCCAATGTCAGAAGATCCGTCGCCTGAGCTTTTGGCACACCGCGCGAACGCAGGTAGAACAACGCGGTTTCGTCGATCGCTCCAGACGTCGAGCCGTGGGAACAGGCCACGTCATCCGCATAGATTTCCAACTCCGGCTTCGCGAGAAACTGGCTGTCATCATCCAGAAGAAGGGATTGGCTGATCTGGTAGCCATCTGTTTTCTGGGCACCGGGCTGCACGAGAATCTTGCCCTGGAAAACGCCCGTCGCACCGTTGCGCAGCACCTTCTTGAAAACCTGACGGCTTTCGCAATTGACCGCGTCATGGGTGATGAAAACCGTATCGTCGTGGTGAAAATCGCCATCACCGACACAAGCGCCCGCCACATGGGCCACCGCATCGTCGCCGGTAAGCTCGATCACGCATTCGTTGCGCGTCATCACCCCGTTGGCGGTCAGCGTGAAAGATTTGAAGATACTCTCAGCTCCGAGCCGCGCGAAGATATGAGTGGCCGCGCGCCGCTCATGGTCGCGCCCTTGCGCGCGCACATGGTGAAACACACCCCCATCGGCAATAACGACTTCCATCACCTTGTTGAATCGCGCCGCCGCCGGACCGTTCTCCAGCACCGTCACCTCCGCCCCGGCGTCCACGCGGATCACGTGGTGCAAGATGGCGTCCGAGTTTTCGTCGCGGTGATGATATTGCAGGCTGATCGGTTTCGACGCCTTGCCGGTCACATGGATCAGAATGCCATCAGTTGCATAGGCGGTGTTGAGCGCCGCCAGCGACCGTGGCACCGGATTCTGGCCTTTCGCCTCCAGCGCGCCATAGAGATCCCGCGCCCAGTGCAGATCGGAAGACGCCTCGGCCAGGCGTTCGATCTTCACGCCCTCAAGGGCCAGATCGTCCGAGGCCTCGGCGTCGAACACGCCGTCCACGAAAACGATGGAGACTTTGTCCACATCGCCGAAGATCGGCTTTTCGTCATTGTCGAACAGCGCCGCTGGCACAGCGGTCGGCTGTGTCAAAGTGTCGGGCCGGGTGTAGCGCCAGTATTCGTCGCGCCGCTCGGGCAGGCCCATCTTCTCGACCCGCGCCTTGGCCTGCACGCGCGCCGCCTCCGACCAACCGCCGGCAGGCAGGCTCAGTCCGGACAGACGCGCTTCTGTCGTGGTCAGTTTCGTTGCCGCCTCTGCCATTACGCCACCTCTGAAAGGATGCCGGCATAGCCGTTGTTTTCAACTTCGAGCGCGAGTTCCGGACCACCGGTTTTCACGATCTTGCCATCCGACATGATGTGAACGACATCCGGTTTGATATGGTTGAGCAGGCGCTGGTAGTGGGTGATGACAAGAAAGCCACGGCCTTCGGAGCGCAGCGCGTTCACGCCTTCCGCCACCAGTTTCATCGCATCGACGTCAAGACCCGAGTCGGTCTCATCGAGGATGCACATCTTCGGTTCCAGCATCGCCATTTGCAGGATTTCGTTACGCTTTTTCTCACCGCCGGAGAAACCCACGTTTACGGGCCGCTTGAGCATGTCGGCATCGATCTTGAGTTCCTTGGCGCGCGCGCGCACGGCCTTGAGGAAATCGGCCGCAGACATCTCTTCTTCGCCCCGCGCCTTGCGCTGTGCGTTCACCGCCGTGCGGAGGAAAGTCATGTTGCCCACACCGGGAATTTCCACCGGATACTGGAACGCAAGAAACAGACCTGCAGCGGCGCGCTCTTCCGGCTCCATGTCCAGCACGTCTTCGCCATCAAGCTCGGCTGATCCGCCGGTGACCTCGTAGCCGTCCTTTCCGGAAAGGACATAGGACAGCGTCGATTTACCCGATCCGTTCGGCCCCATGATCGCGTGCACCTTGCCGGCTTCGATCTCCAGATCGACACCTTTGAGGATTTGCTTATCTTCTTCTTCCAGTTTGACGGCGAGGTTCTTGATGCTCAGCATGTCTCGTGTTTCCTTTTCCGATCCGCCGTAGCGGTTTCATATCAATGCCTTGCGGCGTGTTCCTAAAGTTTATTCGATTGTCACGGCAGTGCCGGAGACCGACACCATCAGCATGCTGTCCCCGACGACTTCATAATCCAGATCAATGCCCACCACGGCATCCGCGCCGAGC
>JBFFFS010000175.1:0-6290 GCA_041557855.1 Roseobacter sp. | reverse complement strand
GCGATGCCAGCGGTCATTGTGTCCTCGTATCCGCCTTTGTAGGTCGGCACCAAAACGTAGTCGCCCTGGCTGGCATTGTACTTCTCGGCGATTTCCTCGACCACTTCGCCAAGGCGTCCGCCCATGGCGTGCCAGAACTGGATTTCGGTTTGTGCAAAGGATGCCGTTGCAAAGGTCGTCAGACCCGCTGTCAGCATGACTAGGCTTCTCATCTTGTAATCTCCCATGTTTGGAACTGTATTTCTCAACAGCTTCGTCTTTTAGAATTGTGAGGTGACGTTTCCGTGACGTTCCCCCAACAACCACTTTTTCGTCCGCGTAGAATTCACGTTCATGTGAGCGCTGTCAACGCCTGCGAACAATACCTTGAGTTGTAAGGACCGTCAGAGATTGACCACGTCCATTACACGCCACTGCGCGATCGGAATTTCGCGGGCCGAAGACACGCAAGCCACTTGGCTCAGCGTGAACTAACGCCCGATCAACCCCGTTGTCAGCCCGATGATTCCCTCCTGACCGCGCTGCTCATCACTCAACCCGTAGGCGAGACTGATATGAGGGCGAAAAGCACCGGGTTCTTCGACCTGCAAATCCTTCGCCAGCCTTCGGCGACAAGAGCCCAGCACATCGGGCACCTCCAGATCGAGAAACAACGACATGAAATACGCCGAAGAGGAAGCCACATCCGTCACGCCGCGGAAATCGGCGGCACACCGGAGAATATCTCCCTGCACAGGCCAAGTGTCTCGACCGGTGGGGCATCTATGTCACCGAGAACCGTCACATGAGGCTGGAAATTCGCAGTCCCGGTCAGATTGCAGAACGAAGCGATGATCCGGGAGAGAAACTGGTTGTCCGTCTCCGAGAGGCAAAGCCAAACTGAATGGGGTTCACGGATTTGATCTGCGGCCTTCAAGTTTTCCCTGCTCCTTCTCGCGATTTGTAGTAGGGACTGTGACGTAATTTCGGCAAGTGAAATTTGAAAATACCTGTGCCATAGTCCGCGAAGCGGCCCCGCGCCATGTGCCGACAAGCACGAAACGGGGCACGCAGCATCCTGTCTTTTTCAGGCAGGGTTTACTGGCGAAGGGAATTACATAATGGCATCAAAATCTATTCGAACGACGACGGGACGCGGGAAACTTTACGACAGCATCCTCGATACCATCGGCAATACGCCCACGATCAGGGTCAACAATCTCGCGCCGGACGGCGTCACCCTCTATGTCAAAGCGGAATTCTTCAATCCCGGTGGCTCGGTCAAAGACAGACTTGCGCTCAACATCATCGAAGCTGCGGAACGCGACGGATCGCTCAAGCCCGGGCAGACAGTCGTTGAGGCCACCAGCGGAAACACAGGCATCGGTCTGGCGATGGTCTGCGCGCAAAAGGGCTATCCTCTTGTCATCGTGATGGCAGATAGTTTTTCAATCGAAAGGCGGCGGTTGATGCGCATGTTGGGGGCCAAGGTGGTACTGACACCGCGCGCGGAAAAAGGCATTGGCATGTATCGCAAGGCGGCTGAACTGGCCGAAGCGCACGGCTGGTTTCTGGCGCGCCAGTTCGAAACCGAAGCGAATGCGGACATACACGAGAGCACGACCGCGCAGGAAATACTGGGTGATTTCAAAGGCAAGCAGTTGGATTACGTGGTTACCGGCTACGGTACCGGAGGAACGGTAACCGGCCTGGGACGGGTCCTGCGAAAGGAACGCCCGGACGTGAAGATCGTGCTGACCGAACCTGCCAACGCGGCATTGCTGAGCAGTGGCCACGAACAGGAGCGCGAAGCGTCGGGAGCGCCAGCCGCCTCGCACCCGGCATGGGAGCCGCACCCGATCCAGGGCTGGACACCGGACTTCATCCCAAAGGTGCTGCAGGAGGCCGTGGACAACGGGTCCTACGAAGCTCTGATCCCTGTCGCCGGGCCCGACGGCATAAAGTGTGCCAAGGATCTTGCACAAAAAGAGGGTATTTTCACCGGCATCTCGGGAGGCTCGACCTTCGCAGTGTCGCTGGAAGTCGCCAAGACGGCGCCTCCCGGGTCGGTGATCCTCTGCATGCTGCCAGACACGGGCGAGCGCTATCTGTCAACGCCGCTCTTCGAGAGCATCGGCGAGGACATGGACGAGGAAGAACTCGAGATCTCCCGCTCGACTCCCGGATACCAGATGCCCTGACCATGCATCCCGCCGATATGAGGGTATGACGCTGGTGCGAAAGCACCGTGGATAATCAGATGATGGCGCGCCTGACCCGTTGATGGCGCGCCAACTCTTTTGGGGAAGAATAGATCATGGATGCTTTTATAATCGACGCCGTCCGTACCCCGATCGGGCGTTACGGCGGCGCCCTGTCATCCATCCGCGCGGATGATCTCGCGGCACTTCCGCTGATCGCGCTGCAAGAGCGCAATTCAGGCATCGACTGGTCCGGTCTGGACGATGTCATTCTCGGCTGCGCCAACCAGGCGGGAGAAGACAATCGCAACGTGGCGCGCATGGCCACGCTGCTGGCCGGATTGCCGGAAACCGTCCCCGCCAGCACGGTCAACCGTTTGTGCGGGTCGGGGCTCGACGCGGTGGGCACGGCGGCGCGTGGAATTAGGGCCGGCGATCTGAACATGGCCATCGCGGGCGGTGTTGAAAGCATGAGCCGTGCGCCTTTCGTTATGCCGAAAGCCTCGAGCACCTTTGCCAGAAACGCGGAACTCTATGACACCACGATCGGCTGGCGCTTCGTCAATCCCCGCATGGACGCCATGTATGGCACCGACAGCATGCCGCAGACGGCTGACAACGTAGCGCAAGAGTATGGCATTTCGCGCGCCGACCAGGACGCTTTTGCAGAGCGCAGCCAGGCACGTTGGGCGCGGGCACAGCAGTCAGGCGCTTTTCAGGATGAGATTTGCCCGTTTGAATTTCCCCAACGCAAGGGGCCGGCGCTCCGCCTAGAGCGGGACGAACATCCGCGCCCGGATACGAACCTTGAGAAGCTTGCCCTGTTGCAGGGCATAAACGGCAGCGAAAAGAGCGTGACCCCCGGCAACGCTTCTGGCGTCAATGACGGGGCGGCGGCGCTGCTTTTGTGCAACGAAAAAGAGGCGAGAAATCACAGGCCGCTGGCGCGCGTGGTGACGATGGCGGCGGCGGGTGTTGCCCCGCGCGTCATGGGCATCGGACCGGTACCGGCGACGCGCAAGGCCCTCGCGCAGGCGGGGCTGACGCTCGAGCAGATGGATGTGATCGAATTGAACGAGGCTTTCGCCGCGCAAGCGCTGGCCTGTATGCGCACCCTCGGCCTGCCTGATGATGCGCCGCGGGTGAACGCGCAGGGCGGTGCAATTGCGCTTGGCCATCCGCTTGGCATGTCCGGTGCGCGGCTGGTGCTGACGGCCGCCTACCAGTTGCAGCGCAGCGGCGGACGCTTCGCACTTTGCACGATGTGCGTGGGCGTCGGTCAGGGGGTCGCGCTCATTCTCGAAAGGGCGTAGCCGACCGGCGCGGCGGCCCCTATTTACCCGTCCGGCTCGAAATCGACATGAATGTGATTGCCGTCCGGGTCCCAGATATTGAAGACCGCAGTACCCGTGCCCGGCACGCCCGATTTGCGAAACTTCTCGCCGCGACGTGTGAGCAAAGCTTCGAAGTCCTGCCCGCCTGCTGCGGTAAAGGCGAAGTGTTCCAGCTTGAGCGGCTGCTCTGAGCCGGCACCATCGGCTTTTTCCACCTCGACGAGATGCACAACCGCCGCGTCGCCCGCGTAAAGCCAGACCCCCGGTATATCGAAATCCGGGCGCGGCCCGGGCCTGAGCCCGAGAACCTCGCCATACCAATGGATCATGGTGTCCAGTTGCGCCGTGCGCAGGTTCACATGGTCCAGCCGGTTGATCTGCATTCTAACCCCCATAGGCTCCCGGGCGCGGCAACCGAAAACAAGGGCCGAGTCCCGGTTGATCGTGCCAGCTTTTACGACGGTTTACCGCCCGGATACGCCTTTTCGAGGTAAGCATCCATGGCTGGTCTGTAGGCGGTCAGTTCCTCCCGCACAGCCGGAAACGCCGCAAGCCGCGCCTCATAGTCCACCACCCCGGCTGGCCAGTCAACGGGCAGGCTCAACGCCTCTTCGAAAGACCTGATCCACGCGAAGGTCACGGCAAAGCCGCAATCGCAAAGCCAAAGGCGCGAGCGGTCCAGCGGATCGCTGGAAAGGAGAAGGTCAAGTGCCGCAAGATGCTTGCTTATGGCCTCACCGCCGGCTTTCACCGCAGCATCGTCCCGGGTCTCGTAAGCGACCTGCGGATACATGGCGCGCACCGCCGGCTCCAGCCGGGTATCGTGCAAACGGCTCTTCTCACGGGCTTTTGCGCGAAGCTGCACCGTTTCAGGCAACATCGGCACATCTGGAAATGCTTCGTCGAGATATTCGGCTATGGCCTCTGAATCGGCCAGCATGAAGCCGTCGTGGATCATCGCCGGCAGGTTCCCAGATGGCACGATGGCCCGGTATTCAGCGGAGCCATAACCTCCGGGGGGCGGCAGTTCCTCCCAGTCGATCGCCTTGTACCGCATCAGGATGCGCAGCTTGGCACAGTAAAGTGCGACGGGCACGGTATAGATTGTCAGCATGCGATCCCTTTCATTTCAAGAAAAAGGGGCCGCGCTAGGCGAGCGGCCCCCGGTCATCACTGAGTGCCAAGATCACTCGGCCAGCAATTGCCACTTCAGGCCAAGTTCGTCGAAAAATCCCTGTTCCTGCTTCAGCGTGATCCACGTGTTCACGTAGTTGATCCAGACCTGATCCGCCTGCGGCAACAGCATCGCGATGGGCGTCGGCGCACGGCCTTCGGCAACCGGGACGATCATGAGTTGATCATATTGCGCGACCAGCTTGTTCGCCTCCACGTTGGAGGTGATATTGGCATCCGCGCGCCCCGCCAGCACTTCCTGGAAGTCACGCGCAGGCGCTTCCACGATCCGGTGCTGGGCATCGGGGAAAAACTGTTTGACCTGAGCCTCTTGCGTTGTCCCGAGGGTCGCCGCAACGGAGACGTCCGGCTTGTTGAGATCGTCCCAGTCATTGAAGCGGCCCTCGTTTTTCTTCAGCGTCAGGGGCACCGTCACCAGTGAAAAGTAGCTGTCGGAATATCCGGCTGCCTTGGCGCGGCTCGGCGATACCGAGGCCGAGCCGGTGATGTGATACTGCCCTGAGGTGACGCCACTCACGAGTGTTTTCCAGTCGGTCGGCACGAATTCGACCTCCACGCCGAGATCGGCGGCAAGCGCTGTCATGACGTCAATGTCGTATCCCGTGTAGCTGTTGGTGGCGACATCGCGCATCGTCATCGGGTTCCAGTCGCCGGTTGTCCCGACCTTGAGGACGCCTTCGGAGAGGATTTCATTCAGCGCCGATTGCGCGGACGCCTGCGCACCTGCAAGAGCCAGCACCGCGACCGTTGCGAAAGTCTTCAAGAATTTCATGGGTTTCCCTTTTCAAACCAATGTTGATCGCTACTGTGCCAGAGAGGTCAACGATTGCAAAGCATGTCTTGCACTGTTTGCACGGCCGCCCCCTAACGTCTTTGTGATGTGGAGAATTGACTGCCGATGCCAACAACAACGCCGCTGATATCGATGCGCCATGTATCCAAATACTTCGGTGATTTCCAAGCCTTGCGCGATGTTTCTCTTGATGTGTATCTGGGCGAGCGCGTGGTCATCTGCGGGCCGTCGGGATCGGGAAAATCGACGCTCATCCGCTGCATCAACCGGCTCGAGGAACATCAGCAGGGCGATATCGTCGTCGATGGGATCACCCTGACAGATGATCCCGCCACTCTGGAAAAGATACGCGGCACCGTCGGGATGGTATTCCAGCAGTTCAATCTTTTCCCGCACCTCACGGTTCTCGAAAACCTGACGCTGGGGCCACGCCGCGTGCTGGGGCTGTCCGCACGCGAGGCGCAGGAGCGGGCCATGAAATACCTTGAGCGGGTCCGCATTCCCGATCAGGCACAAAAGCTTCCCCGCCATTTGTCAGGCGGTCAGCAACAACGCGTTGCCATCGCCCGGTCGCTGTGCATGGAGCCCCGGATCATGCTGTTCGACGAACCGACATCGGCACTCGATCCGGAAATGATCGCGGAAGTACTCGATGTGATGGCGGAACTGGCGGGCAGCGGCATGAACATGGTGGTCGTCACCCACGAGATGGGCTTTGCCCGCCGGGTGGCCGACCGAATGGTCTTCATGGACAATGGTGAAATCGTCGAGATCGGGCGTACCGAAGAT
>JBFFFS010000174.1:0-6329 GCA_041557855.1 Roseobacter sp. | reverse complement strand
GTGAATTAATGTCTGACGAGGCTTCCGCATCGCAACAGCACCAGTCACCGGGATGCGGTCCGCTGTTGCAGGCGGCGCGTGATACGGGCCGGTCGCTGCGTCAGGAAGTCTTCGAATACGTGAGGGCCCATGGTCAGGCGGCCCGGGCCGATATTACAAACGCGCTGGACGTCAGCGCCGGGTCCACCACCACGCTGACCGCCGATCTGATTGCATCGGGGTATCTGCACGAGGTTGAGGGGCGCGCCCGTGAAACCGGTCGTGGACGCCCGCGTATCGCCCTCGAAGTGCGGCGTGATGCGGCTTGTGTCATCGGTATAAAACTGGCCTTCGGACGTCATACGGCTGTGCTTGCGGATTTCACAGGCACCGTAGTGGCAAGCGCGTCGCGGCCTTCCGGCGATGCGCGAAGGTCCGTGGCGCAAGTGCTACAGGAAACGGAGGCGCTGATCGACGACCTGATGAAGGGCAGCGGCAAATCGCAGGCCGAGGTACAGGCCATTGGCATAGGACTGCCGGGCATCATCGACCACGAGACCACCCGGGTCGCCTGGTCGCCTTTGCTGCACCAGCGGGACGAAAATCTGGTCGCGCTTTTCGAAGCCGCATTGGGCACGCCGGTGGTTCTCGACAATGACGCCAATATGCTCACGCTGGCGGAGTTGTGGTTCGGTGAAGGGCGGGACATGGCGAATTTCGCGGTTGTTACGGTCGAGAGTGGTGTGGGAATGGGACTGGCGCTTGGCAACAAGCTCTATCGTGGCGCCAATGGCATGGGGCTGGAGCTTGGCCATACGAAGGTCGCGCTCGACGGGGCCTTGTGTCAGTGCGGGCGCAGGGGATGTCTGGAGGCTTATCTCGCCGATTTTGCGCTGATCCGCGAGGCGACGACCGCGCTGGATCAGAACTTTGACGGCAGTGAAACTCCTGAGAATGTGCTGCAGGTTCTTTTTGATGAGGCGCAGGCGGGCAATGCGGCGGCCCTCGGGATTTTCCGCCGTGCAGGGCGCTACCTGGCGCTGGGATTGTCCAATGTTGTGCAGTTGTTCGATCCGGCGCTGATCATCCTGTCGGGTGGGCGCATGCGCTACGAACATCTCTATGCGCAGGAAGTGCTTGACGAGATGCAGGCGTTGTCGCTCGATGTTGGCCGCACGCCCTGCAAGGTCACTTTCAATACCTGGGATGACATGGCTTGGGCGCGGGGGGCCTCGGCTCTTGCGCTGTCCAGTGTCACGGATCATCTCATCGGCGGGGAGGCGCTTGGCGCGTGATCCGCTGGTGGGGGGCTCTTCTGCTGTCTTTGGCGCTGCCCTGCGCCGCCGAACCGCTTTTCGAGGATCGCTCCGACGCGCTGCCGCGCCATGAATATAACGGTGGATGGGAGCATTTCGTCGGCGGCGGTGTCGCTGTCTTCGATTGCAATGGCGACGCGCTGCCCGACATATTTGCCGCCGGAGGCGAAGCGCCAGCGGCTCTCTTTGTCAACGAGGGCGGATTTTCGTTCCGTGCAGCGGACTTGCCGCCACTAACCGCGGTCGTCGGCGCCTATCCTGTCGATGTCGATGCGGACGGGATCAGCGATCTGTTCGTCCTGCGGGCCGGGGCCAATATGTTGCTGCGCGGAAAAGCGGACTGCAGCTTCGAAGATGCAACGGATGCTTGGGGCATGCCCCGGTCCGACCGATGGTCCACGGCCTTTACCGCATGGTGGCAAGAAGGGTCGGCCCGCCCGGTTCTGGCCGTCGGCAATTACGTGGACAGAACCGATCCCGATGGCCCCTTCGAGGCCTGTGACGTCAATGAAATCCTTTGGCCCGCCGATGGAGGCTATGAGGTCCAAGTGTTGGAGCCCGGATTTTGTCCGTTGTCGATCCTCGCTGCGCGGGATGCTTCTGGCAAGAACCGGCTGCGGCTTTCCAATGACCGGCATTATTACGTCAAAGGCGGATTCGAGCAGATGTGGGACATCGCTGAAAAGCGCTTCCTTACAGAGGCGGACGGATGGTCCGACGTGTCTCTTTGGGGCATGGGGATCGCCAGCCGTGATCTGACAGGAGATGGGCGCGATGAGGTGGTGCTGACATCGATGGGCGATCAGTTGATGCAGATTGCCGAGGCAGACGGGAGTTACAAGGCAGCGCCCTTCAGCATCGGCACGTATGCTCAGCGGCCCCATACGGGCGGAGATGGGCGGCCATCCACGGGGTGGCACGCCGAGTTTGCCGATGTGGATAACGATGGCCGCGCCGATCTCTTTATCGCGAAGGGAAACGTGGATCAGATGCCCGGCATGGCGACGCGGGATCCCAACAATCTTTTGATGCAACGGCCCGACGGGACTTTCTCCGAGGCCGCCGAGAGCGCCGGTGTTGCCACCATGGCCCGGTCGCGCGGCGCAGCGTTTGCAGACTTCGACGGGGACGGGCGGCTTGATCTGATCGTGTCGAACAGGCGCGCGCCGCTGGAGCTTTACCGCAACATAACCCCCGCGAGCGGGCATTGGCTGCGTGTGGCGCCTCGACAAGCGGGCGGCAACAGGGATGCCATCGGAGCGATTATTACTGTCCACACCTCGCAGGGGAGCCAGTCGGTCCAGCATGTGATCGGCGGGGGGCATGCGGGGGGACAGTTATTGCCCCGGCACTTCGGTCTCGGCAAAGCGCAGCAAGCGAAGGTGCGGGTAGACTGGCCTGATGGTACGATGACCTCGTATGAAACGGTAGCGGGTCGGACGCTGACTGCTGTCAAACCCTAGGGAAGGGTCAGCCCGCTCGGAACGCTTTCGGGAATGCCAAGGCGGCCTGACAGGCTAACGGGATCGGTCAGGGTTTCCAGAAACGCAACAAGATCGGAGATGTCATCCGCGCTCAGTTCAATTGGCGGGGTCGTCACGGCATCGCGGATTGCTTTGCTTTCCTCTTCGGACGCCAGGATATTGAAATCCTCTGCGCTGAAATCCGGCAGGATGGCCTGAGCGGTGTCGTAATGCGCCATCCCGCTGATCGGATCGGCATGATACGCGACGAAGGCGGCGAGGTCGCGATGTGCTCCTGCGTGGCCGTAAGGCCCGGTCAGCGCTATGTTTCGCAGCGACGGGGTGCGGAAGGCAAAGCGGTCGGAAATATCGCCGGTTACGCGGAACCGCCCGTCGTCACGGTGATGGTCTTCGAAAGTTACCGATTTCCCCGGACCGATCTGCGGTGTGCCCATGGCGTGAAACCGGTGGTCGGTCATAAAAGCCCCGCTGTGGCAGTTTGCGCAGCGCGCCCGTCCGTAAAACAGCGCCATGCCCCGAGCCGGCGCTCCGTCGAGCACCGCATCTCCGCGCAACACTGCGTCGAACGGGGCGGTGTCCGAGCGCCACTCGTGCTCCATGAAGGCCGCAATGGCGTTGGAGATGTCGGCAAACGTGATGTCGTCCGGTGTCTGGATATGCGGATAGATCTCGGCGAATTGCCGGGCATAGTCGGAAAGGCCCGCTACGCGTTTGGACAGCAAATCCCAAGCGCCGCCGGGGCCTGTAATCCGCCCCTGGCGGACCAGCTTGGCGACCGGGTTCTCTTGATAGCTGCCGGCCATCTCGTCCCGGCTGAGGACCGGAAACATCGTCTGTGCTGCAAGCACAGAGACAAACCCTTCGAGCATGTCCTCGCCCAGTGGCGTGCGGATACCGCCCGGCTGTGCCGGGTCCGCCTCGAGGCGCCCGTCATGGAACATGACCGTGAATTCATGGGCACCAAGATTGAACAGGGCAGGCGCATTGCGGGGGATACGTTCTTCTGGGACGTTGCCGGGATCGACGTGGCGGTCCGGCCCCAGACCGATACCGCCGTCCCCGAAGGACAGAGATAGTCCATCGGATGTGCCAAAGCGGGGATGATGGCAGGTCGCACAGGCTACCGTTCGGTTGCCCGAAAGGATCGGATCGTAGAACAACAATTGCCCGAGGCGCGCTTCCGTTTCGGAAACGGGTCGGTAATCACTGTCAGTGATCGGCGCAGGCAGGTTCTCCGCGCTAAGTCCGCTCGCTAAAACCGCGCCAAAAATTAAAGACATCAGCGTTTTCACTGGACCACTTTCCCGTCGACTCCGAGAAACACGCTAGCCGGATGTATATGGAATGGCCAGTTCCTGCGCACGAGTGTTTGGCGTGTTTGCCAGCACCAGGTTGCGTCGGCAGTTTTGAGCCGCAAGACATCGAGCAAATTGACGCCCGCGGCTGGTGTCGCCTAGGCTAAGATATGCGGAAAATCTGAGGAGGAACTGTCATGCCACCCAAAAATGACAAACCTGGCGGAGGGGGCGGTGGTGGAAAGGGCGGTGGGCCGAAGAAAGATACGACGCCACCGTCGCTCGAAGGGCCGCTTTACCAACCCGTGGATGAAAATCAGACCTTCGTATTCGATTTCGATACGGATGATGTGGACGCGGTATGGTCGCTCGAGGGCATTGATGCGGCCTTGTTCGACATTGATTCAAACGGCGTGCTCGTTTTCCGTGATCCGCCCGATTACGAGGCGCCGAACGACGATAACGGCGACCGGCAATATGATCTGACCGTTGTGGTTACCGATCAAGCTGGGAATTCAACCTCAAAGGTTTTGAATGTCACGCTCCAAGATGTAGAGGAGGACACGACAGCGCCGATTATTGCGGGTCCGTCGGTTGTCAGCGTCAACGAGAATCAGACATTCGTTGCCAATTTTGATGCAGACGAGGCTGGCACGTGGTCGCTCGTAGGGGGCGGTGACGACGCGCTTTTTGCTATCGATGCAACGACTGGGGAGGTGACGTTCAGGGATGCCCCGGATTTTGAGAACCCCGGCGACGCTGGTGCGGACAACGCCTACGACATCACGGTGGCGATTACTGATGATGCTGGCAATACGGCAACACAGAAGGTTTCTGTTGAGGTAACTGATATCGATGAAGGCCCGAGCAGTTTCGGCTTCACCAATCTCGTGGTTTTTGGAGACAGTCTCAGCGACAACGGCAATTTCAACGCCTTGGCTGCGGATTTCCTTGTCCGCGATAATAATGGCGAACTTATCTATACCGTACCATTTCAATACGATGGGGATGGATCCGTTCGCACCTACAGTAATGTCGCCTTTACTGACGGTACCGTATATGCTGACACGCTTGCCGGTCTTTTGGCAGTGAGCGCAGGATATGAAAATTATGCTTTAGGTGGTGCGCAGGCGTTAGGCTCGAAACTGGGTGCGGACTACATCCAAGAGTACGCAAACCTGACCTACACCACACTGGGCGGAGGCACGGACAGCTTTTCAATCGTCGAGGACACGGATGCGGCGCTGGCGGCCTACGGTGATTTCGACATCAACCTCGCAGCGCAGGTGGACCGTTATCTTGCGGAGAATTCTGATGGGGTGCCCCAAGGAACCTTTGCAATTCTGAATATAGGAGCGAACGATCTGGGCGAATTCGACACCAGCTTTTTCAACATTTTGCTTGGTGGCATAGATGACTTCGCGCGGGATCTGGGCAAGGAGGTGGAGACACAGGCAAGGCGCCTTGCCACTGCCGGTGTAGAAGCCCTTGCACTATATCGCCTGCCGGTGGCGGAGTTCTTTATCGGCTATGACGATCTGAGCTGGTATGAAGAACCCTTCGCGCGCGATCTGATCGACGCGGTCAACGCCGAGATTACGGATGCCGCCAATGCGTTGAACGCGGATGGCATTGTAACCGAAGTTGTCCGGCTCGACGTGATGTCTAAGGAACTGATGGCGGACATGAAAACCTACGGGTTTCTCTATCAGGGGCCGTACCTTTACGGCTATTCCGGCGATCCGACATGGCTCGAAACATCTAAAAACGTCATCGAACCCGTCTTTGACGTGAACGCCACTGCCCAGACCTATCGCCCGGAACAGATATTGTTTTTCGATGAGATCCATCCGTCCGGTGCCCTTCACGATATGCTGGCTGTATTTTCAAGCGAGACATTCACCACCGATCAGGTCTTTGGCTCCGGTGACGCAAATACGATTTTGCTGGGAGCAGATGACGATTTCGTCGTGGCGCGCGGCGGCTCGGACAATGTTTCTCTGGGCGCGGGGGACGATGTCGTTCTCGGCGGGCGTGGCAACGATACTCTGCGCGGTGAGGACGGTTCGGATCTGCTGATCGGGGGGGGCGGGAATGACAGTATTGAAGGGGGTGCTGGCAACGATTTCCTGACCGGAAGTGCGGATGATGATGTGCTTTTCGCTGGGGAAGAGGCGGATATGCTGATTGGCGGGCTGGGCGACGATCAGGTCTTTGGCTCCGGTGACGCAAATACGATTTTGCTGGGAGCAGAT
>JBFFFS010000173.1:0-6373 GCA_041557855.1 Roseobacter sp. | reverse complement strand
GCATGCATGTCGCCAAAGAGGCTCTTCTTCCAGCCGCCGAAGCCGTGCCATGCCATCGGCACCGGGATCGGTACGTTGATGCCGACCATGCCAACCTGGATCTTGCGCCCGAACTCGCGCGCCACGTTGCCGTCGCGGGTAAAGAGACTGACGCCATTTCCGAATTCATGCGCGTTGATAAGCTCGACACCGGTGGCGAAATCATCCACCCGTACGCAGGAAAGCACCGGTCCGAAAATTTCTTCGCGGTAGATGGTCATCTCCGGGGAGACATGATCGAAAAGAGTGCCACCCAGCCAGAAGCCCTGGTTGTGGCCAGCCACGGTATGCCCGCGCCCATCGACGACAAGCTCGGCACCTTCCGAGACGCCCTTTTCGATGTACCCGGTAATCCGGTCACGCGCCGCACCGGTGACGATCGGACCCATTTCTGCGTCCATTTCGAGACCGTTTTTGATGTTCAACGCTTTCGCACGTTCGGCCAGCATCGGCACTATCCGGTCACCGACATCGCCGACGAGAGTTGCCACCGAAATCGCCATGCAGCGTTCACCGGCAGAGCCGTAGGCCGCCCCCACCAATGCATCCACAGCCTTTTCAAGATCTGCGTCAGGCATAACCAGCATGTGGTTTTTGGCCCCACCCAGCGCCTGAACGCGTTTGCCGTGCCGTGCGCCGGTCTCGTAGATGTAGTTGGCGATCGGTGTCGAACCCACGAAGGAAATCGCCTGTACGTCGGGATGCTCAAGCAGTGCATCGACGGCGATCTTGTCGCCTTGCACCACGTTGAAAACACCGTCGGGGAAGCCTGCTTCCTTCATCAGGTCCGCGTACATTAGCGAAGGGGTCGGATCGGTCGGTGAGGGTTTCAGCACGAATGTGTTTCCGGCGGCAATCGCTACGGGGAACATCCACATCGGCACCATCACCGGGAAGTTGAAGGGCGTGACACCGGCGACGACGCCGAGAGGTTGGCGCAGTGTCCAGTTATCGATCCCGGTCGAGACCTGGTCTGTGAAATCACCTTTGAGGAGTTGCGGGATGCCGCAGGCGAATTCGACGATGTCGATGCCGCGCTCCACTTCGCCGCGCGCATCGGTAAAGACCTTACCATGCTCTGCGGTAATGGCCCGTGCCAGATCATCCTTGTGCTCGTTCAGCAGGTTCAGGAACCGGTTCATGATCCGCGCGCGGCGGATCGGCGGCGTGTCGGCCCAAGCCGGGAACGCAGCCTTCGCCGCGGCAACCGCTGCGCCAACTTCATCAACCGTCGCCAGGGCGACCTGACCGGTAACATCGCCGGTTGCGGGGTTGAAAACGTCCTGCACCCGGTCGCGCGCGCCAGAGGTTCTTCTGCCGTTGATGTAGTGGCCGATCTCGCTGATTGTCATTGCAATCTCCATTGTTGGACATGGCGCTTCCCTAAGGGAAACAGGTCCCAAAAATCCAATGACTAATGATCCAATGTGATATAAATTGTGCTTATATGACCCGAACGGCAGAGATCAGAACGCTTCAGGCTTTCATCACCGTCGCGCAGGAAGGCAACATCTCCCGCGCTGCCGAAATCCTGCATCTGACACAGCCCGCGATCAGCCTTCAACTCAAGCGTCTGTCGGAAGATACCGGGCTTACACTGTTTCGCAGAACCTCGAAGGGCATGGAGCTGACCCGTGAGGGAGCGTCGCTGTTGACCAAAGCGGAAAAGGTCTTTTCCGCACTTTCAGACTTCACGCAAACCGCGCGACGGATGAACGGTCAGGTCAGGGGACGTTTGCGGATTGGTACGATCGTGGACCCGGACTTCATCCGCCTCGGGCGTTTCCTGGGTGATCTGATGGAATCCTTCCCCGACCTGCGGACCGAACTCGTGCACGGGATGAGCGGCGAAGTCATTGCCCGGCTGCTGCGAGATCAGATCGACGTCGGATATTTTCTGGGAACCCTGGAGGGGCTCGATCCTGCCGAGGAGAACGCGCTTCGGGAGAACCCGGGGCTGGTCAAGCAAATCGATCTGACGCGGATTATCTATCGGGTGATTGCGCCGACGGGCTGGGAAAAACGCGTGGAGGGCAAAACATGGCGCGAACTGGCGTCGCTGCCATGGATCGGAACACCGCCCAAGTCGGTCCATTCCAGGCTTCTGGCCAGGGTTTTCGCAGACGCGGGCTGCACGCCGAACCAGGTTGCGCTGGTTGATCAAGAGCCCGCGATGCTGGCGCTCGTTCAGTGCGGCGTCGGACTGAGCCTCTGTCAGGAGGCGATCGCACTGGATCAGAAACAGTCACGCGGCCTCGTCGTCGCTGATGAGGTTCAGATCGACACAAAGCTAAGCTTCGTAACTCTGAGTTCACGGGCCACCGACCCGAATGTAAGCGCGGCCCTCGAGGTCATGCGAGAAGTATGGGCGACAAACGAAACCCAGCCTCAGCACTGATCGAACCAGAACGAACCATCAGGAGCACCAATTTTCGAACCGGCCAGCTTCACCCAATCCTTCATAGCAAAATTCAACTAATACCAAGACCATGAGGTAAAATAACTCTGGTCAGGGGAAAGCCGTTTTTCTATCACATCAAGTCGCCACAAGACACTCGCCGGGCGGATATGGCGCGGACATTTGGTCTTCTCGGTCAAAGCTCGTTCGAAGTACCGCTATTGCTCGGCTTGCGCCAGTTTTCCTGGGTCTTCCTTGATGGGGATATGCAAAAGCGTTGCCAGCAGACCAAGCGCGATAGCCGTCCACCACATCATGCTGTAATCCCCCGTCACATCGTAAATCCGCCCTCCCAGCCACGCGCCGATGAAAGCGCCGGTCTGATGGCTGAAGAACACTATGCCAGCCAGCGTGGAGAGAAACCGCAGCCCCTGTGTCTGCGCGACGAGACCCGTCGTGAGAGGTACCGTGGACAGCCACAGCAAGCCCATTGCAGCCGAAAACAGATAGGTGCTCGCGGCGGTCAGGGGCATCAACAGGAACGCTGCGATCACAACCGCCCGGCAAAAGTAGATGCCGGCCAGAACGGTTTTCTTTGAGTGTCGCTGCCCGGACCACCCCGAAAGTAACGACCCTGCGATATTGAACAGACCGATCAACCCCAACGACCACGCTCCGATGATGGACGGTAGGCCCTTGTCGGCGATATAGGCGGGCAAATGCGTCTGGATGAAGGCCACGTGAAAACCGCAGACAAAAAAGCCGAAAAACAAAAGCACGTAAGATCGATCCGAAAAGGCCGTGCGGACCGCGTACCCGAAACCTCCACCGTCGGTCGCCACGGCGGTTGGTTTCGATACGCGCGCGATAAAGATCAATGCCGGCAGGATCAGAAGAAAAGTCGCCGCAATCACCATGATTGACATCTGCCAGCCGACAAGACTGAGAAGAAAGGAAGACACAGGCGCGGCCACGAACATTCCCGTGGAAGCCGCCGCCGTGCCGAGACCGAGAACGAAGCTTCGCCTAGATGGCTCGACCACCTTCCCAAGTGCCACGATCACGACCGGGAACGAACAGGCGCCAGTGCCTATACCTACCACCACACCCGATGCCACGAAAACCGCTGGATAAATGACAGCGCCACGCAGAAAAAAGCCGAGGGAGGACACGATCGCGCCGAAGGCGAGCACGCGGGCTGTACCGAAACGGTCGGCGATCATGCCCGCCAATGGTTGCGTGATCCCCCAGCATAGGGCCTGGATCGCCAGGGAAAGCGAAAAAACTTCTCTGCCCCAGCCCAGCTCTTCAGACATCGGCCGCAGGAAAACGCCGAAGGTAGCTGCAAAGCCAAAACCAACGAAAGCAACGAGGCACCCCGCAACCACGGCTGAAGTGACTTTGTTTTGAGCTTCCATTCTCGGCCGGTCCATCTCTTGTTCGAGTTTGCTTGGCGCAGGCTAGGGCAGCCCGCGAGGCGTTGGAAAGCGTTTTTGTTTGAATGATTGAAACGCGTGCCGCCCATCAGTCCAACCTGATCCGGCGTCCCGTCACGGCCTTGCCGGGGCTTTTTTCAACAGTGAGGCGAAAAACCCTCGCTGCATAGGCAAATCCACCGCGAGCGACCCGCTCAGTCTCGGCACGGGCCATCATGCAACGCATCTTCGCTTCAGCGCCAGTCGTTTTCGAGGCGCATGTAACCGTTGGGCTGCCTCCATCTGCGCCCCGGCTCTGCGTTGAGCCGGCGCCATTCGCGACGACCAGAAGCATTCAATCGTGACCGTTGCAATACTCATGCATGGGTGCAGAGCCTGCAACAGAAAGCGATCACCCGAAAATCGCCTTGAACCTTTCGACACAGAGCCGGAAGCCGGCCTCGAAATCTCCGTTCCCCGGATGATAAACGCTTTCCAGCGAGATCACCCCGCCATATCCGTCGGATCGCAGCGCATCGGCCATCGACTGGAACTGATCGGCAAGCTGACCTTCGCCCAGACGCGTGACCGTAAGTGTCGCGCGCGGCGTATCCACCAGAACGTCCTTGATGTGCAGATGACCGAGGTATCCATTCCTGATCTCCTCATATCCATCGGGAAAGGCTCGCTCGTGGCACCAACAGTTGTTGGCCGGATCCCAAAGTACTTTGAGAACATCCTTTGCATCCAGCTCATCAATGAGCCTGCGCGCCGTGTAGTTGGAGTTGACCATCGTGCCATTCCCGGTCTCGACCACCAAAGTGATCCCGGCATCCCGGGCCACCTCGACCGCCGGCGCGATCAATTCGAGCGTCTTGTCCCAGGCCCCGTGGGCGACATTCCATTTCTCAGCGCCGTTATGCCCCCACAGGATCTGTTCCTTCTTGTTTGTCATGATCCGCACCAGCGGCGATCCCAACTCATGCGCCATCTCTATCACCCGGCGCAGTGCGTCCATGTGATGGCTATGCAAGGCGTCACCCGGCGCATTGGCTGTCGTCATTCCGGCAAAAACATGTCTCGACAGGCAGGATACATCCTTCTCATTTTCCCTGAGCAATGTCTTGATCTGCGCGACTTCGGCAGGGGAGTGATCCCCTACCTCCTTGTCTCCCACAAATTGCAACTCTGCGAACTGCAGACCAAATGCGTCCATGACATCGAGTGCATGGGCGAGGTCACGACTGATACCATCACAGATGACACCCAGCTTCATTTCGCGCCTTTCCTGTGCAACTCGGCGCCCACGATCTCTTCGATGACGCGCGTGCAGACCCAATTGTCACCCTCGGGATACCTTGTACGTCCAGCGGTGAAAATCTGCATGGCGGCGCCTGCCGTATGCAGCGGAACACCCAGTTCCTCGCCCAGGTTCATTGAGATGGTGAGGTCCTTGTGCATCGTGTTGATATGCGATCCGGTCCCTTCGAACTGACGGTCTATGATCTTTTCAAGCGCATTGTTGACCACACCACATCCCGCAGAAGACGTCGAGAAGACGTCGAGCAGGACCTGACCGGACACCCCAGCCTTCGCGGCCAGCGCGGCGGTTTCGAAGGTGGCCGAAAACTGTGCTCCGATCAGCGACTGCAGGCATGCTTTCACCGTTTGGCCCTCGCCGGGCACCGTACCGACGTGATGGATGTTGGCGCTGACTGCTTCCAAGACCGGCCTCAACGCTTGCAATGTTTCCGCTGGTGCGGCGGCCATCAGGGTCAGGGTTCCCGCCTGGGCCCCTGGAAAGCCGCCGGACACAGGCGTATCTATCAGCCGGATGCCCGAGCCTTCCATGGCCTCGCCAATCTCGCGCGCTTCGCTTGGTTTGATTGTTGCTGACAACAGGATCGTGCCGCCCGGCCGCATGGTGGCGACGAGACCGTTATCACCAAGAATGACCCCGCGCGCCTCCACGCCCTTCATCACCATAACAAAAACCGCTTCAGCATTTCGTCCGACCTCGGCGACGTCATCCGCGAGATATCCGCCCATCTCCTGAAATGCCCGGTTGCGGGGCTTTTTCAGGTCGATCCCCCAGCACTCGAAACCGTTCTTCAAAAGATTTTTAGCCAGACCGGACCCCATGTCGCCCAATCCAATCACACCAGTTTTCAAAGTCATCAGACCCCCTTTTCAGCCGCATAAACGGCGGTTCGAAAATGGCCTTTCAAGGCCGGTTTTCGCGGGGATTTCACGCGTCCTCTGGACGTCGGGCGGGTCCGGTAGACACCCCGCTGCCCGGTTAGGTACAATCAGAAAAGCAGAGTATCGGAAATCTGGCAAGCGGCTGTTACCGTCGCCAAAAAGCGGTGCTGCGAACTTTTGTCTGCGGCGAGGTGGCGCGGTTAAAGCCGCCCTTCGCACCACGGTGTCTCCAAAGTCCCCAGCTCGATCCGGAAAATCCGCGCTCCTCACTGGCAGTTCGATGGGCGGCCTTTTAAAGTCATGAGCGGGATACTCCCCT
>JBFFFS010000172.1:0-6377 GCA_041557855.1 Roseobacter sp. | reverse complement strand
TCTTCATCGCTGGCAACAATAGCCTCCCTGATCCGCCGCAACGCGGTTGCCGTTTCATGCTGCGAAAGGTTGTCCTCTATCGAGCAGAAAATCTTGGCGCGGTCTGTCCATACAAGATCGTTGTGCAGCGTTAACCCCTCAACCAGCTTTTCACCGGGGCGCTGTCCTGTAATCTTGATCTCGATATCTCCGTCCGGATGAGCCGCATCCTTTACTGTCAGCCCTGCGCTCTCGATCACCTGCCGAGCCAGATGCAAAATCGATACCGGCTTGCCCATATCCAGCACGAAAACCTCGTTGCCACGGGCCATGGCGCCGCTTTGCAGAACAAGTTTCACGGCTTCCTGAACCGTCATGAAATAGCGCCGGACATGCGGATCGGTCACGGTGATCGGTCCTCCGCGACCCAGCTGTTCCTGAAAAAGCGGCACGACGGAGCCCGATGATCCAAGCACGTTGCCAAAACGCACAGTGGAAAAAATCGGGCCACCTTCAACAGCTGACCCGTGCCCGGCAGTGTGTACCACCGCCTCGGCCAGCCGCTTGGAAGCTCCCATGACATTCGCGGGGCGAACAGCCTTATCCGACGAGATGAGAATGAACCGTTCGACATCTGCGTGGATCGCCTGCTGGACCACTGTCTGCGTTCCCAACACATTGTTGACCAGACCAACCAGCGGATTTTCCTCCACGATCGGAACGTGTTTATAGACAGCCGCATGGATCACCACCTGAACGCGATGCAACTGCATCACTTTGCGCACCTGACGTGCTTCAGTGACAGAGCCCAGCACACTGACGATTTCTACAGGCTGACCTTCCGCCAGGGCCTGAAGCTCAAGATTTGCCATGTACAGCGCGACCTCGCTGAGTTCGAACAGGATCAGTTTCGAAGGCCGCAACTCAAGCAGTTGCCGGCAAAGCTCCATGCCAATGGATCCGCCGGCACCAGTGACCAGCACGACCCTGCCCGCGTAGCAGTTCTTTTCCGGGTGCCAGGTGTCGTTTACCTCGTCGCGCCCCAGAAAGACACCGGGGGCGGCAGGCGACAGCTTATCGAGCAGAGGCGCTTCCCCGATCAGCGGCGCAAAGGAGGGCAGCGCCAGAACATCGAGCCCCATCGACTGTAATCTCGCAATGACTTTAGCCTGCTTTGGCTGGCTCATTGAGGGGGCGGCGAGCAGCACGCGCGTTATTTGTTTTTCCTTCACCACATCGGTAATGCGCAACGGTGAAAAGACCGGTAGTTTGTCGATCTTAAAGCCTTAGATCGTCACGTTGTCATCGACGAAAGCGACCGGCTCTATGCTCTTGTGGCCGCGCAGCGCGAGCGCCAGTTGCGTCCCGTTTGTACCCGCGCCGTAGATGAGAACACGGCATTGGGTACCCGATCTGAGATAAGCCAGCGTGACGACCTGCAACACAGCCATCCGTCCGACAAGAGCCAGCAGGAAATATCCAAGTCCGATAACGATGTGCATCCCGAGCGGCACCGTAATGCCTGCCAAGGGCGCCGACAAAAGCGAAACCGCCGTCAGCCCGACGGACACCGCGGCAACTGGACCCGCGTCATTCTGTTGTACGGACTGCATTGGTACCGAACAGAGACCCAGGAGAACCGAAAAGCCCACCACGGCAACGACCACGTAGGGCAGGACCGGCAGATAGCCTGAAAGTACCAGCAGTTCGCCGGTGCCAGAGTTCAAGACAAACAACGCTAGGAAGAGCGCGCATGGAACCAGCGTGGCGTGAAGCGCCACTAGGATTACCCTTTTTTGCATGACGCTCAGCGCCTGAATGAATGCCAGCATTCCCAATTCAGTCCATATCCGGAGGCTTGCACGTCGGGGCATCTCAAACGCAGCTCCGATCCGCAATTTTGAGATTGCCCGATCAAATACCGGTTTGATTGACAAATTGTTAAATTACGTACCCAGACAGTTCGCTTGACAGGTAATAAGCTCTTCACCCCCGCCGCGATTGCCGCTTTATCTTCGCGCGCTCCCGAGACCGGAACAAATTGCCGATCGTCTCGAACACCAGACAAAAATCGTAACAGATGCTCTGATGCCGTTGGTAAATCAGATCGAGTCGCGCTTTACGGGGAACGCATACCTGCGTGTAGACCGCTTCAGCCTCCTGCGCATCGGCACAGCGGGCGAGCAATCGGTCTTCATGCTGGTGAAAACGGATTGTCGCAAGACCCGTGACGCCCGGACGCGACTTCAGCACTTGCGCATAAAGCTCCGGGTACTTCTCGACATACTCCCGTAAAGGCGGACGCGGCCCTACAAAGGAGATATCTCCCCTGAGCAGGTTCCAAAGTTGGGGAAATTCATCCAGCCGCTTGGCGCGCAGCCACGCGCCCGTCGGCGTGATCCGGCTTGCCTTGTGCCCCCCGGTCACACCGCAGTCATTGTCTGCCACCGTCATGGTGCGCAGCTTCCACAGACGGAAAGACGTATCGGGCGTTTTCATCCGTTCGGCCGAATATAAGATCGGTCGGCCCTGATTGTACCAGACATAGATTAGCAACCAAAGGATCACCGGGCCGAGAATAACAACCAGTAGGCTGGCGAAAAAAAGGTCGAATATCCGCTTGCGCCAGACCATTCAGGCCCCGGCACGGACGTGCAGAGTGCCGCGCCATTCCGCGACCAGCGCGGTCGCGCCACCGGCATGCGGCGGCGCGTTCCAGAAGCGCGACAAAAGTTCGGTGGACAAGCTGACCTCTGGCAAGGCGTTGGCGGGAGCCGGGCGCGCTTTCCAGGCCAGACCAGCAGCATCGAGCAGCGCGCCCATGCTTACGACGCCCGGAGCCGCAATATTCACTCGCGCCGGCACGGCTTTAGCGGCCAGAAGCGCAGCAACGGCCCGCGCCAGACTAACCGGGCCAATATAGCTGCGGCGCGGAGTGCTGCCGTCCGCGAACCGGTCCAGCCGAAATCCCGGTTGCCAGTCACCGAGTATCGCATCTGCCCCAGCGACATTGCCGATCCGCAAGCTGCAAAGCGCCACACCGGCAGACTGCGCCAAAAGCCACGCCTCAAGTTCCATATCGCGTTTCGACTGACCGTAGGGGCTCAGATCGCGACCCGGGCTATCTTCGTGCAAAGGTCCGCCAGCGCTTCCATAAACCGCTGCGGAAGACGCAAGGAAAACGCGCGAACACCCTGCACGGGCTGCCGCATCTACGGCGGCACAAGCCAGCCTGACATTGTCCGCGTATGCCGCCCGTCCCATCCCGACGGCCCGGTCCGTCGTACCAGCGAGGCACAGGATCGTGCTGGCGCCTTCGGCCAGTGACCGCAAGTGACCGGTATCGTTCAGGATGTCGCAAGCGTGAAATCCGGGCGTCGGCCGGCGCGCGTGCCAGCGGGCGGGCACATCGCAGGCCCAGACCGCGCGCAGCAGACGCCCGAGCCGCCCGGACGCGCCGAGTACCAACAGATCGCCGTCGCTCCCGCTCATGCAGGCATATCCAACTGCCGCGTTTGCGGCAGAAGACTGTTCATCTGGGCCAGATGTTCAGGCAGACAGCGGGACAGGAAATCGTAATGCGTC
The DNA here is from genome assembly GCA_041557855.1 of Roseobacter sp. GTDB lineage: Bacteria > Pseudomonadota > Alphaproteobacteria > Rhodobacterales > Rhodobacteraceae > Roseobacter. The sequence continues at coordinate 2,813 of JBFFFS010000172.1, read as the reverse complement.
ACGACATGCGCGCGCGCCGCCGGACCGAGCCGCGCGTAGTCTTTCGTGTTCTCCAAAACGTCGATGACTTGTGCAGCGAGCGCGTCGGGCTGGTGAAAGTCGACCAGCAGACCAGTCTCTCCGTGAGTCAGCATTTCACGTACGGGCGGCACATCGGAGGCGACGATCGTCGCCTGCATCGACATCGCCTCCATCAACGACCAAGACAGCACGAAGGGCATGGTCAGATAGACATGACAGCGGCTGATCTGGATGATCTTTCGGAAGTCGCCATAGGACACCTGCCCGAGGAAATGCACGCGTGCCCAATCGATCTCTGCGCCGACCTCCTCCTCCATTCGGGCACGCAATCCGCCGGGATGCCTGCTCTTGCCGCCGTAGGATACATCATTGCCGCCGACGATCAGCACCCGAGCCTGCGGCCGCTCGCGAAGGATGCGCGGCAAGGCTCGCATGAGAATGTGAAATCCGCGCGTCGTTTCCAGATTGCGCGCCACATAGGTGATGATCTCGTCTTCACGCGTGATGGACCTGTTGAGGCGCGACAGCTTGAGCGATACGGAAGCATCCGGCAGCAGCCGATCGGTGCGGATGCCGTCATGGCAGACATACATCCGGTCGTGAAAACTCTGCGGAAAGCGGTCGCGTTGCCAGAGCGTCGGGCACTGGCCGATATCGACCACCTCGATATTGGTCAGAGGGACCGCATTGCGGGCCTGCATCAGGAAAGGGCTGCTCTCCTTGACGGGCTCGGCGGGATCAAAGCCGACAATGCCACCCTCCATCCGATAGTAATATTCGAAAAACCCAATGATCGGAACATCGGGCCAGACCTGACGGAAGAACGTAAGCTCCCCCCATCCGACATGGCCGATCACGATATCAGGCGTGAACCCGTGGTCCTTTTCGAGGGCCCGGGCCGCCATCGCGGCCCCGTATCCCGCGCCGGTCGCCTGCTCCCAGACCCGGCAGAGCCCATAGGCCGGTTTTCCCGGCACATGGTGCGGTTTGTAGATCACGGTCCGCACGCCGTCGAATTTCGGCGGCACCTTGCGCTGCGTCAGAAAGGCAATGTCGTGGGACTGGTGTGCCGTCAGCCACTGCAGCATTTCACGGTATTGACCGGGCATGTTCTGATGAACGAACAGGATTTTCATGGTCACATCCTACCTCGCGCATGGGTTGTGATTAATCTGACGCAATCGCGCCTTATCGCCCTTTCCAGATCGGGTCGCGTTTTTCCGCGAAGGCGCGTGCGCCTTCTTTCTGATCGTCCGAGGCATAGAGCCTGTCCACCGTGGCAAGCTGGCGTCTGGTGATCCGGTTCATACAGTCCTGAAACTTCGCATCCTCGGCGTCGCGCACGATTTCCTTGATCGCCGCATAGACGAGCGGCGGACCCGAAGCCAGCAGCTCAGCCAGCGCCCAAGCCCGATCCATCAGCCCGTCCGCCGGGACGATCTCGTTCACCAGCCCCCAGCTCTTCGCCTCCTGTGCGTCGAACCAGCGCCCGGTGAGCAGAAGCTCCATGGCGATGTGATAGGGTATTCGCTTGGGCAACTTCACCGAGGCCGCATCCGCCACGGTCCCGGAGCGGATTTCAGGCAAGGCAAACGTGGCGTGATCGGCGGCAAGGATCATATCCGCACTGAGCGCCAGTTCGAGGCCGCCGCCGCAGCAGATCCCGTTGACCGCCGCAAGAACCGGCTTGTTCAGATCGCGCAGTTCCTGCAACCCGCCAAACCCGCCGACACCGTAGTCGCCATCTACCGCATCACCATCCGCCGCCGCCTTCAGATCCCAGCCCGGGCAGAAAAACTTCTGACCTGCGCCAGTGACAATAGCTACGCGCAGATCCAGATCATCCCGGAACCCGGCGAAAACCTCCCCCATCTGCCGCGAGGTTTGCAAGTCGATCGCATTGGCCTTCGGCCGGTCCAGCGTGACCTCGAGTATCGCACCTTGCCTTCGGGTCTTTATCGGGTTCATTGGCCGCTCCTTTCCCCTTCGCTGTCTTCTGCCCACGCCACCAGCGCATCCACCGCCACGGCGCGGTCCGGTGTCAGGATCAGCGGATTGATCTCTAATTCGCAGATTTCCGCCGCATGCGCCATGACACAGTCCTGCACGGACATGATGCACGCCATCAGCGCCGGGATATTTCCCGCCGGCGCGCCGCGATAACCCTCGATCAGGCGGCTGACCCGCAAGCGGCGCAGGGCGGTCATCACCTCGTCTTCGGTTACCGGCAACAAAAGCGAGACACTGTCCTGAACGAGCTCACTCAGCAATCCACCTGCCGCCAGCGTCAGCACGAACCCATGGGCGGCATCACGACGGACGCCCACCAGCAATTCTGCCACGCCGCCCGTTACACGTTCTTCTATCAGAAAAGTATCTCCGGGCATGGGTCGCGCCGCCGCCTCCAGATCAGCATGCGCCAGCCCCAGCCACACTCCGCCGGACTCCGATTTATGGGCCAGCCCCGAGGATTTAAGAACCAGGGGCGCGGTCAGTTCCGATGCCGCAAACGCCAGATCGGCTCCTGCCGGAGCGCTGGTGCCGCGTGGCACCGTCACGCCGAATTCCGTCAACAGATTTTTTGAAGCCGCCTCGGACAGCATTTTGAACGGGACATCCGGCAGCGGCGGCAATGGCGGCAGAACGGCGATGTTTTGGCGCGCGGCAAGCGCTTCGGCGGCGGCCAGTGCCTCATGCAGCCCGTGCAGCGGCACAACGCCCTCCGCCAGCAATTGCACGCTGATCACCAAAGGCAAAAGTTCGGGCAGGGTCGCCACGACCGCCACCGGCCT
>JBFFFS010000171.1:0-6399 GCA_041557855.1 Roseobacter sp. | reverse complement strand
CGTTTTGCCCAAGGAAATCGATGAGGAGCTACAACGCCCTGAACGGGGGCTGAAGCGTATCAAGGAATTTCGCGACTATCTGGCTCATCCAAGACCAATGCTCTCGGCGTATTACGAAGACTTTTTGATTGAAGCACTTCAAGATACTGTATCTGTTATACGCGAAGTACTTAAAAATCCTAGCAAAGTAATTGACCGACACGATACTAAGGAGGCTGAAATTCTGTTGTCATCAATCGAATATTATATCGAAAAGTGGGCGGTATTCGCTCAAGACTAAGATAGCAACTAGTCTACCGATATTTGACCAGAGTGCACTCCCTAGAGCGAGTGTCGAGCGCTGGGCGCACAGTGCGCGGCTTTTGGGCGTAATAGCCGCCAAGGTCACTTCAGATATACAGAGTATCAATGCACCGGGCAGAGCCGGACGCTGGCTTTGCGCAGCAAAACCATGGGTGGACAAGCGGCACAGCGCCCCTATCTGACGCCTCATGAGACACCTGATCGCCCTCATCTTCCTCCTCCCCACCCTTGCGCTCGCCAACGACTGGGAGGCGCTCTCCCAGCCCGGGGCGCATGCGATCATGCGGCATGCGCTGGCGCCCGGTACCAGCGATCCGGCGGGATTCGATGTGGACGACTGCGCCACGCAGCGCAACCTCGACGACCGGGGCCGGGAGCAGGCGCGCCGGATCGGGGAGGCGCTGCGTGACCGGGGCATCACCTTCGACACGGTGCTGACCTCGCAATGGTGCCGCTGCCGCGATACCGCCACCCTGCTCGGCCTCGGCCCCGTCACCGAAGCGCCCGCGCTCAACTCCTTTTTTCAGGACCGCTCCACCCGCGACGCGCAAACCGCCGGCGCGCGCGACATCCTCGCGCAGGCCACGGGGCGGATGATGCTGGTCACCCATCAGGTCAATATCTCCGCGCTCACCGGGCAACCCACGCGCTCGGGTGAAATCCTCGTCATTCGCAACACGCCCGACGGCATCGAAGTGATCGGCGAGATCGGCATAGACCCGTGAGGCTTGCGGTATGGCTGATGCTGCTAGCCACGCCGGCGAGCGCCTGGGAATTCACCCCCGGCCTGCCTTGCCTGCTGGCCCACGAAACCGACGGCGCACAGATCGAGCTGACCTACGACCCGACCCTGCCGCTTTACACGGTGACGATCCGCCACGCGGACCGCTGGGCATGGAGCCCCGTCTTCGCCATGCGCTTCGACGGGCCCGCCGGGCTGGTGATTTCAACCGACCGCCACAGGCTCAGCGCGGATGACCGGGCCGTGACGGTTGAGGACAAAGGCTTCGGGAACGTCCTCAACGGCTTGCAATTCAATGACATGGCGCATGCCATGCTCGGTGATCAGGTAGTGAGCTTCCCGCTGTCAGGGGCGCATGACCCGGTGCAGGAGTTCCGGGAGTGCAAGCCGGTGCCGGGCGCATAGCGGCGCGCGTGCGGCGCGGTCAGCCCCTGAAACCAGTGTCGAGGATCACCGGCACCACGATGTCCTCCTCGTCGGTCAGATGGCGCTCCAACAGGTCGCCAAAGCCCTTCAACTGATCGAGAAACGCGCCTCCCTCACCGCCCTGCAACACAGCATTGGCACCGTTCGCCATGCCATGCAGCAGCCCGTCCATCGCGTCGTGGTCACTCTCCAGCAGATCGAACCCGCGCTCCAGCCGTGCATCCAGCGTGATGAGCTTGGGAAAATAGTGATGGTCTTCGATCTGGTGGTGCCCGTGCAATTCGTTGAGCAGCGTGCCCGCGTAATGCGAGAGCCTCGGCGCATAGGTCTCGAAGTCGATCTGCCGGTCGGTAAACCGCTGCGCGTCCTGGCGCAACAGATCGATCAACTGGCGGAACATCATGTGCCGCTGCATCCAGAAACGCACCAGTTCGCCGAAATTCTCGTGGGTTTCCCACTGCGCGCGCGGATATGCCTCCACCAGCACGCGCAGCGCATCGGGCAGTCCGGCCCGTTTGTCCAGTGCCAGCGCCTCGTTCATGAGCACTGTCCGTGAGCGCGGCGCGCACAAGCGTTACCGCTGCGCCTCGTGGCCGCGCCACTTGCTTCGCGTCGGCAGGTCATGGGCATCTCTCCATCTCTTCGTCTCTTTGCCAAATAGGATGCCGGAGCGGATTTTCATCGCCCGCCGCCGGAAAATCCGCAGGCACGCCTCGTAACCAATTCTTAACCGCCGTTAACCATGATGCGGGCCGGGAGACCGATTCATGCGAACCGCTGCTCTGGCGCTCTTTTTGACACTGCTATGCGCGCCCGCGGCGCAGGCGGGCGCGTGGCTGCGCGCCGAGGGCAGCAGCTTTAACGCCTCGTCGGTGTCGATCAACCGAAATCAAGAAAGCTTCACCTCCGCCTACCTGGAATACGGGCTAAGCGAGCGGATGACGCTAGGGGCGGACATCGGCTATGGCTTCGACCTCACGGGGAGCAGGAAGGCACGGGCATCCTGTTCCTGCGCCTGCCGCTGGCACCCGCAGACCGGGCGCATAAATGGGCGCTGCATCTGGGGCTTGGCACACGTTATCTGAACGGGGAGTTCCTGCCAGCGGCCGAGCTTGGGCTCTCATGGGGGCGTGGCCTGCAATGGGGGGAGCGCTACGGCTGGGCGAATATCGACGCGGTGTTCAACCAACCCGGCAACCCGGCCAAGCAGCGGCTGAAGATCGACGGCACCCTCGGTTTTGGCCTGAGCGCGCACATCAAGGTCATGGCGCAGCTTTTCAGCACATTCGAAAACGGTGAGACCTATGTGAAATTCGCCCCCTCACTGCTGCTCGCGCCGGGCAAGGGCAGCACAACCTGGCAGATCGGCCTCGAACTCCCCGTCGCAGGTGGCGGGGAGTCCGCATTGAAGATCGGGATCTGGCGCGAGTTCTGACGCCAGGTGCGGGCGCCTAGTTGTCGATGCGCAAGGTCAGTTGCACCTCGCCCGTGACCGGCACCGGCCAGAGCAGATGCACCGCGTCGCCTGCGGGCCCCTGCTCACTCAGCACCGCCGGCATGTCATGCCGCGCCACGCAGGAGGCATCTAGGATCAAACCACGGGCGACCACCGCATCCGCCGACTGCGCCTGCGCGCCGAACGGCAGCTTGCCCGCGCACTCCACGACCCAGGTGTCGGTCGCACCCGCTTCCGAATGGCGCAGGGTCAATGGGCTCGAAACCTCGTCCTGCACGTTGTGAAAGGAGTTTCCACTGAATGTAACGTTCTTCATCCGGCTGTAGTCGAGATCGGCAAAGGAGGTATCCACCCTCTCCGCCCGGTCGATCGCCCCGTTGATTGACCGGAAGTGGTTGCCCGTGATCGTTACCCCGCTGAGAAAATGACCCGCCCCATGAGGCTTCACGACGATATAGCTGAACCAAGGCGCCACAGCTCCCGACAGGAAGATATTGTTGGCGATGGTCAGCGCCGAGAAGGAGAATTCGGAATTGAATTCAGGCGCTGCGTCCTGCTCATTCGTCCACTCGATGAAACAATCGTCGATGTAATTGCCGGTGATGGTGCTGCTGGCATGGCTCGGGGCGAGGATCAGCCCCGCACTGCGGATACCATTGTCGATCGTGTCGCCCTGAAAGCAGTGATTGCCCGCGACGATGTTGTTGGCCCCGCCGAGCAGACCGAAATGGCGGAATTTGGTGGCACGGCAGTTGCGCAGCTTGACGTCGTTGGAATTGGTGTTGAAGCCGATGCTGACCCGGTCCGGCACGTCCAGCCCATCCTCAGAGGACAGGAACTGGCAGCGGTCGATCAGCATGCCCTGGCAGCCCGTCCCGTGCGAGGTCAGCCCCCGGTGCGCGGGCCGCGAGATGAAACAGTCCTGCAATTGGAAGATCAGCCCCGAAGGCGCCAGCATGATGCCGCTCGCCACGTTGTTGCACTGAAACTCGATGTCCGAGAGGATCATCTTGCTCAGGCTGTCGAAACCGCTGAAATCGAGGATGTAGCGAAAGCGTCTGAAGGTGAAAACCTGCGTGCCTTCCGCGTCATGGAGCGCCGCGCTCAAGGTCACTTCCTGCGTGGCGATGTTGCGCGCGCGCACATAGACCTCACGCCCGACGCCCACGCCCTCGACCAGCGCGCCGACGGGAACATTGGCCACATTGACCACACCGCTCAGCGTCTTGTTGCTGTCGGCGGAGTAGGTCGCCTGCGAGGTCACTACCTCGGTCTCCCAAGGGGTCGTCCCCTGCGCCTCGAGTTGCCCGTTGCGGATCACCCGGCGGGTGGCATAGCTGGCCTTGTTGGGCACGGCGGCGGCCATGTCGATCGGCCCGGTTACCGCAACCTTGCGCCCGCCCAGATCAAAGCTTTCGTGATCGGCATTGTTCAGAAGCGCCTGAAAACCCTTGCGAAACGCAAGCTCCTCGTCTCCGAACGCATCGATATAGGCAGGCAGATCGAAATTCTGCCGCAGCAGCATCGCGTCGTCGGGCATGGTGACAACGCCCTCGAAGCGCACCGGCGCGTCGAAGGTGACGGAAGAGGACAGCAGGTACGTGCCTGCCGATACCAGCACCTCACCACCGCCCGCGGCGGCATTGGCGGCCACGAAAGCGGCGCCGTCATCGGTCACGCCGTCGCCCACCGCACCGAAATCGCGCACGTCCACCAGCGCCAGCATATCCCGCAGATAGACGGAGGTGACGTCTTCGATCACCAGATCGTCGATCCGCACCACGCCTCCCGTGGCTCCGGTCAGGTCCAGCCCGAAATGCCCGTAGAGCGCCGCCGCCCCCCAGACCATATCGACCCCACCCCGCACACCTGCGCCAACGATGGCCGACACCTCGACAACCTCGCCGTAAGTCGTCAGCGTAACGCTGGGTCCGGTCGTGGACACACCGCTGACCGGCAGCCCCCCGGCGCCCCCGGCATAAGCGGCAATGCGCACGGACGGGAGATTGCCGCTGACCGCCTTGACGCGCGCGGTGATCCGCAGGTAGCAGCCCGGCAACAACGGCGTCTCGCCCATGTAGCGCAATTTTTGCGTCGCATCGGTCTTGAGCAGTTCGAGACAGCCGCCGAAATCCTGATCCGCCGGGACAAAGGCCGCGTTGACCGCATTGAGATAGGTGTCCGACCCGGGCGTCCCATCGCCGCTCGAATACACATCCAGACCCGCTGCAAATGCAGGAGGCATCAGTAGCACGCCGTCCGTAATCGCCTTGTTCATGCAAATAACCCTTGTCCGCGCGCCAGCGAGGGGCCGCGCCTGTTGAATTGGCAGGCCACGAACACGTCAGGGCGTCCACGACCGGGGCCCAGAGGTATCAAGAGCGGGTTAATGCGGGTTCACAGCACCGTCACGGTGCCTCAGGGCGTTACGTTCAGCGGTTAACGCGGTGCATATTTGTGGCCTGCCCGGCAGGCCACATCAGTCACGTGTCCGCCGCTGGCGGACACGTGGGCATGGTATGCGGCGCAGCCGCGCCTTGGGATCAGTCTTCAGGCCGCGAAATCGGCAGCATCGAGGATTTTCACGCCGCTGATGCGCCAGCCGTCAGGCGTCTGCAGCATCCGGTAGTCAAGAAGATGTACCACGCCCTTGGCGTCGGTGATCCGCACCCGTTGCCACAGCGCACCGGCCTCTTCGCGCAGCCCGAGAAACTGCACATCCGAAAACCGCCAGACCATCGGGTAGCCTTCGGTGACCATCCGCTGGAAATTCCGGGGTGTCCCGAACATCCGCTGCAGGGTGGGGCTGGCGAAGGTAAAGGCTGTCTCGAAATCATCCGCCTGAAAGGCCATCAACTGCCGGTCGATCGTCGCTTCGATATCCGCGGGCTCGGCCCAGGCCGCCGCCGCCAGCAATGCCCCGGTCAACATTCCCAGAAGTCCTGCGCGCATGTTCTGTCTCCTTTGCTACACCGCAAAGGGTAAGGCGCGCGCCGCCCGGGGCAAGTGGCTTAGGCGGCTTTTACCAGCGCCCCGGCCAGCGCCGCATCGATCAGGTCCGCGGTCTCCTTGACCCCGTACAGCGCGATGAACCCGCCAAAGCGCGGTCCCTGGCTGGCGCCCAGCAACACCTCGTAAAGCGCGGTGAACCACGCGCGCAGCGGCTCAAAACGCTCGCGCCCGCAGGCATAGACGATCGACTGCAAGGCCTCGTCATCGGCTGGCCCGTCATAGGCCCGAAGCTGGTCGCGCAGGTCTTCCAGCGCCTCGCGCTCCAGATCCGATGGCATCCGGTAGGTCTTCTTCGGCTTCACAAAGTCGTTGTAGTAGCGCACGGCGAAACCGGCGGCCTGATCCATATCCGGGTTCGTCTCGGGGCTGCTGTCGGGCGCGTAGCGCTGGATGAAGCCCCACAGTTGCGATTTGTCCTCCGCCGAGGACACGCTGGCGAGGTTCAGCAGCATCGAGAACG
>JBFFFS010000170.1:0-6424 GCA_041557855.1 Roseobacter sp. | reverse complement strand
CCGCCCATCTGCCAGCAGGTAAAGGCCCCACTGGCCCGCACCTCGGCCTGCCGCTTTTCGGCAAAGGGATTTTGATAGTCGGACTTGTTGCGCGGAAGCCCCTCGATCTCGCGACCCGCCAGCCCATTGAACCAGAACGGGCCACGCCCGGTCATCCGTCGGTTGATTTCGCCGGCCACGTCGAAACGGTTGTTGGTCTTCGGGCTGTCCTCGATGCGTGCCTCCAGCCAGTCCCAGACGGCAAAGGGATCGGTCGCGCCGGTCAGAGCCTCGGCAAAGCCTTCGGGATATCCAAAGGGGAAATCGAACCCCGCCATGACCCGCCGGCCCGCTGCCGTTTCAGCCGCCAGAAAATCACCGATCCAGCTTTCCGCCACCTGCCGGTTGCGCAGGTATTGCGGTTCTTCCGCGCGCCCCTCCCTTGCAACGCAGGCCCAGATGGCATCCTTGCGCGGGCTCGGGCCGGTGTCGTTTCCCGCCGACCAGTCGACCACCAGAAAGCTGTCGAACTCGCTCACAAGCCGACCTCTGAGAGGATGAAATCCGCAATCGCCCGCGTGTCATTCAAATCAAAAACCGGGCGGTCCGAGGTGATCTGTGTATCGCTGGCAATCGCCCGGATCGTCGTATCCCCCGGCGCAATGAGCGGGTTACCGGTTTCTGCGCGATAAGCCTCGACCTTGGGGTGCTGGTCGCGCTTGTAGCCCTCGACAAGGACCAGATCGACCGGCGCCAGCTTGCCCAGCAATTCCTCCAGCGTCGGTTCTTCCTCCTCGCGCAATTCGTGCATCAGCGCGAAACGCTTGCGCGAGGCCAGCAGCACCTCGCGGGCCCCGGCAGCGCGGTGGCGGTAGCTGTCCTTGCCGGGCTGGTCCACGTCAAAGACGTGATGCGCATGCTTGACCGTGGAGACCGAAAAGCCACGCCCAGAAATCTCCGCGACAAGCCGTTCCATCAGCCCGGTCTTGCCCGCGTTCTTCCATCCGATCACACCGTAAAGTCTCATAGCATCGCCTCGGCCCGCGCCAGATCTTCCGGCGTGTTGACGTTGAAAAAAGGATCGAAAGAGGTCACCGGGAAAAGCGCCTCGCGCCCGCCGTGCCCGTCCGTCCAGAGTACGACCTTGCGCAGTCCATCAACAAGGGCCGCGCGCAGATCGTCGCGCAGCGCCACCGGCCAGAGCCCGAAGGTCGGATGGCGCACCTGCCCGCGCTTTTCGTCCGGCGTCGCGGCAAGGACCAGCGGGGTTTCCATGCCCTCGGCTGCCAGCAGCAACCTTGGCACCAGGTCTGCAGGGAAAAACGGTGTATCGGCGGCAGCGGTCACGATACAGTCACCGCCCTGCGCCGCCGCCCAGTCGAGTCCCGCGAGAACTCCGGCCAGCGGCCCGGCGTAGCCTTCGATGCTGTCCGCAACCACCGGCAGGTGCAGATCGGCAAAACGCGCAGGATCGCCATTGGCATTCAGCGCGAGCCCCGCCACCTGCGGCGCCAGCCGGTCGATCACATGGGACAGCAAGGTGCCCTCCCCCAGCGGCAGAAGCCCCTTGTCGCCACCACCCATGCGGGTGGCCAGCCCGCCGGCAAGGATCACGCCCAATGGTTGTTTCATGCCCCGCCCTTCCGTCCCGCGCGGCGCGGTTCCTGCGGCACGGCGGCGGGATCGGCGTCGCGGATCAGCCGCTCCTCTCCGCTCAGGCAGATGAACCGCTGGCCTTTCATGCGCCCGATCAGGGTCAACCCGACCTCGCGCGCGATCTCCACGCCCCAGGCGGTAAAACCCGAACGCGATGCAAGCACCGGGATGCCCATCATCGCCGTCTTGATGACCATCTCCGAGGTCAACCGGCCGGTAGTATAGAGCAGCTTGTCCGCCGCCGGGACATTCTCCGCCAGCATCCAGCCGGCGATCTTGTCCACCGCGTTATGCCGGCCCACGTCCTCCATATAGACCAGCGGGCGGCTCTGCTGGCAAAGCACCGTGCCGTGGATTGCCCCCGCCTCCAGATAGAGCGAGGGCGTCCGGTTGATCCGGGCACTGAGTTCATAAAGCCAAGAGGTGCGCACCGGGCTCGCCGGGAGGCGCACGCCCTGCAACCCTTCCATCATGTCGCCGAAAACCGTGCCCACCGCACAGCCGCTGGTGCGGGTTTTCTTGCGCATCTTCTCCTCGTAGTCGGTCTTGCGCGCGGTGCGCACGATCACCGTTTCCAGCTCTTCGTCGTAGTCCACACCGGTGATCTCGTCCGCCGCGCTCAACATGCCCTGATTGCGCAGGAAGCCAAGCGCGAGGTAATCGGGGTAGTCACCGATCGTCATCGCGGTCACCACCTCCTGCGCGTTGAGGAAAATCGTCAGCGGGCGTTCCTCGACCACGCTGGCAGTTATTTCGACACCCTCGTGGTCAGTGCCCACCACCTGACGCGTCAGCCGCGCCGCCTGCGGGTCCGGCGCGATCAGATAATCGCTGGTGTCTTCCAGTCTGGCCAATTGCATCCCCCCGGTGGCTGAGTTACGTGTTGCGCATCACGTTATAAAGCATCCGATGCCCACCACCACACCGAAAACACACCAATCCAGAGGCGCCTTCTGGAAAGGGGCCAGAGATGGCACCCCCTTCGCGCTGGTGGTTGGCCCCTTCGGCTTCCTGTTTGGCGTCCTGGCGACCGAAGCAGGCCTCAACGTACTGGAATCCCTTCTCTTTTCTCTCGTCGTTATCGCGGGTGCCGCACAGTTCACCGCGCTGCAACTGATGAATGAGAACGCGCCGACGGCAATCATTCTGATCTCGGCACTGGCGGTCAATCTGCGTCTGGCGATGTATTCCGCCGCGCTGACCCCCTACTTGGGTGAAGCGCCGCTATGGCAACGCGCGTTCGCCGCTTATTTTACTCTCGATCAGTCCTATGCCTGCGCCTCGGTGCAGTTCGAAAAGGAGCCGGAAATGCCGGTGCATGCGCGGGTCGCCTACTTCTTCGGAACCTGTCTCTTCGTGGTGCCCATCTGGTATGCTGCGACCGTGTTCGGCGCGCTTGTCGGCACGCAGGTGCCCGAAAGCTGGGCCCTCGACTTTGCCTTGCCCATCACCTTTCTCGCGCTGATTGCGCCAATGCTGCGTACCCCCGCCCATGTCGTTGCGGCCTTTGTGGGGATTGTCGTCAGCCTTCTGGCGGCAGGCGTGCCCTACTCGCTGGGCCTCATCATCGCAGGCGTGCTTGGCATGATGGCCGGTGCGCAGACAGAGGTGATGCTTGAACGCCGAAAGGCGAAGTCATGATCGACCAGACCATATTGTGGACCGTCATCATCGGGCTGGGTCTTGGCAGCTACATGCTGCGCTTCACGTTCATCGGGCTCGTCGGCAAACGGCAGATGCCGCCCTGGATGCTGCGGCACCTGAGATATACAGCCGTGGCCATCCTCCCGGCGCTGATCGCTCCAAAGGTTCTCTGGCCGGATGCGACAGGTGGCGACCCGGACCCGGCGCGGCTTGCCGCCGCGGCGATAACGCTGGCGGTCGGACTTTGGACACGCAACGTGCTTGCGGCGATCTCCGCGGGGGCCGTTACCCTCTACGCACTTCTCTATCTGCTGGGCTAACCGCGCTCAGCCTTGCTGGGCGCTGACGATCCCGTCAGTAACATCGCCCGCGTCATTCTCGTAATACCGGTCCGTTTTAACATTGGGGCGACGGGCGATCTGCTCCATCAGCTTGACAGGGTAAAAGGTCACTTGCACGTCCTCGAAACCCGGCAGTTGCCGCAGGATCGACGCGGTGGAGTTGGTACAGAAAGCACCGGCCACCGGTCCATTGCTTCGCACCAGCTGAAGCGCCCTCTCGGCCTGCGCCGGTGTCACGTCGATCTCCTGTGTCACCACGTGATAGGTGCTGCGGGCATGCGCGCTTTTGTAGGCTTTGACCCAGGCCGGCGAAACACCGTAGAGCACGTCATCGCGCTTGGCGATGTCTTCATGCTCGAACGACCCGGCCGGGTCGAAGATTACCTGCTGCGACCCGCTCACCATCAGCGCGGTATGCCCGCCACTGCCGGTAGTATTGTTGACGACGGTGAACAGCGTCAGCCGCGGCGTGCCCTCCGGCACATAGACAGACGCCGCTACACGCTCGGGCGAGGCCTGATTGGGCCGGGGCCCGGCGCATGCCGCCAGCAGGCTCACCATCAATAGGGCAGCGACGATCCGCATGATCCGGAGTTTCAGCGGCGTGTCAGGTGATGAAGATCGCCATACCGATGAGCAGCACGAGGATCACGATCACCGTCCGCGTGGTGAAACGCATGAAACCTTCAAAGGTTTTTTCCTGGACTTCCGTGTTCATTTCGCCGTGTTTGTGGTCCGCCATCGCTGCAGTTCCCTTGATTAGCACTGTTGGCGAATCCCTAATGGATTTGATCGGCCATGTCACGCCGTGGCGGCGCGGATGTGGTGAAATGCCCCGGGTGCGGCGGTATATCAGTCTTCGGCCTCCAGGTCCTGCGCCAGGCGAAAGCCGATGCGGGTGGGTTCGGGCTTCTCCGCAGGCTTCGGCAGCGCCCGCAGCATCACGTTCAACTGACTGACGTGCTGGATCAGTTGCGTGCGGCTGCCAGATGCGTCAGCCCCATAGAACGTCACGATATCGGGGTCGAAATACCCCATGCCTTCGATGCGCAGCACCCCGGCATCACCGCCGACAAAACCCATCGCAACTTCTTCGCTGTGGTCGAGCTGCTCTTCGAAGTTCTTGAGGTAGAGAATGATCCGCTCGTAGGCCCACTGCGCGGGTGATTTCGACTTTGAAGGTTTTTCGGTCATCGCCTTCGGGATCGGCCTCGCGCCCGCGTTGGGGGCAGTCGGGTCGGCGTGGACTTCATGCAGGCCTGCTTGCGCCGCTGCTTCCGCCGCTTCTGAGGATGTCTTGATCCCCTCGCCCATTGCTCACTCCTTACGCAGGTACTCCCAGGCACCATCGCCGCGCCGCGCGCGTGTCGCAAGACCCGACTGATGCAGATGGCTCAGATGCGCCACCGCCTCCACCAGCGCGAGGCCGTACTCCCCCTCGCCGATCCGCCGCTTGAAAAGCGTCGCGAAAACGTCGCCGGCCGCCTTCGGCGTACCGAGATCGTCAAGCAACCGCGCCAGCGCGCCGTGGTGGTTGGTAATCAGTTGCTTCATGCGCACCAGCAGGCCGGTGAATGGCAGCTTATGCCCGCCCAGAACCAGGTGATCGGGCCGCGCCAGCTCCGCCAGCCTCTCGCAGCTTTCCAGCCAGTCCGCCACCGGATCAGCCATGGGTTCGGTGGCGTAAACGCCGATGTTGGGGCTGATGGAGGACAGGATCTGGTCGCCCGCGATCACCAGCGAATCGTCACGGCTCCAGAAGGTCGCATGCTCGGGGGCATGCCCGTTGCCGGTGTGTACGTCCCAGTCACGCCCGCCCATCCGCAGCCTGTCGCCCCCGCGCAGCCGGGTGAACCCCAGCGGCAGCGGATCGACGACATCGGCAAAGTTGAAGGGTCTCTCCTGCGCGCGGCGCGCAAGGATGTCCGGGTCCATCCCGGCGCTGCGGTAGAATTCCAGCGTTTCCGCGGCCGGCTTGTGCTGCACGTCGAGGGTCAGCATGCGCGCGAAAAGCCATGCAGTCCGCGTCGTCAGCAACTCCGCGCCATGCGCATCCTGCATCCAGCCGGCAAGCCCGATGTGATCGGGGTGGTGATGGGTCACGACGACACGGCGAATGGGTTTGCCGCCCAGCGGACCCTGCATCAGCGTCTGCCAGATTGCCTTGCCGCGCTTCGAGGAAAACCCGGTGTCGATGATCGTCCAGCCGTCGCCCTCATCGAGCGCATAGACATTGACGTGATCCAGCTTCATCGGGAGCGGCAGCCGCATCCACAGCACCCCCGGCGCGACCTCGGTCGCGCCGCCCTCGGGCGGCGGTGTCTCCCACGGATATCTCAGGCCTTCCGGCGGCTGGTCCTTCATCAGGCCGCAATATCACCTGCCGACAAGGTAAACAATTCATCCGTTCCCGCCTGCGCATGTGCCAGCAGACCTGCATGTTCGGGCAGCAGCCGCTTAACGTAGAACCGCGCCAGTTGGGTGCGTTTGCCCTCCGGCGCTGCCATCGCCGCTTTCAAATGCAGATGCCCGCCCAGCACCCGCGCAAAGGCACGCAGATAGGGCACGCAGCCGGCGAACCGCGCGTTCATATCCTTCTGTGCCACAAGCCAGTCGGTCGCCTCACGCAGGCTTTCGGTCGCCTGCCAGACAGCCTCGGCGAGATCGGGCAGCACCGCGCGGGCGGCTTCGGCAGCCGATTCGATCTCGTCCATCAGCCGGTAGGCGGCCTCGCCACCGTCCATCAGCTTGCGCCCCACCAGATCCATCGCCTGAATGCCATTGGTGCCCTCGTAAATGGCCGT
>JBFFFS010000169.1:0-6479 GCA_041557855.1 Roseobacter sp. | reverse complement strand
TCGGGTAGCTGGTATAACGCGGTACTTTTGCGTCAAATAGCCCCATGCGCGCGAGTCTGGATGTCAGTGTCATAGAAACAGGATAAAAATACAGCATGACGAGTGGCTTTGACACAGATCAAAAGCGGAGAAATTTGATGCTGGATACCAAGGTACCCGAGATTAAAGACTGCTCAGATTGCCCGATCCGCCATCGCGCGGTCTGCGCGCGCTGTGACGCCGATGAACTCGCGTTGTTGGAAGACATAAAGTATTACCGAAGCTTTAGCGCGGGGCAGACCGTCATGTGGGCAGGAGACCGGATGGACTTTGTCGCTTCCGTGGTCTCCGGCGTTGCGTCGCTGACGCAGACTATGGAGGACGGGCGGACTCAGATGGTGGGCCTGTTGCTGCCATCCGATTTTGTGGGTCGTCCGGGCCGGGCCGTCGCCTCCTATACTGTAACAGCCACCAGCGACCTGGTTACCTGCTGTTTCCGCCGCAAACCTTTCGAGCAGATGATCTCCTCGACACCGCATATCGCGCATCGCCTGCTCGAGATGACGTTGGACGAACTGGACGCCGCGCGTGAATGGATGTTGGTTCTGGGTCGCAAGACGGCGCGCGAGAAAATTGCCAGCCTGCTGGCGATCATTGCGCGGCGCGATGCGATTGCGCAGCAGGGTCCAAAAACAAACAGCGTGGTTTTTGATCTGCCTCTGACCCGTGAGGCGATGGCCGATTATCTAGGGCTGACGCTTGAGACCGTCAGCCGACAGATATCGTCGCTTAAGAAGGACGGTGTCATCGCCCTGGAAGGCAAGCGCCGTGTCATCGTTCACGATATCGACCGCCTGATGGAAGAAGCGGGCGATGACAGCGATGGCGGTTTTCTCAGCTGAGCCGGGGCGCGTTCAGCGCGCCATGAATACGGGCACTTTGCTGTTTTCGAGCATCTCGCGGGTGACGCCTCCCAAAACAGCTTCTCGCAGGCGCGAGTGCCCATAGGCACCGATGACCAGCATGTGGGCATCCATCTCGGTGACATGCTGGGTCAGGCGTTCGCTAATCCGCGTACCGCCCCGCGACAAAACCTGAATGTCGCTGCCGACTCCATGCCGGGCCAGAAACACTGCGAGGCTGCCGCCCGGGTCGGAGCGCTCGGGACCATGCTGAGGTGGATCGATGATGGCAATATGAACGCTGTCTGCTGCCTGCAGAAAAGGAAGCGCGGCCCGGATCGCCCGGATTGCTTCGGTACTTTCGTTCCAACCGATCACGATGTTTTTGGGCTGTGTGTTCGTGGCGCCCCCCGGGACCACGAGGGTTGGACATTCCGCATCGAACAGCAGCCCTTCCAGAACAAGGCTCTCGTCACCCCGGTGACCGGCGGCATAGGGCAGCCCCACAACGCCCAGGTCGGCAAAGCGCGCCCGGGACGCGATGGTCGGGCCCAGACCGGATAATGAGCCGAGACTGCTGAAAACCTCGTAACGCAACTGCGCACCCTTCATGTGCTTCTCTACCGCGTCGCGCATTTCGTCGGCGCGCTGTTGAGCGGCTTCCAGGGCGGCTTGCAGGACCATCGCGTTCGATCCCATCTCGTAATAGGCCGTATGTGTCTGATCGAGGCCGAGACAGAGGATATCAAGATGCGCGTCGAGCCTTGACGCAAGCTTTTGTGCGTAGTCGAGCGGTTCGGTATTGCCTTGGAAGGCGGTCATCGGTGTAAAAATGGATTTATAGGCCATAGGGCGGTCCTCTCTGGCAGTGGTGAAAATACCTTACTCCGGGCGTGGCTGTGCGCCCTTGATCCGCGTCAGAGGAATTCTTTCCGGGCCTTGATACAGATCAAAGAACGGGGGGTGCCTTCGGGTGAAAAGGCCCCCATACTCAGGGAATTTGCGCGGGTGGACTCTGTCTGCGCGAGAGCTGAAGACGGAAGGGAACCCGGACCATGAATAATGGAACGTTAAACTATGCAAAGCTGATCGCCCTGGGGCTGCTCACGCTTTTTGCAATGATTGCCGCAAGTTATGCGCGCGATCTGGCCTATCAGGTGCACATGCTCATCTTCATGATTGTCGCGGGTGGGCTTTTTCTGGTCACGCTGCGGTCAATCGACGAACCGATCGAGCCGATACGCTATGACGAATATTTTGACAGCGTGGTGCGTGCGGGTGTCATCGCGACTGCGTTTTGGGGCGTCGTAGGTTTTCTGGCGGGGGTGTATATCGCTTTCCAGCTAGCCTTTCCGGCACTGAATTTCGAATGGGCGGATGGCTACGCCAATTTCGGCCGGCTGCGTCCCCTGCATACGTCAGCGGTGATTTTTGCCTTTGGAGGCAACGCCTTGATCGCGGCCTCGTTCTTCATCGTGCAGCGCACGTCGGCGGCGCGTCTCTGGGGGGGTAACCTTGGCTGGTTCGTCTTCTGGGGTTACCAGCTCTTCATCGTTCTGGCGGCCACCGGTTACCTGCTTGGCGGCACGCAATCCAAGGAATACGCCGAGCCCGAGTGGTACGTGGATATCTGGCTGACCATCGTCTGGGTTGCCTTCCTCGCCTGTTTTCTGGGCACGATCATCAAACGGAAAGAGCCGCATATCTATGTGGCCAACTGGTTCCTGCTCTCGTTCATCGTGACAGTGGCGATGCTCCATATCGTCAATAATATCTCGATCCCGGTTTCTATCTGGGGGTCGAAATCCGTTCAGGTATTCTCGGGTGTGCAGGATGCCATGGTTCAATGGTGGTACGGCCACAACGCGGTCGGGTTCTTCCTGACAGCCGGCTTCCTTGGGATGATGTACTACTTCGTGCCCAAGCAGGCAGAACGTCCGGTCTTTTCATACAAGCTCAGCATCATCCACTTCTGGGCGCTGATCTTCCTGTATATCTGGGCGGGTCCCCACCACCTGCATTACACGGCGCTGCCGGACTGGGCTTCGACCCTCGGCATGGTCTTCTCGATCATCCTCTGGATGCCGAGCTGGGGTGGCATGATCAACGGCCTGATGACCCTGCAAGGGGCGTGGGACAAGCTGCGCACGGACCCGGTCCTGCGGATGATGGTAACCTCGCTGGCCTTCTACGGCATGTCCACTTTCGAAGGGCCGATGATGTCGATCCGTTCGGTCAACTCGCTCAGCCACTACACCGACTGGACCATCGGGCATGTTCATTCCGGCGCGTTGGGCTGGAACGGTCTCATCACCTTCGGGATGCTCTATTACCTGACGCCGGTACTGTGGAAGCGCGAGCGGCTTTACTCGCTCAGCCTCGTCAGCTGGCACTTCTGGCTCGCCACCATTGGCATAGTGCTCTACGCCGCTTCGATGTGGGTGACCGGGATCATGGAGGGCCTGATGTGGCGCGAAGTGGATGCCAACGGCTTCCTAGTCAACAGCTTTGCTGACACCGTCAGTGCGAAGTTCCCGATGTACGTGGTGCGCGGTCTGGGTGGGCTGATGTTCCTCTCCGGTGCGCTGATCATGTGTTACAACTTGTGGATGACTGTCCGCGCGGCCCCTGCAAAGGCGTCGCTGGGCACTGTCGTCCCCGCTGAATAAGGAGAGGACAGATGTCAAAGATCCTCGACAAACACAAAATCATCGAAACCAATGCAACGCTGTTGCTGATCCTCAGCTTTCTGGTGGTCACGATCGGCGGGCTGGTGCAGATCACGCCGCTTTTCTACCTCGAGAACACCATCGAGAAGGTGGAGGGTGTCCGACCTTACTCCCCGCTGGAGCTGACGGGGCGCGAAATCTATATCCGCGAGGGATGTTATGTCTGCCACAGCCAGATGATCCGTCCGATGCGCGACGAGATGGAGCGCTACGGCCATTACAGTCTGGCGGCGGAATCGATGTACGATCACCCATTCCAATGGGGTTCGAAACGTACCGGACCCGACCTTGCGCGCGTCGGTGGTCGTTATTCAGACGACTGGCACGTGGTGCACCTGCGTAATCCGCAATCGGTTGTCCCTGAATCGATCATGCCCGCTTACGGCTTTCTGGAAGAAACCCTGATACAGCCCGGGCATATCGAAGAGCTGATGGCCACGCATAAGTTTGTCGGTGTGCCCTACAGTGACGAGATGCTTGAACAGGCCTCCGCCGATTTTCGCGCGCAGGCCGACCCCGACAGCGATTTCGACGGTCTGCTGGAACGCTATCCCGGCGCTCAGGTTCGAAACTTCGACGGCCAGCCGGGCATTTCCGAGGCCGACGCCCTGATCGCCTACCTGCAAATGCTCGGCACGTTGGTCGATTTCTCGACCTTCACGCCCGACGCCAGCCGCTAGGGAGGTCCGCATGGAAACCTACTCGCTGCTTAGAGAATTTGCAGATAGCTGGATGCTCCTTTTGCTGTTCTGCGTTTTCCTTGGAGTCATAGTCTGGGCTTTCCGCCCTGGAAGCCGCAAGGACCACGAAGAAACCGCCCGGATGATTTTCCGTAACGATGAACGCCCCGCGCCCTCCAAGGAGGAAAACTCATGACCAAAGTACCCCCGAAACAAGAAGGCGATCCGAATACCACGGGCCATAGCTGGGACGGCATCGAGGAATTCGACAACCCCATGCCGCGCTGGTGGCTCTGGACCTTCTATATCACCATCATCTGGGGCATCGGATATACCATCGCCTATCCCGCTTGGCCTCTAGTGTCCTCGGCCACGGCGGGGCTGCTGAACTACACCACACGCGGTGAAGTCGCAAAAGAGATCGCAGAGGTGCAGCAGGCAAACGAGAGCATCAACATGCGGCTGGCCAGCGCCGAATTGCCGGACGTGCCCAACGATCCGGATCTGAACTCCTACGCGGTCTCCGCGGGTGCCGCGGTGTTCCGCACGTGGTGCGCTCAGTGTCATGGTTCGGGCGCGGCCGGTGTTCAGGCGTCGGGCTATCCGAACCTGCTGGACGATGACTGGCTGTGGGGCGGCGATATCGAGGCGATCTACACCACCATTGCTCACGGTATCCGCAACGAGGACGATCCGGACGCGCGCTTTTCGGAAATGCCCGCTTTCGGCGATATTCTCTCGCAGGAAGAAGTCTCGCAGGTGGCCAACTACGTGATGACCCTGTCCGGCGCCACGCCCGCTGACGCGTCCCAGGTCACGGCCGGATCGGAGTTGTACCTCGACAACTGCAGTGCCTGCCACGGCGAAGAGGGCATGGGCAACGTGGACATCGGCGCACCTAACCTCGCCGATGCGATCTGGCTCTATGGGGGAGACTACGACAAGATCATGGAGACTGTGACCTACAGTCGCTATGGTGTCATGCCCCCTTGGACTCAACGTCTATCAGAGGCAGAAATCAGGGCAGTGGCCTTGTATGTGCACCAATTGGGTGGCGGCGAGTAAAACCGCCTCCCTATGACCGCGGTTTGCGAGGTGCGCAGCTAACCGCGGTCAGCTCTGCTTTTGTCAGAGCCAAACCCTTAACCCGGAAAGATGCCAGTGTCGGAACAGAGCACACCACCCAGCCTTTATGCCGCGCGCGAACCGATCTTCCCGCGCCGTGTGTCCGGATGGTTCCGCAATCTCAAGTGGATCATCATGGCGGTGACCCTTGGCATTTACTATCTGGTGCCGTGGATTCGCTGGGACAGGGGGCCTGAATTGCCAAATCAGGCCGTCCTGCTCGATCTAGCAAACCGGCGCTTTTACTTTTTCTGGATCGAGATCTGGAGCCACGAGTTCTACTTCGTGGCCGGCCTGCTCATCATGGCTGGTCTGGGGCTCTTTCTCTTCACATCCGCGCTGGGGCGTGTGTGGTGCGGCTACGCCTGTCCGCAAACCGTCTGGACCGACCTTTTCATCAAGGTCGAACGCATGGTCGAAGGCGACCGCAATGCGCGCCTGCGCCTGCACCGCCAAAAGAAAATGGATGCGCGTAAGCTGCGCCTGCGCTTGACGAAATGGCTGCTCTGGCTGCTGATCGCGATGGCGACGGGCGGGGCCTGGGTCTTTTATTTCGCCGACGCACCGACGCTCTTTGTCGATCTCTTCACCGGTCAGGCCGCGGCGGTGGCCTATATCACGGTCGCGATTTTGACCGCCACCACCTTTATCTTCGGCGGTTTCGCGCGCGAGCAGATTTGCGTTTACGCCTGTCCGTGGCCGCGCATTCAGGCGGCGATGATGGACGAGGACACGCTCACCGTTGCTTACCGCGACTGGCGCGGCGAGCCACGTAAGCACTCGCAGGAAGTCAAGGCAGGGGCCGAGATGGGTGACTGCATCGATTGCATGGCCTGCGTGAATGTCTGCCCCATGGGCATCGATATCCGCGATGGCCAGCAGCTTGAATGCATCACCTGCGCATTGTGCATCGACGCCTGCGACGAGGTGATGGAGAAGATCGGAAAGCCGCGCGGGCTGATCGATTATCTCGCGCTGTCGGACGAACCGCGCGAAAAGGCAGGCAATCCGCCGCGCCCGATCCGGCAGCACGTCTTTCGCCTGCGCACGATGATCTACACCGC